>JAISJC010000118.1 GCA_031261745.1 Oscillospiraceae bacterium
ATCATAAAAAATAACTCCTTAAATTTTTAATAAAATTGAGTTAGTAAGCCATATCCAAAAGTCATTCGGCATTTTGCTGAATGTATATCAGTTACCGTGCGTTAGGGGATAATTCCGAATAAAATTATAACAGTGTTAGGTAAAATAGTCAAGTGATTGACGAATTTATTTGCGGCGTGTATAATAAACGGCGGTACTAATGGTCTTGCGGAGCGTGAAGCTACATACAAAAAGATATGTGAGGTAATTAAGTGAACAAGAGCGCAATAACAACTATATTCGTACTACTGTTTGCACTGCACGCCTGCTCTGTTTCGCAAACCGTGCCGCCCCCCGCCTACGAAGTAGTGACGGCGCGATACTCCGAACACAATGTCGGGGAACTCGGCTGTGATATAGAAATTCCGTATCCCCAAGTTTCCGGACTTGCGGACGCATCTTTACAGTCGCGCATAAACGCGAAACTGCTCACGGTTTTTCTCGGCCTTTATATGTCCTCGTGGCAATGGGACGGATTCGACACGATAACGTGCGAGTACGAGATAAAACATCAAGACGACACACTTTTAAGCATTGTAAACGATTCCAATGTATATGTCGCACGGACAGCGCACCCGACCTACTTCGCTTTTGCCGTGAATATTGATATGCAAACCGGCGAGATTCTGCCGCTAGAAAAACTGTTCGACGTGGACGAAGTGACCGCCGCGCTTGCAAACTGCGAGTTTGAGGTCGCGTTTTCGGTGAACGACCTTATGGATTACATCACATTTGAAGAAATTGCGAAGCGTTACAGTTGGGGCATCAGCAGTTTTGACTACGGACATCAATACGACTATTATGTTGACGGCGACAAACTCGGATTGATTGTTGGTTTGCCGCACGGATTGGGCGACTTCGCGATTTTTGAGCGAAGTTGCGAAGCATTGTCCGGCGAGGACGGTTCCTATTCGGAAATAAGCGACTACGCGGAACCGATATACATAAATCCTAACCCTGTTGTTGCCAAAACCGAATACAAACTGCGATACAGCTATGGCGAAGGGTTCCGCGAGTGTGCCGTCGCGCTTGACGTTGCGGCAACAGACGCGACCGACGTTTACGAATTGTCGGTGCAACCCGACCTTGGGGAGCGCATAATCATCGGTGCGTTTCGCATTGACGGCGACAACATTTGGAAGCTTGATGACGACGGTGCCGAAACGCGCGTCTGCTCCGCACAGGATTCCGGCGAGTACGGGGAGTACAATTCCGCAGTGGAAACCGGCTTTTATGAACGCATCGTTTGGCAACGCGGGGTCGGGCTTGCCGAATACGTTCGCGGCTTCGGCGCGGAGAGGGATTTGGTGGAGTTGATTAGAACGCCTTGACACTGCCCCATTCCCGTGATAAACTGACTTAATAAAATTTTCGGATTTCAGGAGGTTTTTCTATGATTGACGTTAAGCTCAACGACGCGGAAAAGCGAATGCTGCAAGGCGAGGACGGCTTAGTGCCGCAACTGACAATGCAATGGCTCGTCGAGATGTGTCAGGTCGCGGGGACGGACACGATTATCGACCTCGACGGCACCGGCGACTTCCATACGCCGTGGACGACGATGACGTTCCACCACGAAATTTCGCTCGACGAGCTGAAAAAGCTCACGGCGGCGGGCGGCGTTTTCAAAATCCCGACGTTCTCCAACAAGTCGCCGTTTACAGAGATGTCTCCGATTCACGGCTGGGAGGGCTGCGATATGTGTTCCCGCTCCCACGGCAACGGGCGTTTCGACGACTGCGATTTTCACGAAAAATCTATGCACGAGGAATTTTACGTCGAATTCCGCAAGATGGGAATGCTCCAAACGCACTCGTGCGCGAGCTATCTCACCGCGTCGTACCTGCCGACAATCGGCCAGCACTGCTCGTGGAATGAAAGCTCCGCAATCCCCTATTGCAATGCGGTTTTGGGCGCGCGGAGCAACATCGACGGCTCTTTCGCGACGTGCTTCCTCGGCAAGGCTCCGTACTACGATATGCACGTCACGGAGAACCGTCTCGCGACCGTGCTTGTCGAAACGGAACGGCTGATTCACACGGACACGGAATGGGATCTGCTCGGCTTCGCAATCGGCGAGGACTGCGGGCTTGCCGTCCCCGCGATTACGGGAACCGCGAAGCCGACGACGACGCAATTCTGCAAGATGAACGCCGGAATGAATACCGGCGGGTCGATTCGTATGTACCATATCCCCGGCTCCACGCCGGAGGCTCCGACGCTCGACGCGGCGTTCGGCGGCAAAAAGCCGCAGCGGACGGCGCTAATCGGCGAGAATGTTCTGCGCGCGACGTACGAGAAGCTGAACTTCCACACGTCCGACGACGTGGATATGGTCTACCTCGGCTGTCCGCACCTCAACGCCGTGGATATGATGCTCCTCGCGCGGAAATTAGAGGGCAAAAAGGTCAAAATCCCGCTGTGGATTATGACCGCGCCGTGGCTCTACAACGTCGCAAAGGAGCAGGGCTATCTGAAAATCTTTGAGGACGCGGGCGCGAAGCTGATGGACGGGACCTGTATGGCGGCGATGGGTGGCGTGCCGGATTACGTTCACAATATCGCGGTCGATTCCGCGAAACAGAGCTACTACATCACGGGCTGTTATCCCGACGACGACAACCGCTTGCAGGTCTGCTACGGCACGCAGGACGACTGCGTGGACGCGGCGTTGAGCGGCAAATGGAGAGGGGAATTTAAGAGCGTCGGAGGTGCTTTCTAATGTCAAAAATCAGAATTTACGGCCGCGCCGAATGGCCCGGCATTGTTGAGGCCGAGGCGCTCGTATCGCCCAAGCCCTTAGAGGGGTTCACGAATGTCGATTCGGAAAAGGGCTACACGACCGAGCGCAACCACCCGCTGTTCAAGGTTCCCTACACGGGCAAGGTGCTTGTGTACCCGTCGCCGCGCGGCTCCGGCGGGTTTATGGGCTACGCGCGCGGCGCGGTTCCCGCCGCGTTCCTGCACACGGAGGGCAACGGGCTTTCGATTGCCGCCGCCGCGACTGCGCAAATCCCGTCGATGACCGACTTCGACGTTGACCCCTGCTCGGTGATTGAAACGGGCGACTGGGTGCTTGTCAATGCCGACGAGGGGTTCGTGGAGATTACAAAAAAGGATTAGTTTACATAAGAAAGCCCGCCGATGGCGGGCTTTTTACCAATCATAATATGCTGTTAGTCTTTTATATACACAATCTTCAGCCCGCCGCCCTCGGATATAATCGTATTCCCTTCAATTATCATAACTTCTGTCTTACCATCAGGGGGAGTAATCGTGATTTCAGTGCCGGACACACTATAAGTAGTCGTGCCTTCACGCGCTTTGCCTTCAATGTACCCAATGACAATACCGTCCGATTTGAACTCTATTGCCAGCGCACCGTTGGTGTCCTCCGCAGTCCATCTGCCAATGACAGATGACGAAAATCCGCTGTCATTATTACTCGGCGTGGTGTCGGCAGGTGGTGTCGTTGCCGTTGCGGGTTCCTCAATCGTCGGTTCCGCTACCGGTTCCGGTTCTTTCTTCGCCGTACAGGCAAACATTGCCACTATCATTGTCAACGCGAGGAATGCCGCTGCTAACTTTTTCATTTACTTTCCCTCCCAAAATTTTTGAACTTCTTCACAAAACCGCTTGATTGTCAATGCACTTTACTTAATCCGCTCCGCGACGCCGGTTTTCCGCAGGACGTACACGAGCGGCAGACCCAGCACAAAGCAGGAAATCGTCTGCCCGACGCCCACATAGAGCGCGTTAATCGCAAACGCGGCGAGGTTGAAGCCGCCGGTTTCCAGCACCGAAAGCTCCAAGCCGATTACGGCGGCGTTGAGCAAAACAGGCGGAATTGCCGAGAGGACTGGCAGCCCGAAGGTCCGCACCCTCCGCAGCCTGTAACTGAGCAGAGCCGCGACTAACGTCGCCGCCGTGCCGAAAATCACATCCAAAAAGCCGAGAATGTTCGCGCCGGTCATAAAGCCCACGAGGTTCGAGAGCGCACATCCGAGCGTGACGCCCCAAATCGCAATCGGCGAGAACACGGGGAGCAGCGTCAGTGCCTCGGCGACCCGCACCTGCAACATTCCGTAGCTAATCGGCTGCAAGACAAGGCACAGCGCGGTGTAGATTGCGGCAATCATCGCGCACACCACAAGGCTGCGCGTGTTTAGGTTTTTCATATTTTACTCTCCTGTCCGCGCGCGATAAAGCCCGCAACGTCGTTTAACACCGCGGCGTGTATCGGCGTGCGCGCATCATATTCCCCGCTGAGTTGCAGATACGGCAGCGGCTCCCCCGCGTATTCGCCGAAGAGGTGATTCAACTCCGGGTACAAAATAAATTCCGCGTTCGGGTGCGCGGCGAGGGCCGCTTTCCACTGCTCGAAATACTCCGGAAACGCTTGGCGGTCGCGGCCTCCGTGCAGCACAATAACCGGCTTGTCGTCTGCGAGGTGCAGCTCCGGCGCGTTTATCCGCTCAAGCGAGCGCAGATACGTAGCTGGCAGGCCGAAAAGCACCGTGTTTTTCGCGTCCTCGTCGGACATTTCGGCGAGGTTGGCTGTCTTTTTCGTTTCCGCGTCGAGCTGTTCGCGCAGCTCCGGCGTGTCAAACTCCGGATTCTCGGCGAGGGCGGCGAGATTTTGGTCGATGATTACCTCCCAAAGTGTTTTCAGCGTCCCCGCCATAACTATGTAGCCCTTGACAGGCTCGTTTTTGCCGATGTACGACAAAAGCCCCGCGCCGAGGCTGTGACCGAGCAGATAAATCCCGTCGCCGTCAACGCGCCCGTCACCGCGCAGGAAACGGATTGCCGCCTCCGCGTCGTCGGTCGCCTCCGCGTCGACTGTGATGTCCGCGCTCTCCGCGACGGGCATATTATAGGTGTAGGTGCGCTTGTCATAGCGCAAAACCGCGATTCCCCGCTCCGCAAGCCCCTCGGCTATCTCCTTAAACGGATAATTCGCGCCGACGGTTTCGTTGCGGTCAACGCGCCCCGAACCGTGGACGAGAACGACGGCGGCGGGCGGCCGCTCCGTTCGCGGAACCGTGAGCGTTCCGCTTATCGGGTACCGCGCGTCCGCGGAAAAGGTGACCTCGTACTCGTCAAATTCGTGTTTCATATTTTTATCCTCCGCAAACATTTGTATTATACCGTAACTCAGGGAACCGAGAACCAGACACAGCGCGACAATTATCGCGCACACCACCAGACTGCGCGTGTTTAACTTTTTCATATTTTACTCTCCCTGTCGGTTTGCGATGCCGCTCCCCGCTCGCGCTCCGCCTGCGAAACGCGCAAATAATTCGGTTCAAGCTCCGCGTCGTCGGGCGCGTTCCGCGCCGCGAGGGCGACGCCGTAGGCGCATTGCAGGCGCAGGAGCGGCGGCGCAAGCCGAAACGCGATGCCGCACTCCGCGAACGCTTTCGCGGTCAGCTCCGCGCCGTCGCCCGTGAGCAGAATCGGCTTTTCGGAGCGTTTCAGCTCCGCCGCAAGCTCCGCCGCCGGAAGTGCGCGGTCCGCGCAAAGGCGCGTCAGACTGCCGCCGCAAACCTCGAAGAGCGCGTTGTAAACCTCGCCGCGCCGCGCGTCCATCGTCGGGCAGATTATAGTGTTTTCAGCGACAAAGACGCTCGCCGCCGCTTCGAGCGTACTCACGCCGCACAGCGGCAGATTTGCGCCCCACGCGAGGCCTTTCGCGGCGGCGAGCGCGATACGAATGCCCGTAAACGAGCCGGGGCCGCGCCCGACGGCGATGCGCGAAACGTCCGCTATGGCAAGCTCGTTATTTTTCAGGATGTCCTCAACCATACAGAGCAGCGTGCGGCTGTGCGTCAGTCCGCTGTTCTGAAAGTATTGCGCTATCAGCCTTTCCCCGTCCGTCAACGCGGCGGAGCAGGCCTTTGCGGAGGCCTCAATCGACAGTGTAATCATAATTCACTCCCCGTTATCTCTATCGTCCGCTCGGTCTCCCCCGTGCGCGTAATCGTCACCTTAATCGCGTCCGGCGGCATCGCGTCCGCGACGCGCTCGCTCCACTCAACCGCGACCACACCGCCGCGCTCCGTGTAGTCGTCAAAGCCCAGCTCAAAAAGCTCGTCGGAGCCGCCGAGGCGGTACATATCGAAGTGAAACAGCGGGAGCGCGCCGCCCGAATACTCATTTACAATCGTAAAGGTCGGGCTTGTCACGCGCTGCGCAATGCCCAAACCGCGCGCAAGGCCGCGGCAGAACGCTGTTTTTCCCACGCCCAAATCGCCGTAAAGTGTGATTATATCGCCACTTTTTAATGTTACGGCAAGTTTTTCAGCGATATTTTCCGTTTCTTTCTCGTTATAAGAGTTAAATATCAACGACGAACCTCTTTTCTCCCACGCGGCTGTTTTTGCTATTTTATCACAGTCACGGGCGGATTGCAATCGGCATATTATGTTCCAAAGAACCAACGGAGGATAATGATATGCTCAACTATTTACTTATTTGCCGCTCTGTTACATACGCACAGCGCACCGCTCGCGCGCTTGACCGAACGGGCATAACCGCCGTCGTCACACGGACGCCGAAGGAGCTGACCATTGACGGCTGTTCGTACTGCGTCCGCATTCCAGGTCGGCATATGACCGAGGCACTTGTCGCAATCAAGAACGCGGGACTGCCGCCCGCGCGCGTCTTTGCGCAGTCGGAAAACGGCTTGTTCGGGGAATTCAGCGATGAAGAATAACGTCTATCTCGACAACGCCGCGACTACATTAATAAAGCCGCGCGCCGTCGCCGCCGCGATGAAAAACGCCGTCGGCACTCTCGCGTCGCCGGGGCGCGGCGGACACGCCGCGTCAATGCGCGCCGCCGAAATCGCGTTTGACTGCCGCGAGCTTGCCGCACAACTTTTTAACGTCTCCGACCCGTCGAACGTGATCTTCACGTCCAACGCCACGCACGGACTAAATATCGCCGTAAAAGCCCTCGCAAAGCGCGGTTCCCGCGTCCTCGTCTCCGGTTACGAACACAACTCGGTTATGCGGCCGCTCCGCGCCGCCGGTGCGGAGCTTATCATCGCGCGCAGCGAACTGTTCGAGCCGGAATCCGCGGTCTTTGAGTTTGAGCGCAGGCTTGACGCGGGCGGTATTGACCTCGTCGTCACGACGGCGATGTCCAATGTTTTCGGTTTCATTCTGCCCGTTGAGCGCGTCGCCGCACTGTGCCGCGAGCGCGGCGTCCCGCTGATTATCGACGCTTCGCAGTCCGCCGGAAGCCTGCCGCTCGACTTTGACGCGCTCGGCGCGGATTTCATCGCTATGCCCGGACATAAGGGGCTGTACGGACCGCAGGGAACGGGGCTGCTGCTTTGCAGGGATTACACAGACGGTATAATTCAGGGCGGCAGCGGCTCGAATTCCCTCTCCGACACTATGCCGGATTTCCTGCCCGACGGGCTTGAAGCGGGAACGCACAATATGCCGGGCATCGCGGGGCTGCGCGAGGGTCTGAAATTCGTTCTCTCGCGCGGCGTTGCGCAGATCGGCGCGCACGCGGCTCGTCTAATCTCAATCGCGCGGCGCGAACTTGCGTCCGTTCCCGGCGTTACTGTTTTCGGCAGCGACCGCGCACAGGGCGGCGTGCTGTCGTTTACGCTTGAAAATCTTGGTTGTGAGGACATCGCCGAGCGTCTCAACGAGCGCGGAATCGCCGTCCGCGCGGGTCTGCACTGTGCGCCGGAGGCGCACCGAACGGCGGGTACAATCAGCCGCGGAACCGTCCGCGCGTCCGTCTCCGCGTTCAATACGGAGCGCGATATAGCAAAGCTCATATCTGTCGTCAAAAGGTTACAAAAATTTTAATATTTGCAACAAAAAATAACACTTGAAATGCTGCCCCGTTTATGGTACAATAAAAATCAGTAATATTTGGTGAATTTTACTATGATAGGGGATTATGTATATGGCATATGCGAAACGCCGCACAGCAGTTTCAATAATTGCCGCGCTTACGCTTTTCGCGGTGATTGCCGGCTGCGGCAACGCGGGTCAGGAATCCGCAAGTCCGCCGCCTGAGAACACTGAATTGTTCGCAAACGGCAACTACGCCTTTATCCGGTCTTACGAATCCTCGCCGGACGCGTGCAAGACAAATCTGTCGATTGTGGAGCGCAACGGCAAAAACGCGCTTTTCGTTGACGTCTCCGCCGGCGGGACACCGTATCTCGCGATTGACGTGTCGAGCCTGCTCGGCGGCGCGGTGTCGAGTATGCGCACAATGGAGGTCGATGTTGAAACCGAGAGCATCGGCGAATTTTACGCCGTTTCGGGTACAATCTCCGCTCTTTCCGGCGCGGACAGGCTGCAAAGCGCGCCCGACCCGTGGAGCGTTTACCTCGCCTCCAAAAATCCGAATATCGCCCGCATTGCGCTCGCGCACGACGTGGAATATATGATTCCGGACGCGTATAATATGTTCATCTTCACAAAGGAGGTGGACAACGCAATCACCGCGGGGCTTGCGCCGACGAACCTGTATATCCTCGGCCTCCGCTTCTATGATGTGAATGGGACCGAGCTTTACGCAGACCCCGACGCGGGGTTTGCCGCGCCGGAGGGTTTCGGCAAACCGGACCGCAGTAACCTGCTCGGAGTTGACGGCGAAGCCGTTATCGGCGGCGCGACAGGCAGTTCTATCGGCGGCTGGGGTCAGGCTGTTGCCGTAACGACAACTCACGGCGGCGGCGCGTTTGACGCTGCGGTCATTGCGCAGAACACTGTCGTGACTGTTTATTACGCGTCCGAAACGGCTCCCGAACTGATCTTGCAGAGCTGGTCCGGCGGCGAGGGTTGGGCAAAGGTCGCCCCCTCGCACGTCAACGATTCCGGCACAATCGCGCAATACACCTACGATGATATTATCACGGCGTTCAATTCCGACGATATTACGGGTCTGCTTGATCAACTGTACGTCGGCGACACGGGTGCAAAACTCGATGTTTTCTCCGTAACGGTCGGAAATTTGACGGGAGGTGACGCGCAATGACACTGAAACGAATGTTAGCCGCGCTGCTCGCGTGCGCCGCCATCCTCGCGCTTTTCTCGTGCAACGGAACCGAGGCCGCCGAGACGGAAACGCCGTCAACCTCGCCGTCGCCGCCACCCAACACCGCGCATTACACGGAGGACGGCAGGCGTATCATCACCATAGGTACGTGGCAGGATATTTACTACGTCTCCAAGCACACGGATATTCACGACGACGCATCCGTGCCGTATCTGTCCGACGACGATGATGAGGCGACGCGCGCCGACAAGGAACACCGCATCGCGGTCGCGCAGATGCGACTCGACAAGCTGCGCGAGATTGAGGAAAAGTATAACGTCGTTATTGAGTACGTGAACCTCACGTTTGAGGGCATTCAGGAGAGCATCCGCACCTCCGTTCCTGAGGGGATTCCCGACGTGGACATTTATCAGGTTGACAGCCAGTTCGGCATTCCCGCCGTACTCGACGGACTTGCGGTCGCGTTGGAGGACATCGGATTGTCCGGTACGGATGTATTTGACGCTCAGTCCGTCACAAAAAATCTCAAACTCGCGGGACAGAATAAGTCCTACCTCTTTAACCCGTCAAACAGCGGCGGCATCTCGGCGTATCCCTTGGCGTTCAACCTCGATATGATTGAGGCCGCGGGGCTTGAAAATCCGCAGGATGTATTTGACCGCGGCGAATGGACGTGGGACGTATGGGAAACATATCTCAGAAAGCTCACGGTTGACCCGGATAACGACGGCACTCCGAACGTCTACGGCTACGGCGGTTACTGGACGGATATGCTCCGCAACCTGCTGATGAGTAACGGTGCGGGTATCGCGTCCGGCGAGACGCAAACGCTGGATTCAAAGGAAACCCGCGAGGTTCTGGACTTCATCTACGCGCTGTACAACACGGACAAGACCGCGCGTCCGTGGGACGGCGCGAACTGGGAAATCAACAACAAACTTTACGCGGAGGGGCTTTCCGCTTTCTGGATCGGCGCGGACTGGATTTTCGACCAGCAGGGCGGCAAGGATTTGCCGTTTGAGGTCGGCGTCGTGCCGTGGCCCTGCGGACCGTCCGGCGATCCCGATACGAACAGCTATTCCTCGCCCGACAGCAACTGGTATATGCTTCCCAAGGGTGCCGCCGATGCGGAATTTATCTACAACGTCATCTTCGACTGGCTCAACTGGTACAATTACAACCTTGAACTCGCCGACGACCGCAACTGGTCACGCGAGCAATATGTGACGGAACGCAACTTTGACTACGCGCTGATGATGTCTCAGCGGCAGGGCTTTGACCTCTGGGACAGTCTTTCCAAGACGGTAAACTTCTCGCTCGTGTTCCTGATGCAGGGTTCGCAGGACTCGCAGGGACTGATTGACCAGTATGCGGAGCCGTATCAGGTTGCACTGGACGCCTACTTCGGCGGTTAAAAAACTCACAATTATTTGGAGGTGAGCTGCGTGCGTAACTCCAAGCGTATCTTATTAATACTGCTGTCGCTTGTTATGGCGGCGCAGCTTGTCTCCTGTGCCGCGCAAACTTATGTGCCGGTGCAGTCGTCCGGCGAAGAGATGACGTTCCGCGACGTTTACGGCATTACGCAGGAAGAGATTGACGCGATTGAGGCACTCGCGCGTCAGACCTCCCTCTTCACCTACGGAATGTCAAAAAGCACGGAATGTTTTGACGACCCCGCAGCCGGCACGACGATGGGCTTCTCCGTACTGTTTTGCAAATGGCTGTCCGGCTTCTTCGGCATTCGCTTCCGCCCCGTTATCTATGACTGGAATGTCCTGCTTAACGGTCTGGCGAGCGGCGATATCGCCTTTTCGGGCGAAATCTCCTCCGCGATGAACGGCAAGGACGGTTTCTATACGACGGACTCCATAGCCGAGCGGCGCATTAAGATCGTCTCTACGGAGGGTATGGCACTGACGCGCAGCCGCGTCTCCAACAGCGACAACCATCCGCTTCGCTACGGCTTCCTCGAAGGCACGAGTACGCAGCAAATCGTTGAGCCTTACCTCTCGGACAGCGGTGAATTCGAGGCTGTTTCCGTACTCAACTACACGGACGCTTATCAGAAGCTGCTGCTCAACGAGATTGACGCGCTGTTAATGGACGAAACCGTTGAGGGCATATTCTCGTTTTACGACTACCTTGTCATCGAGGAATTTCAGCCTATTTCCTATAACACCGTCTCAATGGCGACGCAGAACGAAAAGTTCGCACCGATTATTTCCGTTGTTCAAAAGTACATTGAATCCGTCGGGAGCTATAAGTTCCGCGAGATGTACGAATCCGGCTATCGCGATTATCTCGGTTACAGCCTGTATTCGGGTCTCGGTGACGAGGGGCGCGAGTTCATCGAATCTCTCGGAGAAGAGGATGCCGCTCCCGTTCGCGTCCTGCTTGCGCCGGACGACTATCCCGTCAGCTTTTTCAACGACAAGGACGGCGAATTTCAGGGCATCACAATTGATTTGCTGTCCGAAATCGCCTCCATTACGGGAATGCAATTTGAATACATCGACAAGAGCGCGTACGATGACGAATCCGCCGCGCTCAACAGCGGTTCAGCCGATATGTCCGCCGGCGTAGTTCGCTCGCCGAGTACGACAGACAACTTCTCGTTTGCCGAACACCCGTATCAGGTGGATTACTACGCGTTTATATCGCGTTCGGACTTCCGCGACGTGACGCTCTCTGACATTCCGTATCTGAAAATCGGTCTGCTCAGCGGCGTTGAAAACTCCGATACGTTTAACGCAATGTTCCCGAACCACCGCAACGTCACGATTTACAACAAAAACAATGCGACAATTACCGCATTGGAAAACGGCGAAATTGACCTGCTGATGGGGACGCGCAGTACGATGCTTGACCTCACAAACTGGAAAGAACGCACGGGCTTCCGTGCCAATCTCGTACTCGCGCGGCCGTACGAGGTCTACTTCGCTTTCCCGACTGAAAACGCCGCGCTGCCGGAACTGACACAGGTTATCTCCCGCGCGCAGGACCTTGTGGATACGGAAATGATCGTTGACGGCTGGACGCGCCGCGTGTTCGACTATTCCGGAACCGTCGCCAAGGCGCAGCGTCCGTTCTTCATCGGTCTCGTACTTCTGCTGTTCGCGGTGCTGATTATGGCGGTCGTTATGCTCGCGCGCAATAAGCGCGGCGCGATACTCTTGGAGCGTACGGTGCTTGAACGCACAAAGGAACTGACAGCCCGCACCGCCGAGCTTGAAATTCAAACCGAAGCCGCGCAGATCGCCTCGCAGGCGAAGAGCGAATTTCTCGCCCGTATGTCGCACGAAATACGCACCCCGCTCAACGCCGTTATCGGTATGACGGAGATCGCTCACCGCGCGGATAACCTCGAAAAAAAGGATTCATCGCTCGAAGAAATTGCCGCCGCGTCTCACCATCTGCTCGGCATTCTGAACGATGTGCTTGATATGGCGAAAATCGAGAGCGGCAAGTTCCAGCTCTCGACCGATGAGTTCGCGCTCCGCACCGCTCTTGACGAGGTTGAAAACATCATCGAACAGCGTTGCATCGAGAAAGACATTGCGCTTGAAGTCAACTTCAAGGATATCACCGACTACGGCGTCATCGGCGATAAACTGCGCCTGAAACAGGTGCTGATTAACCTTTTGGGCAACGCCGTGAAGTTCACGCCGAACGAGGGCGTAATCCGCTTTTATGCCGACACGGAGGAGCTTGGTGAAACGCTTCGCGTCCGGTTCAGCATTTCGGACACAGGCATCGGCATCTCGGAGGACCGCATTCATCACCTGTTCAACGCGTTTGAACAGGCTGACAGCTCCATCGCCGTGCGCTTCGGCGGCACGGGGCTCGGTCTGTCGATTTCGCAGAACCTCGTCGGTCAAATGGGCGGCGAGATTACCGTGGACAGTACACTCGGCGAAGGCTCCACGTTTGCGTTCACGATTGATATGGATCGCACGCATTCCGAGGATAATGCCGCCACCGGTGAGCAAATCGGCATTGAAAACGCCGATTTCACGGGCAACCGCATTCTCATCGCGGAGGATATCGACATTAACCGTTTGATCATCGGCGAATTGCTCGCCGACACGCACGTCCTGATTGACGAAGCGGAGGACGGGCGGATAGCCGCCGACAAATTCGCCGCGAGCGCGGAGGGCTATTACGATTTAATCCTTATGGACGTGCAGATGCCGAATATGAACGGCTATGAATCCACACGCGCAATCCGCGCGATGACGGATCGCGCCGACGCGGCGACGATTCCGATTATCGCGCTGACAGCGAACGCATATAAAGAGGACATTGACCGCGCTATCGCGGCCGGTATGAACGGTCACCTCGCCAAGCCGATCGACATTAAGGACGTGCTGAAAACTCTGACGAAATACCTGGTGACGTCTAAATGAAAGTCACACAAAACAATATAACAAATAAAAAGGCGAACGGACGTTACTACACACCGCAGTTTTTGGTACAAAACATTCTGGACTTAGTGGATTACAGCGGCAATCGGATTCTCGGAAAGCACGCCATAGACAACAGTTGCGGCGACGGTGCGTTTCTGGTTGAAATGGTGCGCCGTTATTGCGCGGAGGCTCTTCGTGCAAACAGGTCGCCGAAGCAAATACGGCGGGACTTGGGGCGGTACATTCACGGCATTGAAATAGACGCTGCCGAGTGTGATAAGTGCCGCGCAAATGTTTCGGCTGTCGCCGCTGAATTCGGGGTTGCCGACATCGCGTGGGACATCAACTGCGCGGACGCGCTGACGTCGCATCAGTATGACGGCAGAATGGATTTCGTTCTTGGGAACCCGCCTTATGTGCGGGTTCACAATTTGCTTGATAACTATGACGTTATCAAGCAATATCGCTTTGCAAAAAGCGGTATGACCGATTTGTACATCGTCTTTTATGAGCTGGGTCTGTCAATGCTGAAAGACCACGGAATACTCGGTTATATTACGCCGAGTTCGCTCTTTAACAGCGTCGCGGGAAAAACAATGCGCGAACAGCTTATTGCCGGCAGGCAAATAAGAAAAATCGTGGACTTAAAACATTTTCAGCCCTTTGACGCGACGGCTTATACCGCGATTATGGTGCTTTGTAAACAGGGTAAGCGCGACTGCGTCGAATACTATGAATATGACGAGCAATTGCGCGAGCCGGTAAAGATTTCCGATTACAAGTGCGATGATTTCTGTTTTGACGGTGCATTTAATTTTGGGGAACCGAAGCACCTGAACGCGCTGCAAAAGGTTCACCCGAACGGTACCGAACGGCTCACTTTTGAAGTGAAAAACGGTTTTGCAACGCTTCTTGATAATTTTTTTATCAGGGATTTTGACTTTGACGACTATACAATTCCTATCGTAAAAGCGTCTACCGGTCATCTTACGAAATGTCTGTTTCCGTACGACAATGACGGGAAACTCATTCCTTACGAGACGCTCGCGGAGGTTCCCGCCATTAAGCGGCACTTCGAGGCGCACAGGCAAAAGCTCGAAGCGCGCAGTTTGGACCGCGGTGCCGCGTGGTACGAATTCGGACGGTCACAGGGGCTTAACGACGTCGGCCGGAACAAATATGCAGTAAACGCTTTAATCCGCAGTGCGGCCGACATAAAACTGACTCCGTGCGCACCCGGAACCGGTGTTTACGGCGGGCTGTATATCTTAACCGACGTCGGGCTTGACGAGCTTCGGAGCTTGTTTAACGATAATTTCACCGGATACGCGGAGATGCTCGGCAAGTATAAAAGCGGCGGCTACTACACGTTCTCGTCAAAGGATTTGCAGCGATACCTCAACTATACATACTCGGAGAGGAACCGTGTTAAAATGGACAACACCCGTTTTTTAGAAGTGCTTAAAAAATCGTTCCTGAAGTATTTGAATACAAGCGCAAGGAGCAACGAAAAGCTCAAAATACTGCACGGCGCAATCGCCGAGAATATTGCGTCGCGGCTGAACGCCGACGGCGGTAATTACACAATCGCTTCGCTCGACTACGGTGAAGGTAAAGAGGGTACAATCAAAGGGCGATATATTGATAAAAAAGTAGACATAACAATCAGCGACAACGGGAAACCCGTTGCCGGCATTGCCGTAAAATATGTAATGAGCAATTACTCGCAAAACTCTAACAATTATTTCGAGAATATGTTGGGTGAAACCGCGAATATTCGCCTTAACGGCAATCAGTATTTTCAGGTGTTTGTTATTCCCGATAAAGTCCCTTATTTCAATAAAGCCAGACAAATAACGAAATGGGAAGAAATCAGTACGCACAATTTGCAGAAGTACATAACGCTCTCCAACGACAGCATTGAAGAGAATATGCACACGCCCAACAAGACCCTTTTTTTCATTGTAAACATTTCAGGGGATGAGCCGCCGCAATATAATACATATGATGACTATCGGGCTTACTATACCAAAAACAATTTTACGATGAAGCTGTCGGAAAAGACATTCCCGTTCGGCGACGCCGTTGTGTACAACGATTACGATTCGTTCGCCGAACAAGTTGCGGCGGCAATTAAGGCGAAACGCGACTGATTCAGTCTTTCAGCATTTCCTCAAACTC
The DNA here is from genome assembly GCA_031261745.1 of Oscillospiraceae bacterium. Lineage (GTDB taxonomy): Bacteria > Bacillota > Clostridia > Oscillospirales > Oscillospiraceae > JAIRRO01. Next base: position 15,669 of record JAISJC010000118.1, read on the forward strand.
CGATTCGTCCGCGACGCGCACGCCGAGTTCCTGCGCCTTGGTGAGTTTGCTGCCCGCGTCCTCGCCCGCGACAACCACGCTCGTTTTCTTTGACACGGAACCCGAAACCTTGCCGCCGCGCGCCTCAATGAGTGCGGCGGCTTCGTCACGCGTATAGCGCGACAGCGCGCCCGTGAGGACGAACGTCATTCCCGAAAACTTTCCGCCCTCCGACTTTATCTCCGCCGTCATATCTACGCCCGCGTCGCGCAGTTTCCCTAAAAGGTGCTGCGACTGCGGCATTTCGAGCCAGTCGCGAAGATACGCAGCCGTGACTTCTCCGATATCGTCAACCGCCGTAAGGTTCTCAACCGACGCGGCGGTTATCGCGTCCATACTGCCGAACCGCGCGGCGAGAGTCTTTGCCGCCGATTCCCCAATCTGCGGAATGCCGAGCGCGTAAAGCAGCGGCGCAAGCCCGCGCGACTTGGATTTTTCAATCTGCGCGACGAGGTTATCCGCCGACTTTTTGCCGAACCGCTCCATTTTTTCGAGTGTTTTTGCGTCGAGCGTATACAAATCCGCCGCCGAAGCGACGAGTTTCTCTTCGAGAAGCTGCTTTGCGATCGCAATCCCCAAGCCCTCAATATCCATCGCTTTTCGCGACGCAAAATGCGCGAGGTTGCGCAGAAGCTGCGCGGGGCATTCCGCGCCGTGACAGCGGATTGCCGCGCCGCCCTCATCGCGGCTGACCGCTCCGCCGCACTCCGGACACGTCGCGGGGAATTCATACGGCACCGCGCCGTCCGGCCGTTTAGCGGCAACCACCTGCACAACCTCCGGAATTATCTCCCCCGCCTTGCGGAGAATCACCGTGTCGCCGATACGAATATCGCGCTCCGCGATAAAATCCGCGTTGTGGAGCGTCGCGTTTGAGACCGTCGTACCCGACAGCCGCACGGGTTTCACCACTGCTTTCGGGGTCAGGACGCCCGTGCGCCCGACCTGAATAATAATGTCCAAAAGCTCCGTTTCGCGCTCCTCCGGCGGGTATTTGTACGCGACGGCCCAGCGCGGAGCCTTGCTCGTCGAGCCGAGTTCCTCACGCACGGAAAGCGCGTTGATTTTCACCACCGCGCCGTCAATATCGAAGTCGAATTTGCCGCGTTCATCGCCGATTCGAGCGATCTCATCCGTCACCGCGACCGCGGTATCCGCGACCGTGTAATCAATCGTGTGGAAACCCAGCTCCCGCAGGTAGTCCAGCGTTTCCGCGTGTGTTTGAAATGCGCGTCCGTCAACCTGCTGAATGTTGAACACGAGGATATCGAGCCGCCGCTCGGCGCAGATTTTCGGGTCGTGCTGGCGCAGGGAACCGGCCGCGCCGTTGCGCGGGTTCGCCATTAGCTGTTCGCCGCGTATCTCGCGCTCCGCGTTGAGTTCTTCAAACACCGCTTTCGGCATATAAACCTCACCGCGCACGGCGAGGCTCGTCACGTTTTTCAACGTTTTCGGGATTGACGCAATCGTGTTAAGATTGGCGGTCACGTCCTCGCCGACGTTTCCGTCGCCGCGCGTCGCGCCGCGCACAAACTCGCCGTTTTCATAGTACAGCGCGACGGAGAGTCCGTCGATTTTCGGCTCGACAGTGAAGCCGTCCGGCCCTGCCGCCTCGGCTGTTTTCTCGAAGAACGCCTCAACCTCCGCGCTCGAAAACACGTCCGTCAGGCTTTGCAGCGGTACCGTATGCGTCACGGGCGCGAACGCGGAGGACGCAACGCCGCCGACGACGACCGTCGGAGAATTTGCGTCCCGCAACTCCGGATTTGCCTCTTCAAGCTCCCGCAGGCGGCGCATTTTCGCGTCGTACTCGAAGTCCGTTACGAGCGACTTATCCTCGTTATAATAGCTCTCGGAATAACGCCGCAATTCAGCGCGCAGCGCGTTAATTTCTTTTATTGCGTCAGGCATTTTCTTTCCAGTCAACCGAAACCCGCACGAGAATACTGTCGCTGTCGCGGTATATAAAGCGCAGGGTGATATCGACCTTTTCGCGCTGTTCGCCGATATGCTGGTCGTGATACTCAATGTATTTCAGACCTGCGTCCTTGTCCTCCCAGCCCTTTTTGTCGGGATTGTTTTTGATTGCGAATTGCGCTTCCTCAACCGTTTTTATGTCCGTAATCGTGTTGTTTTCCTTGCGGTTAATCCACTCAATCCACATCGACACGCCCTCCCCGCCGACGTCAACGACGAATTGGCGGTTGTCCTCGGAGAGCTTCACGCCGTTTATTTCGATGTATTCAAAATCGAAACGCGCGACGTCGGGATTCGAGTCGGTAATCCACCTTGAAATGAGCGCGCTGCCGACAATTATCACCGCAAATACAAGGACGATAATCACCGGAGCCAGAATTTTCTTGATTTTCATATTGTTCCTCTTTCATCAGTAAGTTGCATACACGTTCGGCACGGTGCCGATGATGATCGTCTCGGCAATCGCGATTTCCGACGTGACGACGGCGGTTGTTCTGCCACCGGGTATTAGTATAACAATTTCCGCGGAGATTGCAAGCGTTATTTTGTGACGCGTCTGATTTATCCCGCCGCTTGAAAAATCGTTGCCTATTTGCGCGGAAATATCCGTCACCGATTCCACGCGTATCGGGACCTTCGGTCCCCTGCCGGAGAAGATAATCCCGCCTATCGCGTCGCCAATCGGAACCGCCATATCCTCGCTCATTACATTCACGACGTTCCGCGCGACCGCGTTTGACACGCGCGATTGCAGGATATTAATCTTTGCCATATCGGTCACGAGCGCGGTAATCGCGCCGGAATCGTCCTTTTCGAGCGTCACAATCTCGTCATAGCGCAGGCGACCCGCGGAAATTTCGCTCTCCACGGCGTCATTTATCGCCGTCGTAACGTACTCGCGCGCCGCAGCCTTGGCGAGGATCGCGACAATCGGGCGCACCCGCGCGAAAAACAGCGCGCCGACGGCGGAGATAATCACCGCAAGCGTAATCAGAATAATCCCCGCGCGCGCGGACGCGGTTTGCGGTCCCGCCGCCCTCATCTGCGCGAAGCCGCGCCGCAAAACAAGTGAACGCATACAATCACCCCTGCGGCAAGTCTATGCGGTCATAAGTATGTCCTATTTCATCATTGCCGAAACAGCCGACATTATTCCGAGCTTGCCCGCCTCGAATGTCAGTCCGCCCTGCAAATAAACCGTGTACGGCTCGCGCATAGGCGCGTCCGCCGAGAGTTCAATCGACGCGCCCGATATGAACGCGCCCGCCGCCATAATCACGTCGCAGTCGTAGCCGGGCATCGCCCACGGCTCCGGCGTGACGAACGAATCCACGGGCGACGCGGCCTGTATTCCCGCGCAGAATTTCTTGACAAGCTCCGCGGAGCCGAGCCTGACGCTCTGGATTATATCGCTGCGCCGCTCGTCCCACTTCGGCGACGGCTCAAAGCCGCAAAGTTCGAGCAGACGCGCACAGAAAACCGCCGTTTTCAACGCCTGTGCCGTCGTGTGCGGCGCGGTAAAAAAACCTTGGAACAGGCTGCGGTTCGCGCCGAGCGTCGCGCCGACCTCGCCGCCGATTCCGGGGCTTGTCAGACGAAACGCCGCGCCCTCGACCAAATCCGCGCGCCCCGCGACGTATCCGCCGCAAGGCGCCAGGCCGCCGCCGGGGTTCTTAATCAGCGAACCCGCGACCAAATCCGCGCCGACGGCGCAGGGTTCGAGCGTCTCCGTAAACTCACCGTAGCAATTGTCAACGATTACAGCCGCTCGCGGGTTTTCAGCGTGAACCGCGCCCGCAATCTCGCCAATCTCCGCGACCGTAAGCGCGGCGCGCTCCGAATACCCGCGCGAACGCTGGACGAGTACCACCGCGACGCCCGGCGAGGCCGCCGCCTCGCGGATTGCGCTGAACCACGAATATTTGTCCTCCAAGATGTCCACCTGCTCGTAGCCGACGCCCCACTCGCGCAGGGAACCGCGCGCGTTGCCGCTGATTCCGATTGCTGTGCGGATTGTGTCATACGGCGCGCCCGTGACAGACAGCAGCTTGTCGCCCGGCTTTACCGCGCCGAACAGTGCGGCCGTAATCGCGTGCGTGCCGTTCGCGAAGCCGGTCCGCACGAGCGCGGTTTCCGCGCCGAAAACCTCGGCGAAAATCGCGTCGAGCGTTTCGCGCCCGCGGTCGTCGTAGCCGTAGCCGGTCGTCCCCGCGAAGTGCGCCTCGGACACGCGAAACTTGCGGAACGCGTCCAAAACGCGCCGCGTGTTCTCCTCAGCAACGGCGTCGATTTCCGCAAAGCGCGGCGCGATGTCGCGCATTGCGGTTTCGGACAGTTGTCGGATTTTGTCTGTGATTTCAAGGCTCATTGAGTAATCTCCAAAAACAGCCTTGCCGTCGCCAAAACCGCGTCGAAGTCGCTGATTTTTCCGACGCAGAGCGGTGAATGCAGGTTCCGCACGGGCGCGGCAATCGCGAGCGTCGCGACGCCCGCGCGCGACCGCTGAACCGCCTGCGCGTCCGTACCGCCGGAGATGTACCGCTTGGTCTGCCACGGAATTTCGCGCTCCGCCGCGGCTTTTGTGAGCCGGTCCCACAGCGCGCGGTCGTACATCGCTCCGCCGTCCATAAACGGAATCACAGCTCCGCCGCCGACCTTGCAGACCGTTTTCCCTTCGCTCACGCCCGGCAAATCCGCCGCCGTCGTAGCTTCAAGCACGAGCGCGATTTCCGGCGCGACGGAGAAACTCGCCGCCTGCGCGCCCCGCGCTCCGACCTCCTCCTGAACCGTGAATACGAACGTCACGTCCTGCGGCAGTTCAGATTTCAGCAGTTCCAGCATTACGGCGCAGCCGAGGCGGTCGTCAATCGCTTTCGCGGCGAGATACCCGTTTCCGAACTCAATCGCGGTCGCGTCAAACGCCCCCGTATCGCCGATTTGCAGGAGCTTTTCCGCGTCCTCGCGTGTTCCCGCACCGATGTCGATATACAGATCATCGACCTTCGGCACCGCTTCGCGCTCGGCTCCGCTCGTCAAATGCACGGCCTTGCAGCCGACAACACCGGGCGTTTTCGCCGCGCCGAAATAAACTCGCTTGCCGATGAGAACGCGGCGGTCAATCCCACCCGCGCAGGCGAATTTGACGTAGCCGTCGTCGGTGATATCCGTCACGACGACGCCGACCTCGTCCATATGCGCGCAGACCATAATTTTCTTCGCGGCGCGGGATTTTCCGCGCTTTTCGACGATCAGATTGCCCATTGCGTCGGTGCGCACGCTCTCCGCGAACGGCTCCGTAATATTCCGGATAATGTCGCGTACCGCGCCCTCGTCTCCGCTCACACCGCTTGCGGCGCAAAGGCTTTTCAATAAATCAAGCATTGAAATCACACTCCTTTAATGCGGCGCAGAGCAGGTGGCCGAGTGCCTCAACGTCGCTCAACGCCAGCGTCTCCGACGGACTGTGCATATATTTGAGCGGCACGCCGAGGAGCGCGGTCGCGACGCCCGCGCGCACGGTTTGAAGCACCCGCGCGTTCGTCCCCGAATCGCCCGGTTCGACGGAAATAGTGTGCGGAATACCGCGCGCCCTCGCGATTTCCGTGAGCCTGTCCGTGAACGCGCGGTTCATATTCACGCCGCGCGCAATGACGACGCCGCTCCCGATAGGCTTACCCTGGTGAGCCTTGGAATCCGGCGTTTTCGCGTGGTCCACGTCCACGATAATCGCGTAATCGGGCGCAAACTCAAACGCCGCGGCGGCTGCGGAACGCCGCCCGACCTCCTCCTGACTCGTCGCTGTGACGATCAGGTCAAAATCCGATTTCGCGTCGCCAAGCTCTTCAAGCGCAAGTATAACCGCGGCAAAGCACGCGCGGTCGTCGAACGCCTTTGCGGTGAAATGCCCGCCGAGAGCGGTGGGTGAGGACGCGAAAACCGCCGCCGTTCCGACGGGGATTTGCGCCTCAACCTCATCGGGCGCAAAGCCTGTGTCAATGTACAAATCCTCGATTTTCAACGCCTTGTCGGCGTCACCCGACGCTTGCACGTGCGGCGGCAGAACGTCAACAACGCCGAAAACCGGCGGCTCCGTGAGGATTTTCATCGCGCTCGCGGGCAAAATCCGCGCATCCACGCCGCCGAGCGGTGCGAAGCGCAAAAATCCGCCTTCATAGCCCGTAACAATGAAACCGATTTCGTCTATATGCGCGTCAATCAGCACGCGCTTCGCGTCCGCTTTTCCGCAGCGTCTAATCGCAATTACGCTGCCGAGCGCGTCGATTTTCACCTCGTCGGCATACGGGCGCAGCAGCTCCGCCGCGAGGTTCGCGGCAGGTGCTTCAAAGCCCGACGGCGCGTCGGTCTGTGAGAGTTTTGTGAGCAATTCAGTCAAGTCCATTTACAATCTCCTTATAGTAATTTCCGCGTTCCTCGAAGTTCGCGAAGCGGTCGAACGACGTGGACGCGGGCGATAGAACCACGATATCACCGCTTGCGGCGACGCCCGCCGCCGTTTTGACGGCGGCTTCAAACTCCGGCTCAAAGATAATTTGCGGTTCACCGTGATAGTCCGCGCAGTTCTCGACGGCGGCGCGGATTTTATCGGCCGTCATACCGGTCAGCACGAGCGTTTTCACGTTTTCGACAATCGGCAGCCCGATTGAGTCATACGCAATCCCCTTGTCCTTGCCGCCCGCGATCAGTATCACCTTTTGTCCGTAGGAGCGGATTGCCGCCGTCGTACGCGTCGGGCTGGAATCAATCGAGCTGTTGTAGAATTTCACGCCGCGCAGCTCACGGACAAATTCGTTGCGGTGTTCCACGCCGCCGAATTCCCGCGCCGTCGCGCGTATGGCCTCCGCGGACACGATATCTTTGAGCGCGGTAATCGCCGCCTTGTAGTTCAGTACGTTGTGCGCACCGGGGATTTTTATATCAAAGTCAATTTTTTGTTCGTTGAAAAACCGGACCTCGCCGCGCGCCTCGGCCGCGAATTTACGACAGATTTCGTCGTCCGCGTTCAGCACGACAATGCCGTTTTCCCCTTGATGCGCAAAGACGTTCCGCTTCGCGTCAACGTACTCGTCAAAGTCCTTGTGGATGTCCAAATGGTTCGGCGTGACGTTCGTAATCACCGCGATATCCGCGCTGCGCGTCATTGAAATCAGCTGGAACGACGACAGTTCAAGCACGGCGAAATCCGTCGGCTTCATCTCGTCCGCGCGGTCAAGCAGCGGCGTTCCGATATTCCCGCCGAGGTGGACGGTGTAACCCTCGCGGCGGAGCATTTCCGCGATGAGCGTCGAGGTCGTCGTCTTGCCGTCGGAACCCGTAATCGCGATGATTCTGCACGGGCAGACCTCAAAAAACGCCTCCGTTTCGCTCGTGAGCGTCGCGCCCCGCGCGACCGCCGCCGCGAGTTCCGGCGTGCGCGGCATCAGTGCGGGCGTGCGAAAAATCACGTCCTCCGTCAGGTTCGCAAGATAGCCGTCACCGCAGACGGTTTTCGCGCCCTCGACGGCGCAATCCTTTTTGTCGCGTACGGTCACGTCGAGACCGTACCGCAGTAAAAGCCGCACGAGCGGCTTGTTGGAAATTCCGTACCCGATTACGGCGATTCGCTTGCCGCGCAGGGCTTCGCAATATTCATTAAGCGTCAAAACACACCACTCCAACCTTGAACACTATTTTATATCACAGCTATTATATACCAATATAAACGCAAATTCAACCCGATTGACTAACTTCGACAATAATAACGCTTGTAATTTAGATAGAATAGGTATATAATTATAGTGAAATATGTAATGAGGTCACTTATGTCAGTAGAAGATTTAGCAATAAAGCTCGCAAAGGGCGCGAAAGCGCACCTCGTCGGTATCGGCGGCGTTTCAATGTCTCCGCTCGCGGAGGTGTTGCACGGCAACGGGATTTCCGTCACCGGTTCCGACGCAAAAAACTCCGAAGTCACTGAGCGTCTGCGGACGCTCGGTATCCCCGTTGTAATCGGCCACTTCCCGGAGAGCGTTCACGGCGCGGATTTAATCATTCGCACGGCGGCGGTGCGCGACGACAACGCGGAGATTGCGGAGGCTATCGCGCTCGGCATTCCCGTTTTTGAGCGTGCGGAGGCGTGGGGTCATATTATGCGCGGCTACGAGAACGCAATCTGCGTCGCAGGCGCGCACGGCAAGACGACGACCACCTCGATGGTCACGCAGATTCTACTTGCGGCGGAATCCGACCCTACGGTTATGATCGGCGGGACGCTGTCAAGTCTCGGCTCCGGTTACCGCGTCGGCCGCGGCGACACAATCGTCTTGGAGAGCTGCGAATACTATGATTCGTTCCTCAAATTCTTCCCGACAGTCGCTGTCATACTGAATGTGGACGCTGACCATCTGGACTACTTCGGGACGCTCGACAACGTGAAAAAGTCCTTCGCGGCGTTCGCGAATCTCACCCCTGCGGACGGAAAAATCGTCTGCAACGCGGACGACGAGAACACGATGGACGCACTGCGGCCGCTCGGACGCGAGCTGTTCACTTTCGGCTTTGAAGCCGATGCGGACGTGCGCGCGGAGGACGTCAAATATGACGGTCACGGCAGCAATTTCGACGTCGTTTACGACGAGCGCGTTTACGCTCACGTCGTTTTGAAGGTCCCAGGGCGGCACAATGTCGCCAACGCCCTCGCGGCCGCGGCGGTCGCCGCCGCGCTTGACCTGCCGGGGCAGGACGTGGAGGACGGGCTTGCGGTTTTCACCGGCGCGGGGCGGCGTTTTGAGTTCAAAGGTACGCTGAACGGCGCGGACATTTACGACGATTACGCGCATCACCCGACGGAGCTGAAAATGCTCCTCGACACCTCGCTTAACCTCGGCTACAAGCGCGTTTTGCTCGCGTTTCAGCCGCACACATATTCGCGCACGGCGGCGCACTTCGACGCGTTTGTCGAACAGTTAAAACGTCCGGATAAGACGTTCCTCGCGGAGATTTATGCCGCGCGCGAGGTCAATACTTACGGCGTGACCTCTGCGGATTTGGTCTCGGCAATCCCCAACGCGACGCTCTGTCCCACGTTTGAACAATTGGAACAGGCAATTGCCGCCGAAGCGCAACCCGGCGATTTGATTCTCACCGTCGGCGCGGGCGAGCTTGATAAAGTCGCGGAACATCTTGCAGGAGGGCGTTAATACCCCTGTTCCTCCAAAATTGCCACGGCGGTTTCGATGAAACCCTTACACTTCGTTTTGTAGGTCTGGTCCCTCACGAAAATTTCGCGGCCCTCCGGCGTTGAGGTATCAATCCCAAGCAGTTCGCGGCACAGCAGGCATCCGCCGTTGCGTTCGCGGAACTCGCGCATAAACTGTACTGTTCTCGCTCCGCTGTCGGCTTTCGCGCCCGTGTCGCCCTGAATGTAGTGACCTTTCGCGGCACCGATTGCCATCAAAGCTCCCGTTGCGGCTCCGCACACCTCTCCGCTGCGCATTCCCCCGCCGAAGGTTGCCGCGATTTTCATCGCGGTCTCCGCGTCAATGTCGTAATCCTCCGCGAACGCGGCGAAAACCGCCTGTGCGCAGTTAAAGCCGTTTGCCGAAATGCTAGCGGCGAGTTCAGTTTTTTCAGACATAAGAATTCCCCCTTTTTCTAATGATTTTACTCTTGCGCGGGTGAATTGTCAAGCCGGCGCGGGGCAAAATAAGAACACAAAATAAAACGATGGAGGTACAAACAATGAGTTCAACAGACAGATGCAAAGGCGTTGACGACGCGATTACCCCAAGGATTTTCGATGTGATCTGCCCCGAATGCGGCGCGGAACTCGAACTGTTCTCCACAGACGAGTCCGTGACCTGTGAATGCGGCGCGGTAATCGAAAACAAGCACAATCCGGCCTTAACTTTGGAATTAGAGCATAAATAATCAGTTTTTCGCAAAAAAACTCTTGCGTTTCTCTCGCGGACGTGTTATATTAATTGTTGCTCTTGCAAATGGCAAAGCGAAAATTCACCGGAGGTGAGAGAAATGAAAGAAGGCATTCACCCTGACTACAAGCAGACGACGGTTCGTTGCGCTTGCGGTGAGGTAATCGAAACCGGCAGCACGAAGTCGGACATCAAGGTTGAAATCTGCTCAAAGTGCCATCCGTTCTACACAGGCAAGCAGAAGCTCATTGACACGAGCGGACGTGTTGACAAGTTCAACAGGAAGTTCGGCATCAAGCAGTAACCAAAAAAGCGACCGGCAGGCGCGCGCTCACGGGCGCGCGCCTATCGTGGTTTGAGGAGGTCACTATTATGTCATTTACAAAAATCAAGCCGGCAGAGATCGGCGGCAACGTATTCGAGCGCGTCGGACAGCAATGGATGCTGATTACGGCAGGCGACAAGTCCGGCTTCAACAGTATGACCGCCTCGTGGGGCGGAATGGGTATCCTGTGGGGCAGGAATGTCGCGCATTGCTACATTCGTCCGCAGCGTCACACGCGCGGTTTCGCAGATTCCGGCGAGTATTTCACGCTCAGCTTCTATCCCGAAAAGTACCGAAAACTCCTCGATTTTTCCGGAATTTTCGGCGGGCAGAGCGGGCGCGATATTGATAAAGTTAAGGCGTCCGGCTTTACGCCCGTTATATCCGACTGCGGCGCGGTATATTATGCGCAGGCGGAGCTGGTTCTCGTCTGCCGCAAGCTGTATTCCGACGATTTTAAGCCGGAGAATTACGCCGTTCCGGAGCTTTCCGGACAGATGTACCCTTCGGGGGATTTTCACCGCTTTTACATCGGTGAAATTATTGAAGTTTTGGAGAATAAATGACCGAAATTACCGCAAGAGAAACCGAAAAAGCCGTTATCGTCGGGCTGAACGCCGCCTCAATGGGCGCGCGTGACCGCTCCGACGATGAGACGCTCGACGAGCTTGAAGCGTTGCTCGAAACCGCCGGCGGCGAGTGTGTCGGCCGCGTGATACAGAACCGCCACACACCCGACCCGCGCACCTTTATCGGCGACGGAAAGACGCAGGAGGTCCGCGAACTCGCAGAAAATGAGGGCGCGACGCTTGTTGTATTCGACAACGAGCTGTCACCGTCGCAGACGCGCGTTTTGACCGAGGAATTGGGCGTGCGCGTCGTTGACCGCTCAACGCTGATTCTCGACATATTTGCCGACCGCGCGAGCACGCGCGAGGGACGGCTTCAAGTCGAGCTTGCGCAGTACAAATACCTGCTCCCGCGCCTCACGGGTATGTGGGGTCACTTGGTGCGTCAGACAGGAACGAGCGCGCCTATCGGCACGCGCGGGCCGGGCGAAACGCAGCTTGAAACCGACCGCCGCCACATCCGCCGCAGGATTGCGAAGCTCGAAGAGGAGCTTGACGAGGTTATCAAGGTCCGCGCGACCGCGCGGCGGCAGCGTCAGCGGAATGAAATTCCCGTCGTCGCCCTCGTCGGCTATACGAACGCGGGGAAATCCACGCTGTTTAACCGCTTAACGGGCGCGGGCATTCACGCGAATGACCGGCTTTTCGATACATTGGACACGACGACGCGGCGCGCCGCGATTAATGAATCGTCTGACGCGCTGTTTTCCGACACCGTCGGCTTTATCCGCAAGCTCCCGCACCACCTTGTGGACGCGTTCCGCGCGACGCTGGAAGAGCTGCGGTACGCGGATTTGATTCTGCACGTCATTGACGCGTCGAATCCGCAATGGCAGGAGCAGTCGCGCGTTACAGATGAGCTTATCGCGCAGCTTGTCACGCCAGAAACCCCGCGCATTGAGGTGTTTAACAAGTGCGACCTGAACTCCGCTGATATTCGCCCGCACGGCGAGAATATCGTCGGCATTTCCGCAATTACCGGCTCAGGCATTGACGAACTGCTGTACAATATTGAGTCCTTGCTCGGACTTCGCGTTCACCGCGTCACACTCCGTGTGCCTTATGCGAAGAGCGGCGTCGTTGACGAACTTTACCGCGCCGGTTTTGTCACCGAGGTCGCGTATCTCGACGATTTCGCGGAAATTTCCGCCGCGCTCGACACCCGCGCGCTCAATAAATATAAAGAATATACGATATAAGATATAATAGGCTATTTTAGGGGGTAATTTTATGGCTCTCGGTATCGTGTCCGCTGTGCTTGCGGCCGCGTTCATAATGACTTTTTACCTTATTTGCGTCACGTTCAGGCACTGTCAGAGCGACAAGCGGTACTATTTTGTACTCAGTCTTGCCGCCGTTCTGGCGCATATTGCGGGCTATCTGATTGAGATTACCGCGACGAGCGACGGCGCGGCTCTCGTCGGCGCGAAAATTCTCTATCTCGGCAACCTGTTTCTGCCGTCAACGTACCTCCTGTTCGTAATTGACTACTGCAGCATCAACATTAAACGCATCTGGTTTAACTTTCTGCGCATAATCCTTCTCGGATTCGCCCTTCTTTTTACGATTATCGTCTGGACCTCGGACCGGCATTCGCTTGTCTTTGCTACGCATTTCTTCGACGCGGCGACGCCGTTCCGAGGAATGCAGTCCACGCCGGGGCCGCTGTTCTTCCTGTCGTACGTTCAGGCACTGAGCTGCGTTTTCGCAATCTGTGCAATTCTCGTCTCGCGAATGGTCAAATGGGGCAGGCGGTACCGCAAAACGCTGTTTTTGATGCTTCTGTCTGCACTCGCGCCTATGGCCGCTGACGGAATATTTACGCTCTCAACCGTCGTCCTCAACACCAGCGGACACACGATTAATCTGATGCCGTTTGTGCTTGTTATCGTCGATGTGCTGTTCTACTTCACGGTTATTCGGTATTCGCTGTTCGACTTCGCTACCGTAGCTTACTCCGCCGCCATTGATTCGCTTGAACACGCGTTTATCATCCTCGACCCCGATTTGTCCTGCGCCGCCGTGAACGCCTCCGGTAAAAATCTTTTTTCGGATATTACGGAATGCCGCGACGGTATCCCCGTCTCACAGTGCGTCGGATGGCCGGAGGAACTGCGTGACTTCGCGAAAATCGACATTGACGACGACACGAAATTCACAATGGAACGCGAGAACGAGATTCACTATTATTCCGCGTCCGTGGACGAAGTGCGCGAGCGCGGACACCTGCTCGGCTATACCGTGATTATCAAAGACATTTCAAATATGCAGGAGCTTATGGACAAGCTCCAATTCGCCGCATACACGGACGCGCTGACCGGCATTTACAACCGCCGGCACTTCATTGAACTCGCGGAAAAATCATTTGAGAAATCGCGTCGTCAGGGCATCCCGTCTTTCGCAATGATCTTTGACCTTGACTATTTCAAGCAGGTCAACGACACATACGGTCACGCCGCCGGCGATGAGGTCCTTCGCACCGTCGCGTCGCGCGTGCGCGACACCGTTCGTACTTACGATCTGTTTGCGCGTTACGGCGGCGAGGAATTCGCCATTATGTTGGAGGGCGAGCCCGACACAGACACGGTGGTTGCGGAATCGCTTGCGGAGCGCATCCGCATAAATGTCGCGAAATCACCGTGCCGTTGGAACGGAATCGACATTCCGGTCACGATTTCAATCGGCGTCGCCGCCGCTGTTGGTACGCCGACACTGGATGAACTTCTTCGTCACGCAGACGAGGCGATGTACACCGCAAAGGTTGCGGGGCGCGACCGCGTAGTCGTCTACGGAAACTATAATCAAGATGAAATGGGATTGCTTATATGACTGAGCTTGAAAAAAACTACGATCCGACGGCGGTCGAATCAAAAATCTATAAAATGTGGCTTGACGGCGGGTATTTCCACGCCGAGGTTGACCGCGACAAAAAGCCGTTTTCTATCGTCATTCCGCCCCCGAACGTCACGGGGCAGCTGCATCTCGGACACGCGTTCGACAACACCGTACAGGATATCCTCACGCGCACAAAGCGTATGCAGGGCTATTCCGCCGTCTGGATTCCCGGCACCGACCACGCGGGCATAGCGACGCAGATTAAGGTCGAGGAGGACCTGCGTAAAGAGGGACTGACGCGTTATGACCTCGGGCGCGAGAAGTTTTTGGAGCGCGTCTGGGAGTGGAAAGAGAAGTACGGCGGACGCATTATCGAGCAGCTGAAACTGCTCGGCTCCTCGTGCGACTGGGAGCGCGAGCGGTTCACGATGGACGCGGGCTGCTCCCGCGCCGTGCGAGAGGTGTTCGTCGCGCTGTACGAAAAGGGCCTGATTTACAAGGGCAACCGCATAATCAACTGGTGTCCCGACTGCACGACCGCTCTCTCCGACACGGAGGTTGAGCACGAGGACGAGGCGGGTCACTTCTGGCACATCAAATACCAAATTAAGGACTCCGCCGAATATCTCGTCGTCGCGACGACGCGCCCCGAAACTATGCTCGGCGACACGGGCGTTGCCGTCCACCCCGACGACGAGCGGTATGCGCACCTCGTCGGCAAAACCGTTATCCTCCCGCTGATGAACCGCGAAATGCCGATTATCGCGGACGAATACGTGGACCGCGAATTCGGCACCGGCTGCGTAAAAATGACGCCGTGCCACGACCCGAACGACTTTGAGGTCGGACAGCGGCACAATTTGGAGCAGATTCTCGTCCTCGACAACGACGCGAAAATCATCAACGGCGGCAAGTACAACGGTCTGGACCGCTACGACGCGAGGAAAGCGATTGTAGCGGATTTGGACGCGCTCGGATTGCTCGTCAAGGTTGAGGAGCATTCGCACTCCGTCGGCAAGTGCTACCGCTGCGGCACAACGGTTGAGCCGATTACGTCCCCGCAGTGGTTCGTTAAAATGGAGCCGCTGGCGAAACCCGCGATTGAGGTCGTGCGCGACGGGCGAATGAAATTCGTCCCCGACCGTTTCACGAAAACGTACCTGAACTGGTTGGAAAACGTCCGCGACTGGTGCATCTCCCGCCAGCTCTGGTGGGGTCACCAAATCCCCGCGTGGTACTGC
>JAISJC010000012.1 GCA_031261745.1 Oscillospiraceae bacterium
CAGCTTGTGCAAACTCAACAACGGGTTGCTTGCTCAACCGCCGGTTTTATGGTAAAATGCCGATATAATATATCGGGAGGGCGGCAAAATGAGCGAGAAAAAGAAGAAGGACAAAATCAACTTCCGCAACCTTTGGTTTATGTACAGGGAGATTTGGCACGTTTCCAAGCTGCCGCTTATCATAATTTTTGTGCAGAGCGCGGCTAATTTGGCAAACACGTTCGCGGACGTCTATTTTTTGAAGGTCGTAATCGACGGCATTACGGACAGTCGGCCGTTTTCGTTTTTCGCCGCCGTGGTCGTGATACGGCTCGGCGTAATGTTCGCATACTACGGCATTGTTATCGGTATGAATTACCTCAGGCAGCTGGTTCAGTTGAAAACGCGGTACCACTTCTCAATGAAGCTGTACGACAACGTGAAGAATATCGACCTCGCAAGCGCGGAAAATGCGGAGTTTTTCGACAAGTACCAGCGCGCGATGAACGAAACCGAAACGCGCGCGCAGGATATGATAAACCTTATCACCACTATCGTTTCGCGGCTGTTTGTCTTTGCGGGAATCGGCGCACTTTTGGTGACAATCGACCCGCTGTTAATCGCGCTCGGCGTTGCGGCGTCCGTAGTCTTCGGCGCGCTGAACGTGATTAGCACGAAGATACAGTTCAAGTACAATATGGCTCTGACGTCGTCCACGCGCGGGTTTGACTACATAAAGCGCGTGTTCTATCAGCCGCCGTTCGCTAAGGATATTCGCCGCACGAATCTGCCGAGCTTTATGCGCGAGCGGTTCAAGTCGCGCATTGACAACTATATTTCGGCGATGAAGAAATACTATCCGAAAATTTTGGGTGTGTCACTTGTGTCGATGATGGGGTTTTACCTCTTTTCAACCGGCTTTGTGCCGCTTTTCCTCGTGTACCGGGTCGTGAGCGGATTGATTACCATAGCCGACTACACAATGCTGACGCAGGCTACGCAGAGTTTTAGCCAGACACTCACGGACGCCGCGAATATCGTGTCGCAGCTTGTGGAAAGCTCGCTGTATATCCAGAATTACATTGACGTCGTGACGTTCAAATCCGCGCTCGTGTCCTCCGGCGCGGAAGCCAAGGTGGACGCGGCGGGGACGAAGGAGATACGGCTCGACAACGTGACGTTCGGCTACGCGGGCGGCGCGCCCGTCCTCAACGGCGTAAATCTGACGGTCGCGAGGGGTGAGAAAATCGCGATAGTCGGCGAAAACGGCGCGGGCAAGACGACGCTTGTCAAGTTGATTATGGGGCTTTACGACCCGACGGAGGGGACGCTCTCAATGAACGGCATCGGGTACCGCGACATCAACCGCGAATCGCTGTTTTACTCAATGAGCGTCGTGGAGCAGGATTTGCAATGCTACGCGCTGTCGATTCGGGAGAATATCGCCCTCGCGGCCAAGGACGGCAAAATTGACGACAAGCGCGTGGACGCGATTTTGGAGCGCGTGATGCTCAAAGAGAAAATCGACGCGCTGCCGCACGGCGCGGACACGGAGTACACGAAGGAATTTGACGAGGAGGGCGTGGAGTTCTCCGGCGGGCAGTTGCAAAGGCTCGCGATTGCGCGCGCGTTATATAATGAGTCGGGGCTGCTGATAATGGACGAACCCAGCTCCGCGCTCGACCCGCTCAGTGAGCAGAAGATTTACGAGCTGATAAACGAAATTGCGGAGGACAAGACGCTGATTTTGATTTCGCACCGGCTTTCGTGCGTCAAGGATATGGACCGCATTATCGTGATGGACGAGGGGAAAATTATCGAGCAGGGCAACCACGCGACGCTGATGGACCTCGGCGGGAAATACTTCGAGATGTTTACCGTTCAGGCGGAGCGGTACGGGGAATAATGAAAAAACTCGCCGAAATCGGCGAGTTTTTATTTGGAGGTTTGTTTTTCAGGAACGGGTTTGCCGTATTTTTTTCAGCAAATCCTCAATCGCCTCATCATACAGCTTGGACTTGTTTATTCGCGTTTCGTCCGCTAAACAGCTAAACGCCGCCAATAAATTATTATCAATACTCGTGCTGATTCGCGTTCGGTTTACTAATTTATATTCATAATCCTTTGAATTCACAATGCATACCCCCATTTCACCTATTAATATTAACAGTTAAATCAAGATATATCTATTGGTTTAACTTTATATAAATAGGTTGCAATGTAAATATAAGTGTGTTATAGTGCTTTGGGAGGTGGGAAATATGGAAGATTATAAGGAAATGTACCTGACGCTTTTTCGCGAAGTCGGCAAGGCGATTGAGGTTTTACAAAAAGCGCAGCAGACGACCGAAGATATGTACGTCGAGGCAGAGGAAAAAGAGAACAGCGAAAAAACTCTTGACAACACATAGCTTTTGCGTTATACTCGCTGACAGACGGTAACGCGTTCGGGCGGTTACGCCCAAAATTGCATATCAAAAGCGGACGCGGCGACGCGTCAAGGCGGGTGGCACCGCGGGTTTATCGAAACTCGTCCCGACGAACAGATTATGTTCGTCGGGATTTTCTATTTTTCGGAGGTTATTTTAATGTTAAGAACGCACAATTGCAACGAAATTCGCGAGGGCGATATCGGAAAGGCGGCGCGGCTGTCGGGGTGGGTGGACACAATCCGCGACCACGGCGGCGTGACCTTTCTCGACCTGCGCGACGAATACGGCACGACGCAGATTGTCCTGCACGACGACGGGCTGCTTGACGGCGTGACGCGCGAGAGCGTCGTCTCCGTCACCGGCTCCGTCCGCCGGCGCGACGCGGACACCGTGAACCCCAAGCTCGAAACCGGAACGGTCGAGCTGTTCGCGGAGACGCTGGAAATCCTCGGTCCCGCGCGGAACCAGCTCCCGTTTGACATTCGCGAGAGTACGGAGACGCGCGAGGACGTGCGGCTGAAATACCGCTACCTCGACCTGCGAAACCCGAAAATACACGCGAATATCAAGCTGCGCTCGGAGATTATCAGGTTCATCCGCGCGAAGATGGACGGTCTCGGCTTCACGGAGCTGCAAACGCCGATTCTGACCGCAAGCTCGCCTGAGGGCGCGCGGGATTACTTAGTGCCGAGCCGCAAGCACAAGGGGAAGTTTTACGCGCTGCCGCAGGCACCGCAGCAATTCAAGCAGTTGTTAATGGTGTCGGGCTTCGACAAATACTACCAGATTGCGCCGTGCTTCCGCGACGAGGACGCGCGCGGCGACCGCTCGCCGGGGGAGTTCTATCAGCTCGACTTTGAGATGGCGTTCGCGGAGCAGGAGGACGTGCTGCAAGTCGCGGAGGCGGTCCTGCACGACACGTTCGCGCAATTCGCGTCGGGCGCGGTTTCGCCCGATTTCCCGCGGATTACCTACGCCGACAGTATGCTGAAATACGGCACCGACAAGCCGGATTTGCGGAACCCGCTTGAACTTTGCGACCTCACGGACTTCTTTGCGGGCGTGGATTTCCCGCTGTTTCGCGGCAAGCCCGTGCGCGGGCTGCTCGCGGACTGCGCGGGGCGGCCGAAGAGCTTTTTTGAAAATTCGGAGAAGTACGCGAAGTCCATCGGAATGGGCGGCCTCGGCTACCTGACCTACACGGGCGGGGAGTTCAAGGGTCCCGTCGCGAAATTCCTCTCCGACGGGCAAAAAGCGTTCTTAGTTAATACTCTCAGTATAAAAGACGGCGCGACGCTGTTCTTCATCTGCGACGCGCTGCCGATTGTAAACAGGTACGCCGGACTGGTCCGCACGTGGCTCGGCGAGAACCTCGACCTCATCGAAAAGGACGCATTTCGTTTCTGCTTCATCGTGGATTTCCCGATGTATGAGCTGGACGAGGACACAAAGCAAATCATCTTTACGCACAACCCGTTCTCAATGCCGCAGGGCGGACTGGACGCGCTCAACACGCAAAACCCGTTGGAAATACTCGCTTATCAGTACGATATTGTTTGCAACGGCGTGGAGCTGTCCTCCGGCGCGGTGCGGAATCACAACCCCGAAACGATGAAAAAAGCGTTCGCGATTGCGGGCTACGACGAGGCGGAATTAGAAAAGCGTTTCGGCGCACTCTACACGGCGTTCAGCTACGGCGCGCCGCCCCACGCGGGAATGGCACCGGGGATTGACCGCATTGTAATGCTCCTCGCGGGCGAGGAAACTATACGCGATGTAATCGCGTTCCCGCTCAACGGCGAGGCAAAGGATTTGCTGCTCGGCTCGCCCAGCGAGGTCACGGAGCAGCAGCTGAGAGATGTGCATATTAAAATAAGGTAACGGGGGTAAAAATTATGATTACTACCGACACATTGAAAAAGGTCGCCGCGCTGGCGAAGCTCTCGCTTGACGGCGAGGATTTGGACAAGCTCGCCGCCGACTTCGGCGGGATTGTCGAGTTCGCGGACGCGGTCGCCGGCGCGGATTTGTCCGCGATGGACTTGACCGAGCACGACGAGGATTTCCCGCTGCGCGAGGACGTGGTTATTCCGTCGCTGCCGCCCGAAAAGATACTGCAAAACGCGGGCGAAGCGCGCGACGGTTTCTTCATTACGAGGGGTTGAGGCTATGAAAACGATTACCGAAATCCGCGGACTTCTCGACGCGAAAAAGGCGTCCGCCGCCGAAATCACGGCGGAATATCTCGCCGCAGCAAAGCGCGAGAACGGCGAATTAAAGGCGTTCATCTCGCTGACCGGGGACGCGGCGAACGCCGCCGCGCGCGACGTGGACGCGAAGCTCGCGAAAGGCGAGGAATTGCCGCCGCTCGCGGGCGTGCCGTTCGTGCTGAAAGACAACATCTCGACGGACGGAATGCGGACGACGTGCGGGTCGAAAATGCTGGAAAATTATGTGCCGTTCTATGACGCGGCGGTCTGGGAAACGCTGAAAGCGCAGGGCGCGGTCATCATCGGCAAGGGCAATATGGACGAGTTCGCAATGGGTTCGACGAATGAGACGAGCTACTTCGGCGGGGCGCGGAATCCGCGCGACCGCTCGCGCGTTGCGGGCGGAAGCTCCGGCGGCGTCGCCGCCGCGGTCGCGGGCGGACTGTCCGCGTTCGGAATCGGCTCCGACACGGGCGGGAGCATTCGCCAGCCGGCGAGTTTCTGCGGCATTGTCGGACTGAAACCGACGTACGGCGCGGTGAGCCGCCACGGGCTGATCGCCTATGCGTCGAGCCTCGACCAAATCGGTCCGCTGACGCTGACTGTGAGCGACGCGGCGGCGGTGTTCGACGCGATTTCCGCCAAGGATTCGCGCGATATGACCTCGCGCGGGAGCGAAAAGATCTCCGGCAAACTCACGGGCGACGTAAAGGGTCTTAAAATCGGGATTGCGCGGGAGTTTTACGAGAATCTGCCCGCGGATATAGCGAAAGCGTTGGAGGACGCGGCGAAAACGTATGAAAAGCTCGGCGCGGTTCTCGTGGATACGGAGTTCCCCGCGCTGAAACACGCGCTACCCGCGTACTATATTTTGGCGTGCGCAGAGGCCAGCTCGAACCTCGGACGGTACGACGGACTGCGTTACGGCCACCGCGCGGAGAGCGCGGGTTCGCTCAATGAATTTATCGGAAAGAC
>JAISJC010000058.1 GCA_031261745.1 Oscillospiraceae bacterium
CAGGTCAACGCCTACACCTCGAACGGCCTGACCTGCTTTCACGGCCGCGTCGTCGATACGCGCCTCGGCGAGCTTGCAGAGGTGCTGGGCGACATCACGCAGAATTCCAAGCTCGACGACGCCGACGTGGAGTCGGAGCGTCTTGTCATAGGCGAGGAGATTGATATGTACGAGGATTCGCCGGAGAACCTCGTGTCCGAAAAGCTGCTCTCGGCGGTCTACGACGGCTCGGCCCTCGGTCGGAGCATTCTCGGCACGCGCGAATCGCTGAACGGACTAAGCGGCGAAAAGCTGCGCGGCTATATGAAGAGCCGCTACGTCGGCGGCGCGACCGTCGTCGCCCTCGCGGGGAGCTATTCCGACGCGGATTTCGCAAAAATTTCCGATATTTTTTCCCGCCTGCCCGCCGGTGAAGCCGAAAAATTCGACACCACGCTGTACAAACCCGGCGTCACCGCGGTGAACAAAGACATCGAGCAGGTCCACCTCGCGCTCGCGTTCCCCGGCGTGGATTCGTACGACGCGCGGCGGTTCGCCCTCGGAATGTTGTCGGATATCCTCGGCGGCGGAATGTCGTCGCGCCTGTTTCAGGAGGTGCGCGAAAAGCGCGGCCTGTGTTACAGCATTTACTCGCAGTCGTCGAGCTTCGCGGACACGGGCATTTTCACCGTCAACACCGCGACAAACGCGGAATCGCAGGCGGAAATGCTGCGCGTAATCACGGAGGAAATCCGCAGAATCCTCGACTTCGGCGTTACGGAGGACGAGCTGCGGCGAGAACGCGAGCTGGTCGAGGCGAGCGTTCTGATGTCGCTGGAATCCTCGTCGGCGCGTATGTCGCGCGTCGGCAACAACGAGATGACCTACGGGCGCGTGCCGACGCCGGACGAAATTATCGCGCGGTATGAGGCCGTCACGGCCGAGGACATCGCGGCTCTCGCGGCGGAGCTGTTCCGTCCGGAGCTGATGTCCGCCTCCGTCGTCGGCAAGGGCGCGGAGGACGCAAACGCTCTTGACATTCCGATTTGGTGACGATATAATGAATAAAAAAACACGCGGGGGTAAAATATATGACTTACGGTATTGACGTTGCGGGGCTGCACCGCGAACTTCCGCTGTGCCGCGCGAGCGACACGCTGACAATCGCGGCCTTCGTCATCTTCGGCGACATTGAGCTGACTATCGCGACGGCAAAGGCTCTGCTCGACCGCGCACCGGAATTTGACTATCTCATCGCGCCGGAGGCGAAGGCGATTCCGCTGATTCACGAAATGGCGCGGCAGTCCGGCCGCAACGAATATTTCCTCGCGCGGAAAACGCGCAAGCTCTATATGAACGGCGTTTTCGAGGTCAATGTGCGCTCGATCACAACGTCCGGCACGCAAAAGCTCTATATGGACGGCGCGGACGCCGCGAAAATGCGCGGCAAGCGCGTGCTGATTATCGACGACGTGGTGTCCACCGGCGAATCAATCCGCGCCGTGGAGGAGCTGGTCCTCCGCGCCGGCGGCATTGTCGCCGGCAAAATGGCGATTCTCGCCGAGGGCGACGCAATCGGGCAAAACGACGTTATTTACCTCGAACCGCTTCCCCTGTTCGACGGCAGCGGAAACGCACTGCAATAATAAAAAATCCCACTCAAACGAGTGGGATTTTTATTCGCTGTTTACGCCTGTGCGCGGATTTTCAAAACCTGACCCGGCTCAACGCCGCCGCCGAGCAACTGATTCAGAATTTTCAGCTCCGTGCATTTCTCTCCATCACCAAGGAGTTTCTCGGCGATGGAATAGAGTGTGTCACCGTTTTGAACCGTGTAAATCTCGTAACCTTTGAACTCTTTGTCTTTTTTCTTTCCAAACATTGTGATAGCCCCCTTGAAATTCTTAATTTTTTTGTTGTTTTTGTACGCCTACTCGCTACAATATCATAATAGCACAGGTACAGTGGTATGTCAATAGGTAGGCACCTTAGTTTTTATATTTTTGTAACAATGCATAATTAATCTCGGTACCTTAGCTTTATTTTCCGTTATTTTATACAGTACCGCGATCACGGACTTTCTTAAAGAAGCGTTCCAGCACCTCTTTACACGCACTTTCGAGTATTCCGCCGACGAGTTCCGCGCGGTTCGGATACTCCATAAAAAGGTTAATTACGCTGCCGCACGCGCCGAGATTAGGCTCGCGCGCGCCATAGAAAACCCGCGAGATACGCGCGTTGATAATCGCTCCCGCGCACATCGCGCACGGTTCAAGCGTAACGT
This sequence comes from Oscillospiraceae bacterium, assembly GCA_031261745.1. Lineage (GTDB taxonomy): Bacteria > Bacillota > Clostridia > Oscillospirales > Oscillospiraceae > JAIRRO01. Next base: position 2,264 of record JAISJC010000058.1, read on the forward strand.
ACAGCCTGCACCCGTCGAGCCGCCAGTCGCCGTGCGTCTCCCCCGCCTGCGCAATCGCTTCAAGCTCCGCGTGAGCCGCGGCGGTGCGCGCCGTTTCACAGCGGTTGCGCCCGCGTCCGATCACCTCGCCGTCCGCGTTTACGACAACGCAGCCGACGGGAATTTCGCCGTCGTCCGCCGCCTCACGGGCGAGATTCAGCGCGATTTTCATATATTCATCGTGCGCTTGCAAGGTATCCCTCCAAAATCAGCGTGGCGGCGACGGCGTCTACCGTCTGCTTGCGGCGTTTTCCGTGGCGGTTATTCGCAGACAGAATATCGTGCGCGGCGATTGTCGTTCGCCGCTCGTCCCACAGTACGACGCTCAGTCCCAGTCCGCGCAAAAGCTCCGCGAGCGCGCCGGATTTTTCCGCGCGCGCGCCCAGACTTCCGTCCATATTCTTCGGATAGCCGAGGATTACGGTCGCGGCTTCGCGCGTTTGCGCCTCGGCGGCAATGCGCTCCGCGAGTTTCGCGGCATCGCGCTCCTCGACGACAAACGCCTCGCCCGCAATGGAACCGGTCAAATCTGAGACCGCGATTCCCGTCCGCGCGTCGCCGTAGTCAATTGCCATAATTCTCAAAATTTCATCACCCGCATACATTATATATTATCAACATACAATTAGCAAATATGAAATATATTTTTATTTCAATTTCATACTTGCATTAATTTCGTACGTATGTTATACTCTTAGAGCGTAATTTTTGAAAGTATTCAACCGCAAAATTGCATAATCATCAAAGGAGATGTTTTATATGGCAGATTTCAGGAAGGTTCTCGCGGCCAACCGCGGCGAGATTGCGATTCGCATTTTTCGCGCGTGTTTCGATATCGGCATCGGAACCGTCGCGATGTACTCGAACGAGGATACATACGGCCTGTTCCGCACCGTCGCGGACGAGGCGTATCTAATCGGCAAAAACAAGTCGCCGCTCGGCGCGTACCTCGACATTCCGACGATTATCGAGCTTGCGCGGCACCACCACGTGGACGCGATTCACCCCGGCTACGGCTTTCTGTCGGAGAACGCGGAGTTTGCGCGGGCGTGCGAGGCCGCGAATATCAAGTTCATCGGTCCGCCGTCCGACGTCCTCGCGAAGATGGGCGACAAGCTGAACGCAAAGGCGATTGCCATCGCCTGCGGCGTCCCCGTTATCCCCGGCGACAAAACCCCGCTGTCCGGCGCGGAGGAGGCCGTCGAAAAGGCAAAAGAATACGGCTTCCCCGTAATCCTCAAAGCCGCCGCCGGCGGCGGCGGGCGCGGAATGCGCCGCTGCGACACGCCGGAGGAGGTCACGCGCGAATTTGCGCTCGTCAAGTCCGAGGCGCAAAAGGCATTCGGCAACGACGACATTTTCATCGAGAAATTCCTCGTGGAGCCGAAGCATATCGAGGTACAGATTCTCGCGGACGAACACGGCAACGTGATGCACCTCGGCGAGCGCGACTGTTCATTACAGCGGCGTTACCAAAAGGTCGTCGAGTTCGCGCCCGCGTTCTCAATTTCAGAAGAGACGCGTCAGAAGCTCTACGGCGACGCGGTGAAAATCGCAAAGTCCGTCGGCTACGTCAACGCGGGAACGGTCGAGTTCCTCGTGGACCGCCGGGGCAACCACTACTTCATCGAGATGAATCCGCGCATTCAGGTCGAGCATACGGTCACGGAGCAGGTCACGGGCGTTGACCTCGTGCGCGCGCAGATTCTGATTGCCGAGGGTCATCCCCTGTCGCACCCCGAAATCGGGCTGAATTCTCAGGACGATTTGCATATTCGCGGCTTTGCGGTTCAGTGCCGCGTCACGACGGAGGACCCCGCCAACAGCTTCGCGCCCGACACGGGCAAAATCACAAGTTACCGCTCCGGCGGCGGCTTCGGCGTGCGCCTTGACGGCGGAAACGCCGCGACGGGCAGCAATGTTTCGCCGTATTACGATTCCCTGCTCGTCAAGGTCACAGTCTGGGACAACACGTTTGAGGGCGTGGCAAAGCGCGCCGCCCGCGCGATTAACGAGCTGCATATCCGCGGCGTCAAGACGAACATTCCGTTCGTCACGAACATTCTGCACCACCCCGTTTTCCTCTCCGGCGACTGCCACACAAAGTTCATTGACGACACGCCGGAGCTGTTCGAATTCACGGGCTCGCGCGACCGCGCGACGCGCGTTTTGAAGTTCATTGCGAACATTCAGGTGCAAAACCCCGACGTGCATCACACGCAGTATGACGAGCCGCGCTATCCCGTCGCGCACCAGTCGCCGAGCCACGGATTGAAGCAGATGCTCGACAAATCCGGTCCCGACGCGGTAAAGAGCTGGATTCTGCGTCAGAAAAAACTGCTCGTTACCGACACGACGATGCGCGACGCGCACCAGTCGCTCTTCGGTACGCGTATGCGCTCACGCGATATGATTGACGCGGCGGAGGGCGTCGCCGACATTCTCGCGGACTGTTTCTCGCTTGAAATGTGGGGTGGGGCCACGTTCGACGTCGCGTACCGCTTCCTGCACGAGTCCCCGTGGGAGCGGCTCGACATTCTGCGCAAAAAAATCCCGAACGTGCTGTTCCAGATGCTCTTACGCGGCTCCAACACCGTCGGATATACGAATTACCCCGACAATCTCGTCCGCGCTTTCGTCGCGGAGAGCGCGAAGAGCGGTATTGACGTTTTCCGCGTGTTCGACTCGCTGAACTGGATTCCCGGTATGGAAATCGCGATGGACGAGGTGCTGAAACAGAACAAATTCCTCGAAGCCGCGGTCTGCTACACGGGCGACATTACGGACTTAAAGCGCGACAAGTACACGCTGAAATATTACGTCGATATGGCAAAAGAGCTTGAAAAACGCGGCGCGCACTCGCTCGCAATCAAGGATATGTCCGGCTTACTGCGTCCGTACGCCGCGAAAAAGCTCGTCGAGACGCTCAAACAGGAGGTCGGTCTGCCGATTCACCTGCACACGCACGACACGTCGGGCAACCAGATTGCGGCGTATCTGCTCGCCTCCGAGGCGGGCGTGGACATCGTTGACACGGCGATTCCCGCCGTCTCGTCGCTCACGTCCCAGCCGCCGATGAATTCCCTCGTCGCCGCGCTGCAAGGCACGCCGCGCGATACGGGTTTCGACCTCAATCGCTTGCAGGATCTGGACAATTACTGGTCCGATGTGCGCCTGCGCTACGGCGTGTTCGATTCCGGTCTGTCGAACCCGATGACGGAAATCTACCGCTACGAAATCCCCGGCGGGCAGTACACGAACCTGCAACCGCAGGTGGTGTCGCTCGGCTTGGGCGACCGCTTCGACGAGGTAAAGGAGGCGTACAAGACCGTCAACGATATGCTCGGCGACCTCGTAAAGGTTACGCCGTCGAGCAAAATGGTCGGCGACCTCGCAATATTTATGGTACAGAACAACCTCACGCCGGAGAACATCATCGAAAAGGGCGCGACGCTCGCGTTCCCCGACTCGGTCGTCAGCTACTTCAAGGGAATGATGGGTCAGCCCGCGTGGGGCTTCCCGCCGGAGCTGCAAAAAGTCGTCCTCAAAGGCGAAGAGCCGATTACGTGCCGCCCCGGCGAGCTGCTCGAACCCGTTGACTTCGACGCGGGCCGCAGGGAGCTGCAAAAATATATGAAAAACCCGACGGAGCGCGACATCATCTCGTGGTTCATCTACCCGAAAGTCGTCGAGGATTACATCAAGCACAACACGGAATACGGCTATATCGCCGGTCTGACGTCTAACGTATTTTTCGGCGGCCTGGACATCGGCGAGACGACAAAGATTGACATTGAGGACGGCAAAACACTCGTAATCAAGTACATCGGTCTCGGCGACGTGAACGACGAGGGGCTGCGCGTCGTGAACTTTGAACTCAACGGAATGCGGCGCGAGGTCACGGTTCCCGACCCGCACGTCAAGGACACGGGCCGCCACGTCCTGCTCGCCGACCCTGAGGACAAGAGCCACGTCGGCGCGTCAATCCCCGGAATGATTGCCAAGCTCAACGTCGCCGTCGGCGACGCGGTCGAGGAAAATCAGGTGCTCGCCGTCGTCGAGGCGATGAAGATGGAGATTAACATCGCCGCGCGAATGGGCGGCACCGTGGACAAAATCCTTGTCTCGCAGGGTCAGAGCGTCAAGGCCGGCGAGTTGATAATCGTAATAAAATAATCGCCGATGAAAACTAATCGTGTTTTATCCGTTATTCTCGTGGTTGCGGTTGCCGCAACGCTCGCGTCGTGCGAGAAAATTGCCGATAACAGCGCGGCGGTTCAATCCGGAACTTGGAGCGGCGGCGTGTTCACCAATAAATGGTCAAACATTTCGTTTGAATTGCCCGAAGGTTTTAACAGGCTTACGGACGCTGAATATTACGAAAGAACCGGCGATAACGCGGCGCAAAAGGCATATAATTCCGGCGACGGATTTAACGTTGCCGCCGGAAATGTCTGCGATTTCTGGATTATCAGCGAGGAATTAAGAACGGCGTTCATTCTCGTCTATGAAAATACCGATTTTGACGAAAACGGGTATTTGGACGCGATGATGAGCAACTACGAGCAAACGCCGGGTGCCGCCGAATTATCGGGAACGGCAGCCGCGACTATCGCGGGTGAGCAATACCTTGCGGCGACTGTGTTTTTTCCCGAAAGCGGAGCGTACACGCAGTTGTACCTGCGTAAAACTGATGCCGCTATGGTTTGCCTTTACGCCAATTATCAGGCGTCCGACGCGGCGGCGGACGCGGTTGCCGCGTTTGTCAAATCAATAACGCCCGCGAAAGGATAATTCAAACCAACTCACCGTTGCTATACGGAAACCGCCGCTCCGAGAGCGGCGGTTCTGTGTTTATCGAATTACTATGGCTTATTTCGCGTCCCCCAACGCGCCCTGAATGATGCTCGAATATGACGCGAGTGACTGCAAATCCGACGGAATAATAATCTTCGTTGCCTTGCCGTCGGCGACCCTCGCGAGGGTTTCGTAGCTTTTCAGCAGAACCGCCTTGTCGGACGGATTGACCTCGTTAATCTTCTGCAAGCCGAACGCGATAGCGGTCTGGACGCGCTCAATGGCCTCGGCCTCACCCTCCGCCTCGCGGATGCGAACCTCCCTCTCGGCCTCGGCGGCGAGAATCGCGGACTGCTTTTCCGCCTCCGCTTTGAGTATTACGGACTCTTTTTGACCCTCGGCGACGAGAATCGCGCTGCGCTTCTCACCCTCCGCGCGGATCATAACCTCGCGGCGTTCGCGCTCGGCCTTCCTCTGCTTCTCCATCGCGTCCTGAATCTCACGCGGCGGAATAATCGACTTCAACTCAACGCGGTTGACCTTGATGCCCCACGGGTCCGTCGCCTCGTCGAGTATTACGCGCATCTGCACGTTGATTGTGTCGCGGCTCGTGAGCGTCTGGTCGAGTTCCAGGTCGCCGACGATATTGCGGAGCGTCGTCGCGGTGAGGTTCTCAATCGCGCTCATCGGGTGTTCAACGCCGTATATGTAGAGCTTCGGGTCGGTGATTTGGAAGTAGACGACCGTGTCGATTTGCATCGTTACGTTGTCCTTTGTGATGACGGCCTGCGGCGCAAAGTCCACGACCTGCTCTTTGAGGGAAATGCGGCGCGACAGGCGGTCAAAGAACGGAATTTTCACGTGGAAGCCCGTACTCCACGTCGCGTGGTAAACGCCGAGACGCTCCAAGATGCAGGCGTACGCCTGCGGCACGATTTTGATGTTCGCAATGATTACAATGACTACGAAAAGAACGATAACGCCGAGAATGTACGGTCCCATATTATATTACCTCCGAGTTTATTTTTATAGGTTCAACGATAAGTTTTACGCCCTCGATGGCGAGAACGGTGACGCGCTCCCCCGCCGCGATTACGCCCTCATAGGCGGAGACGGCAGTCCAGGTCAGTCCGTTGATTTTGACTTGTCCCGCTAAACCTCCCGCGATTTCGGAGATTACGAGAGCGGTCTCGCCGATTGCGCGGTCGGCGTTGGTCGGTATCGCGCGGGAGGTTATGAACTTTTTCACGAGCGGCTTTGTGAGTACGAGCAGAATTGCGCTCGACACCGCAAAGGCGAGGAATTGCAG
>JAISJC010000081.1 GCA_031261745.1 Oscillospiraceae bacterium
AACGATTATATTGCGGATATGGCGAAGTACGCGACCAATGCGGAGAGCGTGAAAATCCGCGCGGCGTTCAACTCAATCCCCGTTCAGCTCGCAAAGGATAACAGAAAGTTTCAGTACAAGCTGGCGCAAAAGGGCGGAACGGCAAGTATTTTCGGCTCGGCTATTGAGTGGCTGTGCTTTGCAGGTGTGGTGCTGAAATGCGAGCGGATTGAGCAGGGGTTTATGCCGATTTCCGTCTATCGGGATATGTCCGGTTTCAAATTGTATATGGGCGACGTCGGGTTGCTGACTATGACAAGCGGTATTTCTCAGCACACCATTTTAGCGGCGGGAGAAATTGAGAACACTTTTCTCGGCGCAATCACCGAAAACTATGTGGCGCAGGCACTGGCTAATAAAGGGTACAATCTGTACTATTGGACGAGCGAGGGGATTGCGGAGTTGGATTTCGTTTTGCAAAATGGCGACGAAATTATTGCTATTGAGGTGAAAACCGGCAGGCGCACGAAGTCAAAGAGTTTGAATATGTTTGCGGCGAATTACAAACCCGCGTATTCGATTCGCGTTTCCTCGAAAAACTTCGGCTTTGAAAACAATATCAAATCCGTTCCGCTGTATGCAGTGTTCTGTATTTGATAGTAACGTGATAGTAATTAATCAAATTCCTCGAACCTCCTACGCGCCGTAGAAGCACGTCGGGAAGTGGCACACCTCGCACCGCAGGCAAAAACCGTTTTCGCCGCGCTCCGCGATGTCGGATTTCGTAATCTTCACCCCCGCGAAAATGTAGGGCAAAAACACGTCAACGCTCGTCACGGGGGACTTCATCGACGCCGCCGAAACGCCCACAAGCGCGGTATTTTCCAAGTATCCGAGCGTGAACATATTCCCCGGCTGCATCGCAATCCCCTGGCAGATGACCTCCGCGCCGCTGCGCCGGATCGCGCCGGGCGTGAGGTCGTCCGGATCCACGGACATTCCGCCGGTGAGCAAAATCAGTTCCGCGCCGTCCGACTTGAATTTGTCAATCAGCGAAAGTATCATTTCGGTGTCGTCGTCGGACTTCTCAACGCCTATAATCTTCGCGCCGTAAGCGTCCGCCTTTGCGCGGATTATAGGCTCGAATTTATCGGGAATACGTCCGTTGTAAACCTCGCTGCCGGTAATGATTACGCCTGTTTTCAGCGGCTGGAACGGCAAAACCTCGAAAATCGGCGCGTTCGCCTTTGCAATACTGACCGCCGCGTCCACGTTCTCGCGCTTGGTGACGAGCGGAACAATCCGAAAGCCCGCAAGTGTCTCGCCCCGCTTGACGAAGATGTTTTTGCGCCTGCACGCGACGGTGTAGTCGGGGACCTCGTTGATTTGGCGCAACGCTGCGCTGTTAACGCGGAACATTCCGTCGTGTACGGCTTCGAGCTGGATTTTTCCCTCGGACACGCCGGACGCCTTTATCCCCTGCCCGAACAGGACGCTTGAAAGCTCCGTCGCCGCGTCCTCCTCGTGGACCTCGTTCGCCTCCGGCTCCCAGATATAGACGTTTGTTTTGCCCATATCGAGCAACTCCGCAACGTCCGCCTCGGTCAGGACGTGACCGCGCTTAAAGCCCACGCTCCGCACTCCCTCGCGCGAGAGTCGCGTCATATCGTGGCAGAGAGTTTGCCCGATTGCCTGTTCCGTCGGTAGTTTTTTCATTTGTTGCACTCCTATTTTTGTACTTATACTAAATCGTTTTGCCCAATCGCTTGCAGCGTTTTCTTAAAAGTATCATCATAACTATCGGCACGGCGCAAAGGCACGCGCAGAGCAGAAATATTCCGCCGAAATCGCCTCCCGTGCTTAAAGGCGCAGATAATTTACCGAAAAACACCGACGAGGCCGCGATACTGAGCAAGACAAGACCGTAATTCGCGCCCGAATGGCGCGCGCCGAATAATTCGGTCGTTATGACCGGATTGACGCCTCCCGCGCCGCCGTAGGAAAACGCGATGAGGAAAACCGCCGCGATGTACAACGCTCCGCGCGCGGAAATGATGAGTATGCAGCCGACCGCCGAGATGACCGAGCAGAGTATTATCGTCCGCGTGCGTCCGAGCCTGTCGGACAGCATAGGGGCGAGTATGCGCCCCGCAGAGTTGGCGATTCCCGTACTCATCAGCGCAAACAGCGCGAACGACGCGGACATTCCGCGCGCCACCGCGATTGTCGTTATGAACGGCACTATCACAAGATACGCCGCAGAGGACGCGAACGTAGATATTATAATGTAGTAGTACGAGGCTGATTTCAGCATCTGCCCCGGCAAAAACTGTTTGACATTTTCGAGCTTTACGGCTTTTGTCGCCTCCGCGTAATAATATTCCTTGTCGGGATTCCGTAGAAACGCCGAGGAAATTACGAGAATGACGAAGAACGCGAGCGCGAGCGTCTTAAACGTCGCCGTCAGCCCGATTCCGTCTAAAAGCATCTGCACGAGCGGCGACAGAACGACGACGGAAAGCCCGAAAAAGCCGACCGAAATCCCCGTGATAAAGCCCGTTTTCGCGGCGTACCACTTCTGCAAAACCGCAAGCACCGTGCTGTACACCAACCCGCAACCGATTCCGCTGATAACGCCGTATGTAAAGTAAAGCATACCCGGCGAACCGGAATCGGTCAGCCCCGTGAGAAGTAATCCCGCCGAAAACAGCACCGAACCCGCAATCGCGATTACTCTCGGCTGCAATTTCTCCTGAACTAATCCCGCCGCGATATTTCCCGCGACAAAGCAGGCAATCATAATCGCGGAGGTCAGCGACACGCGGTTCGCGTCAAAGCCGCGCTGCAATATGACATACGGCTGAAACACGCTCCACATATAGAGTATTCCGGCGCAGAGCATAATCAACGCGCCGGCAATGAGTACGACGATTTTTCTCCTGTTCAAAATTCACACCTTTCACGGACTGCTCAAATCCCGATATATTCGTTATACACCGACAGCGCGGCGGCGGCGGTCTTGGCGTTTTTCACTATCGCGCGCCCGTCCGGAAACAGCGTGAAACCCGCGTCGCCGCTCTCGAATACGAGCGTGTACTCGCCGTGCCGCACGGCTCCGACCGCGCATAATTTCTCCGCAAGCGCGTCCAAATCCACCGCGCCGTTCCCCGCGACCTGGTACGCGTCGCGTCCGCAAAGACTGACGGAATTGTTCGAGAACGGCGCGTTCAAATATTCGTACTCTCCGTGAGCGCAGCAAGCGCAGTCATCGTCTTGCAGAACCTCAACCGCGTCAAATTCGTTATTCCACAGGTCAAACGTGCGGTAACAGCTATCGAGCGAATCCGATTTCAGCAGGATTTTCAGCGCGTCCGTGACCTGCATTGACGCGACAATAGCCGTCAGCGAATTCAGAACCCCGACCGTCGCGCAGGATTCGCCGCTGTTCCGGACATTCGGGAACAGACAACGGAAGCACGCTCCGTCAGGCAGAAACGGCATCACCGCGCCGACGCTCCCGATTGCGCCGCCGTAGACCCACGGCTTTCCGAGCTTGCGGCAAGCGTCATTAATCAGATACCGCGCGGCGGCGTTATCCGAGCCGTCAAGCACAATATCCACATCGCGTATGAGCCTCTCGGCGTTTGAGGAATTGAAATCGGCGACTACCGGTTCGATTACAATTTCGGAGTTGATTTTCCGCAATTTTTCTGCCGCGGCAATGGCTTTCGGAGAATTTTCGCGGGCGTCCGCTTCGTCAAACAGCGTCTGACGCTGTAAATTCGTCAGTTCGACGTAATCGCGGTCAATCAGCCGCAGAAAGCCGACGCCGCTCCGTGCCAAAAGCTCCGCGCCCACCGTTCCGAGTGCGCCGACACCGACGATTGCGACGCGTGAACTCGCAAGCGTCGCTTGTCCCTCAATACCGATTTTACCGAAAACGCTCTGTCGGGCGTATCTTGAAGTATCCATCTAACCGCCCAAAACGGCGTGCAGAACGTATAGCCGCGCGCCGTCCGGCACGGGCGTGTAGCCCTGCGCCGCCTTGTCGTTCAAAATATACTGAAAATCCTTATACCTGTCCGGTGGGAGCGTTACGCCGCAGACGTTTTCGCACGTCCGGATTACGTCAAGCACCGTTGCGCCCTCCGCAACCTCGTAATCGCCGTTGGTCAGTCCCTCGGTCAGGTCCTTTGCGACAAATTTTACCCAAATTTTCATATTTTCTACGCACCGTACAAATCGTCAATCACAAAGTCCAGACCGCCGACCTTTTCCAAAAATTCGCGCGGTGGGAGCGCGGTCTGTAAATCCCAGCCGATTTCGCTGTAAAAGTTGTCGCCGAGCTGCTCGTGGTCTATCGTCACGTTTTCCAGCGGTCCCGCTTTGAGCGGCGGCTTGCCGACAATTCTGTCCGAAATCTTAAAATCACGACGGCGCATACCCTCGCGCAGATTGAACGCGTGGCGCATCGTGAACAGGCGCAGTCCGAGATTTACCGCGTCCTCGTCACTGTAATCGAAGTCCGTCAGCGCGTTCAGATACCGCACCTTTATTCCGGGCGGCAGACCGAAATCCGACAGCTGGCAGAACCCCGCGCAGTTCGTTATTTCAAGGTCGATTACCGCGTCCACATCGCGTTTTCCGGTATCTTTGAAGCTGTATTTTTGCTCCGGAGGCTCATTCCCGTGCGCGAGAAAGCCCAACCCGCCCTTGACGTGACGGCCGGGCGTGGGGTCGTACTGATACGTCCGCGCAAGCCCCGGCGAGCGTCGGCTGTCGTGCTGAGGTATCTCAATGCCCGACGCGTCCACTAAAAAGTCAAAGCCGCGGTTGTAGTGCCGCGCCGCCGCTCGCGACGCGCCGCCGAGGATTTTCCCCATCTCCGTGCTTGCACGGCAGATGGCCTCGCTCATTGCGACAATCGCGTCGCGGTCGCCCCATTTGAGGTCGATGCCGCCCATTTCTTCGAGCGTAAACAAGCCCGTGTTGTAGCACTCCATAGCCCACGCCACGGTCGCGCCGAACGAAATCGTGTCAAAACCGTATTCGTTGCAGAGGAAATTACAGTAATTGACGGATTCGGGGTCGTCATTCAACAGCATACTCCCGAAGTTGCCTGAGGTTTCGTATTCCGGCCGCCCCGTGTCCTCTAACTTCCACGGACCGTCCTTAATCTCGTAGATTGCCCCGCAGCCCACGGGGCAGGCGTTACAGGCGAATTTCTTCTTTTTGTACATCTTGTCCATCGCCTGCGAGGAGAGAATCTCCTTCGCCTTTTCGGTGAGGTCGCCGGGCGCACCGCCCCAGTTCTTGATTCCCGCGTCCGCCGAAATGGTGGAATCCTCGTATAGGCTTCCCGTACCCCACGCGCTGAAAACCTTTACGACCTCCGCAACCGGTCCCTTTTCCCACTCCATTGTTTCCTTGTTGAGAGCCACGACTTCATCTTTGCCGCGAACCTCGATTTTCAAATCACCGCGGCACACCAACGCTTTCAGCCGCTTTGAACCCATAACCGCGCCCGCGCCGCCGCGTCCCGCCGCTCTGTGCGTGTCGTTCATAATCGCCGCCATATTCGACAGGCGTTCACCCGCCGGACCGATAAGCGCGATGCCGACTTTCGGGTCGCCGAGTTCTACGTAAATCGCGTTCTCGGTTTCGATAGTCGTCTTGCCCCACAGATGCGTTGCGTCGCGGAAGCTGACCTCGCCGTTGTCGATAAACAGATACACGGGCGTTTCTGAAATCCCCTTGAAAAACACGGCGTCAAAGCCCGATTTTCGCAGCTTAGGTCCAAAGTTACCGCCGGAATTGGCGTCATTCCAGCCGCCCGTTACGGGCGATTTTGACACAACGGTATACCGACCGCCCATAAGCGGTCCCGTGCCGTTAGTCGGCCCGCCGATAATGCCGAGCATACTCTCCGGCGCGAATGCGTCAGTATTCGCCGGCATTTCGTCGTAGAGGATTTTCGCGCCGAGCGAGGGACCGCCGACAAAGTTTTTTGCTAAGTCCTCAGTAAGCTCGCGCACCTCGCAGGTCTTGTCCGTCAGGTTGACGAACAGCATTTTTCCCGCGTAACCGTTCATTGTTTGTTCCTCCTAATGTTTATTATTTGCATCTCATTTCTCGGTGGTATTTGTTGCTGATTCCCACGAAGCGGGGAAATATGTTCGCATAAATCGAGCCTTTGGCGATTGCGAACCCAATAATTGATTTTCCGTTATGTAATCCCTCATCATTTCGATGATTTCCGCCTTTTTCTCGTTCGACAGCGTTTCATACCGAATAATGCGCGCAGTTCCGGACTGTTCGGCTTTGAGTATTTCGCTGTATACATCAGCGACAAATTCTTCACCGGTAACTTTGACCGGAGTTACGGCAATCCACACATCGCTTGTATGCCCTTGCGAAATTTCGTCGCTTTCGCAATGATATATCGCCCCGTTCCTGCCTTTGTAGAGCATTTCAAGTTGATTGGGGAACTGTTCGTGATATACCACGATACCGTCGTCAGAAACACCACAGGTAACGTGGTTCACGTCCATATCGCGCAGGTAAAACAACGCATAAGTTCGATTTGGCGTGAAATAGCAAACCCGCTCGTTGCTCCCGCGCACAGCGGACAGCGGTTCGATTTGCGTTAAACCGGGTATGTTGCTCGCGTGACAGAAACTTTTTTGATTCATTTTCCGAATTCCGCTCTGCGTTTCTCCTTGAACGCCCGTAGCCCCTCGTCGAAGTCCGCGGTTTTCATCTCGTCAACCGCCAAAATCCGCTCGTATTTGAGCGATTCCGACTGGTCACCGAAAACCGCCGTGTGCGAAAGCACCTGCTTCAAGCCGCGCACCGCGAATTGCGGCTTTCGCAGTAGTTTCAGAATGCGTTTCTCGATTTCGGCGTCAAAGGTATCGGTCGGGAATATTGCGTTTACGATTCCCCATTTCTGCATCTCCTCAGCGGCGACCTTTTCGGCGAACCAAATCATCTCAACGGCGCGGTTGTACGGGATTTTCGCCGCGAGGTTGATTGCGCCGCCGATACCCGGAGTGAGCGCGATATTCGATTCAGGCAGCATAAAAACCGAACCCTCCGCCGCGTAAATCAAGTCACAACAAAGCGCGATTTCAAAGCCGCCGCCGACGCAATTCCCGCGAACCGCCGCGATTACGGGCTTGTCCAGCGCGTAAATCGCCGCGCGCACCTCTAATCCGAGGTTGTAAAACGCCGCGCGGTCGTCGTCGGTTTCCATCAGCAGGAGCTTGTCAATCGACAATCCCGAAGAAAACGCGCGGTCACCCTCTCCCGTAAACAGCACTATCTTCACGCTTTCGTCGGTTCGGGCGTCGCGCAGGGTTCTGACGATTTCGCGGAAAATATCCGTCGTGAGCGAGTTCAGCGACTCCGGGTGGTTAAACGTGAGCCTTAATACCCCAGGCAGCTCCGCGGGGCGCGTAATGTCGAGTTTTGGTTCGGTCATTATAATTTCACCTCAAGTTTATGTTTATTTTCAAACTATAATATTAATTATCCTCTATTTTGCTCAAAATGTCAAGTGATGAACCGCCGTTTCTGCGTAATTACGAGATTCTTCTCACAAAAAAACACTTGCACCGCACCCGAAAAATGTGCTATAATACTCTTACGCAACGAGTAGTGTCAATCACGTAATTCCGGTTGATTGGCACTTCCGTTGCGTATTTTTATGCTCAATTACAGGAGGATTTTGCAATGGAACAGAACAAAATGGGGACCGCGCGCGTCAGCACGCTAATGCTGAAAATGGGTCTGCCGATGATACTTTCGATGGTTTTGCAGGCGTTTTACAATGTCGTGGACAGCTACTTCGTCGCGCAAATGCCAAACGGCGAGGTCGGCGTTACCGCGCTGACGCTCGCGTTCCCGATTCAACTGCTGATGATTGCAATCGGCGTCGGAACGGGCGTCGGCATTAACGCCCTGCTCTCCCGTTCGCTCGGCGCGGGCGAGCGCGAAAGGGCGAGCAGAATTGCGGGAAACGCTATAATTTTGGGCATCTGCACCTACATCGTGTTCCTGTTTATCGGGATTTTCGGCGTGGGCGCGTACCTACGCTCGCAAACCGCAGACGCGGCGGTGATTGAAATGGCGACGGAGTACTTGCGGATCTGCACAATCATCTCGTTCGGCGCGATTTTGTCGATGATTTACGAAAAACTCCTGCAAGGCGTGGGGCGCACGACGTTCTCGACTATCGCGCAGCTCGCGGGCGCGGTGACGAATATTATCCTCGACCCGATAATGATTTTCGGCTGGCTCGGCTGCCCCAAAATGGGTATCGCGGGTGCGGCTTGGGCGACGGTCATCGGGCAGATTGTCACGTTTGTAATGAGCGCGTATCTGCACCACGCGAAGAACCGCGACCTCGACACGGGGCTGAAACACCTGAAACCGCAAGGGAAAACAATCGCGGAGATTTACAAAATCGGGATCCCGGCGATAATTATGCAAGCCCTGATGTCGATTATGACCTACGGCGCGAACATCATTCTCGGCGGCATTTCCGACGCTGCGGTGACGGCTTACGGCGTGTATTACAAGTTGCAGCAGTTCATTTTCTTCGCGGCGTTCGGAATGAACAACGCGCTGATTCCGATTATCGGGTTCAATTTCGGTATGCGCGACCGTGCGCGCGTCCGCGACGGAATTAAGTTCGGACTGATTTACACTCTTGTGATTATGGCTCTCGGAACCCTTGCGTTTCAAGCGTTCGCGCCGAAAATTATCGGCGTGTTCACTCTCTCGGCGGAGACTGAGACGCTCGCGGTGACGACAATCCGCGTCGTGACAATCGGATACCTGTTCGCGGGCGCGAACATCACGTTTCAGGGTATATTTCAGGCGTTCGGCGACGGCGTAAAGTCCCTGATAGTGTCCGCGCTTCGGCTGATTGTGATTGCGTTGCCGCTGTTGTGGGTACTTTCGCGCACCGCGAACGCCGCGCAAAACGCGTGGTGGGCGTTCCCGATTGCGGAGGTCGCGGCGGCGGTCGTCGCGGTCGCACTGTATCGAAAAGTGTGGCGGAACGTCGGTGCGTCGGTGCAGTGACACGGGGAAATAGCCGCTGTTTTTGTAGGAACGCCATTTAATTTTCCATTTACAAACGCGCAAATTTTGTGCGGCGTGATGTCCCCATAACACCACGCCGCACTTTTTATAGGAAAAGGAGGATTTGCCGTTACTTTACAACATTTTCAATAAAGCGTTGCAGGATTGTCGCAACCTCCGCTCTCGTAGCGTTGCCCTCCGGCACCAGCGTTGTCTCGGAGCGTCCGTTCACGAGTCCTATTGCGACCGCCCACTTCATTGCATCCAGTGCGTAGTCAGAAATCTTGCCCGCGTCGGTGTACTTCGTGAGGTCCGCCGACGGAGCCACGTTGTATCCGTTGAGCTTCGCGTAGCGATACAGTATCGTTACAATCTGCTCACGCGTTATGTTGTCCTCTGTGCCGAAGATTCCGTCGCCGTAGCCGTTTACTATGCCGTTTTCCGAAGCCCAGATAATCGCGTTCGTGTACCACTCGCCGGACTTCACGTCGGTGTACGGGTTCGCGCTCGTGACCGCCGGCTCGCCCTCAACGCGGTACAGCACCGTCGCGAGCATCGCTCTTGTCATCTGCGCATTCGGGGCAAACTCGGTTGCGGATACGCCATTGAACAGTCCGCGCGAGGTGACGAACTTGACTGCGTCATAGAACCAATCCGTCTCCTTAACGTCCTTGAATGGATTTTCCCACACAGCCGTCGAGTCATACAGAATGACATACTTTGAGAAGTGAGATAACGCGAACTCCACGCGCTGTGTCGCCGGGTTGTACTTGCAGACGATTTCCGTGAGTGTTCCGTCGTCCGCAAGGAAGAACAGCTTAATACCCTCGGCTTTTTCGCCGTCTTTCAGTTCGTAGGGAATACTCACCAACACACGCCCGCCACCGAAATCGGTGATTTCTACGCCGTTTGACAGAACCGTGAGGTCGATAACCGGTCGGTCGCCCACCTTCTCCTGCTGCGCCGCCGTCAGCGTTTTCGGGTCAACCGACTTGACGATGATTTGAAGGTCGTCACCCGTCGCGTTTTCCGCGATTGCCGCGAGGGAAGTCGCGTCAAACGTCAGGTTGCCGTTCGGCGTGTCGATGATGAGCGAGAGTTCCGCTTCGGCGATTGCCGCAGCCGAGGTTGTCGGAATCGTCACAGTAACGCTCTTGACCGCGCCGTCGATAATCGGGTCGATTGCGATACCGAGTTTGTTTTCTTTTTCCGCGGTCGTGATTGCATCGTCAATTTCGGTCTTAGTGACGCTCGCCGTCGCCGCGCCGTCCTTGATGGCGGCGGGCGGGGTGATTGTCACAACCATATCGGGCAACTCGGACAGCGGGATTTCATCTTCTTCAATCGTCGCGTCCTGAGAACCGCCGCCTGCTCCGCCTTTATTGCTTTCGCCGGAGCCGTCGAACGTGAGAATCGGGAAACCTCTGTTGGTCCCGCGCGTATCCATTGTCCACGCGCCGCCATACTGACCGTTGTAGGTCTTGTTGAGGTCTGCGACGAAATCTGCGCTCTGCATATATGTGTCAACTTTTTCGCCGGCGTTGTCCGCGCGACCGCCCGCGCCGCCCGTGTACCAACCGCCGCTTGCCGCGCTGCCGCGCAGATAGTAGCTGTTGATGTACGAGCCACCGCCGTTGTTCGTGCCGATTGCCATTGCGTAGCCCACGGGGGCCGTGACTATGCCGTAGCTATATGAGTTTACAATCGGGAACTCCACGGAACCCGCGATGCCGCCGGCAGGAGATGCAAGCGACTCAGAGACCGCACCTGCGTTATAGCAGTTTACGATTAAGCCGTCGTTCCACGCCGCGCCGACGATGCCGCCGACGCCCTTTGCGTCGGTCGCCGAGATAGTCGCGTAGTTGGCGCAGTTTTCGATGATTGCGGTTCCCGCGGTCTTGCCGATTTTGCCGACGATACCGCCGACGCTGCGGTTCGCGGAGATGCTGCCGCGCACGATGATGTTCTTCACGCCCGCGTGTGCCGGAGCCCACGAATCAGGGTCGTTGTCGTGTACGCCGAGCCGCCCGATGAGGCCGACGGATTGACCGTCACCGTAGTCAAATGCCCAACGGTCGCTGTGTACGGTCACAGAATGGCCCTGACCGTCAAGTGTACCGCAGAAGGACGAGGACAACTTCGTTTCGGGGTCGTTGTAGCGCATCAGATATTGACCGCCGATGGGCATATAGTTCGCGTTGCCCATATTGATGTCGGCTTCAAGATAGATTGTCTTGTCCTTGAAGTTGTAATCGCCCCAATGATACGTCGCGGTACTGATGTTGTTTTCTCCGCTGCTGCCGCTTGTGCTTACATTCGCGTGGATATATCCGCCCGTGTCGCCGACAATCGTATCAATCTCGTCGTTGTACAGACCGTTGACGAGAGCCGCCAGACCCGCGAACTGCGCGGGTGTTGAGATGTGGAACTCACTCGCATTCGGGTTTTTGCTGAACCAAGTTATGTCGATAGATTTGCCGTCCCAGATTGCGGCGTTAATGTTGCCTGTGCCGGTTGACCCCTCTCCGCCACCGCCGCCTGTGCCGCTGCCGAGCGGCTTAATGATTGTGATTGCCGTGACGTGCTTCGGCTGTTTGTTACCCGCTTTGATGTTATTCGAGAACTCATACTCGCTCTGTCCGAAGATGAAGCGGTAGGTGTTGAGCATATCTCCCGCGTCCGGCTCACCGGCTGTCGTGGTCGCGTTGCCTTTGACGACGAGAATCGGTGAGAGTGCGGTTTTTCCCTCGGCAGAGCCGCCGAAGATGTTCGGGTAATAGTAGCGCGCAGTACCCATCAAATCCTCGTAGGTGTACTCGTAAGTAAATCCGTCAATGCAGAGGAGTTTCAGTTTGTCTCCCGCCTCGAATACGATTCCGGAGTCGCTGAGCAACTGCGTAAGCGAAACCGCAAGGTCAGCGCGTCCAATCGACGGCTCCACTTCTGTTGACCAAGTGCTGTAATATACGTTTGCCTGCGACATTGCAATCATCTGTTCGCGCGTATACGTCTTTTTGACCTTTGGCGCGCCGCTCGGTCCCGTCTGCTCACGCATCGCTATCGGTGAATACCGTGCATTTAGCGCAAGCGTCACGTTGTTGTCCGGCATTGTGAAGCTGTATTCACCCGCATCAAGTTCAATCAGGTCTGTGACGCCCGGTGTCAGCACAATACCGTCGTGCGTGGCTGTATTCGCTCCGGTTGCGAGATTGACCGTGACGAACACCGTGTTGCCCGCCGAAATCTTGCCGCTCTCCAAACCGGAGGACTGAACATCAATCGACCAGATGGCGTCGAGGTTCGTCGGGAGCGTGAGGGTGCGCGGTGTTCCGCCAACCACATCTTTTTCGAGCACAACGTTGATGTCCACGCGTCTGCTCGGCATTACGAATGTGAAAACGGTATCCGTTACTTTTGTCAGCGCGAGGATATTTCCTGCCGCGTCCGTCACTTCCACGGAATAAACGCGTTTGCCTGTTTCCGGCGCGACGCTTATTGTAACGGTAGTTCCCGAAGCGGCTTTCGCCACATTTGTCGCCGCGGTACTTGTCGTACCGCCCTGTACTGTCGGCGTTCCGATAGCATACTCAATTTCAATCGGAGTTGTGTTCCCCGCCTGCCAAGTGAGTATCGGGTACCCGCCGTTAATGCCGTTCGTGTCGGCTATGAAGCCGGGTCCGAGTTTTGAGAGAACGGTATCGCCGCTTACGAGGGTTGCGGCACCTGTCAACTGCTCGACCGTGACTTTCGTGGTGTAAGTCGTGTCATAAGCGAGCGGATTCGCCTTGAATACGTCGCTCCAATGGTAGTAATCCGCGTGGCTCGGAGCCGCCTGCGGGATAAGTCCCTCAAGGTAGAAAGCGTTAGCGTATTTCATCTGGTTTGCGGCCGTGAACTGATTGCCGCCTGAGATATTACCGACGTTATGTATCGAATTGCCGGAGCTCATTTTTGATACGTCAAGAGATATTTCACCGACATTGTAGACGTTTGTAATGGCAGTCGTGCCGCCTGTACGACCCTCCTCGTCACCCGCGATACCGCCGACAGCACGGATATGCCCGTCCGCCCACGGCGAATCGTAAATCCCGCCGAGGTTGTAGCAACTGTCAATCGTGCCGCCCTCGCTCTTGCCCGCGATACCGCCGATGTAGACCTTGCCAAAGCTAATGCCCGTAATGTTTCCGCTGTTATAGCAATACTGCACGTCAATGTTACCGAACTGTCCGCCGATGATTCCGCCGACATATTGGTATCCGGTTAGGTTCCCCGTGTTGGAACTGTTCGATATTTTACCGAAAGCACTGACCGAGTATTTACCGGCTTCCACGCCGACCGCCCATTGACCGTTGTCCACGCGACCGATGATTCCGCCGACGCGTCCTGTGCTTTTGGCTGTGTCTGTATGGAGAATATCTCCGTGGTTGTGGCAGTCGTCGATAACGATTTCACCAATCGCGTCGCCGACGATTCCGCCCACAAAGTCTCCGCTCGCCACTATATTTACATAGTTCGTAACGCCTGTGATTTTGCCCGTCGCAATAGCCGCAACGCCTGCGACGCTGCTGCCGCCGTTAACCGAGCCGTAGACCGTTAAATCTTGTAATTCGCCCGACATATTGCCGAATAGTGCCTGATAGTTTTTGTCCGTTTTTATATACAGACCTGCAATCGTATTGTTATTGCCGTCGAAATTACCCTCGAACGGCTTGCCGTTGGTGCCGATTGGCGTCCAAGGCTTATCCGCAAGGCTGATGTCGTTTCCCAGCGTGACTGTTTTACCCTCGAATGTGGTACCTTCATTGACAAGTTTCGCAAGACCCGCAAGTTGTTCCGGCGTTGTGATGGTATACGAAGCCATATTCGCGCTATACCACGAGGTATTCGGCGCCCAAGGTTCGGTTTGCTGTCCGAAATCGCGTTCTAATACAATTGTTACCTGTTGCGTGCGGTCGAATATTGCAGTAGCCTCCTGTGTCAGATACCCTCCGTAACTAATCTTATATGTATAGGGTAATCCGGAAAAAAGGTCGTATGCTGCTGAGAGTTTGGTTCCCGACGGGTATTGCAGTAAATCTACGGCAACGATTTTATTCTCGTTGTCACGCACTTCTACTACCGCGTCCCTGTAATCCACTCTGAAAGTTACCTGCACCGTAGCGCGAACGAGACCAACAGAAATAACCTCGTCTGCCACAGCCGTGAATTCATCTGATTCACTGACAAAATGAGGCGCGGAAATCGTGTAACTATACGATTCGTTCTCGTACAACAAAAATACACTTGATGTACCCGATATTGGAATCCCGTTCTTTGTTACCGACACCACAGCGTCCGAAGGCGTTACTGCAAAAGTGACGGCAACCTTTTCCGCAAGTGACGGAAGCGTGATTATCCGTTTTGTACCGGCTACAATAAAAGCACCCGTTAAAACCTGTTGTTCGTCGAGCGTGACGACATAGTTGTACTCGCCATTGGGTAGCATATAAACGCTGTCAACACTATTTTGGTCAACGGCTAAAGTGTTTTTCACTGTGATGCTCGCACCCTCAGGTACATTTGCAAACTCTACATTTGCCGAGAGACTTATGGACTTATCGCCGTTCGTTACGTTGAAAGTGCCGACAGCACCATTTGAACCAACATAGCTGTAATCCCTGCCGCGTTCAAGCAAGAAACTCTCCGCTGTAACTCCTGCAATTGTCGCTGTCCCGCCCGTGAATGTCACGGTGTAGTTCGGCAATTCTTCTGACCAGATGAGGACTTGCTTACCCTCCACGGTCTTATATGACGAACTAAGTTTCGTCGATTCCACACCGTTATAGTTTTCAGACCATACATTTTTGCCGGAACCATAAGCAATCAGGTTCTCGTTAAAACCCGGATTTACCAAAGTAACAGTACCTGTATTATAGTTAAACTTAAACGATTCAAAATATTGTTTTCCCGAATCCACGCCGCCCGAAAAACCGCCGACAGCAGGTTGGCTACTGCCGCTAACAGCAAGTGCCGTTGCTGAATTCGTGACGTTTGCGGTATTATAGTTGTTTGCGATTTTTGCAATGGTGGCTACACCGCTTATGTCGCCAATTATTCCGCCCATAAAACTGGCGGAACCACTAACTTCCCCGCTGTTGAAGCAGCCATCAAGTATGACGGATGTAAACATTGCGTTGCGTCCAACGATACCTCCGACATTTGAATTGCTTCGGGTTTCGCCAAGCGCACTCACATTTCCGGAGTTTTCGCTGTTGATTATTGTACCTGCGCTACCGGCAATACCGCCAATATAAGCATTGCTGTAATATGAAGTAATTGCACCGGTGTTTATGCAATTAAGTATCTCGCTTTGGGGAACTGCCGTACCAAGTCTTCCGCTGTAAGCCGCTATGCCGCCAACCTCAGCACCGTGATCGCCGCCTAAAATAGTTATGTCGGCATCGTTTTTGCTGTTTTTTACGATTGAACTTCGCGAGTAAGCGACGATACCCGCCGCATTTCCGGTAGTAATACTCACGGTTCCGTTGGTAGTTACGTTCATAATTGTTGCGTTCAAGGTATAGCCGAATAGTGCGAGGTTCGGATTGATATTTGCATTCTTCGATTTTAGCGCGGTCAAACTACCATCGTTTATATTCAAGCCCGAAATCGTGTAACCGTCCCCGTCAAACACACCGGAAAAAGGTCTGTCCGGTCCGAAAGAAGGATTGTCAATGAGCGTGCCGATTGGCAGCCATAACGCTGATTTTAGGTCAATATCCGCGCCGAGCCGCACCACTTTACCCGAATAGTCATTGCCGCTATTAACGGATTCTGCAAACGCGAATAACTCCTCCGCCGTGTAAATGACAAGGTCGGCTTCCTGCCAAATATCAACAGGAACAACGGCGGGCGGTTGGTCCGTGGGAACGTCAACCGCGATTTCTACATTTAACGAGCCGCCAATCGGTGTTCCGTTTGTGCGCGTATCCTGCCCGCTCTCGCCGACAATGCTGCCGGACGCAATAGAGAACGCAGCAATCCCGCCCGTCGTCTTTGCCTTGAACGTCAGCGTCGCGGCTGTTGTTCCCGCGCTCTTTGCCGCTCCGTACACGGAAAAGAGCACCATACCCGCCGTGCTGTCGTTCTTCACATCATAAATTGTCGCTCCGCTCGACGAAACGTACTCCACAAGGCTCTTGTCATAATTGACCGTCGCCTGCAAGTAACTGAACGCCGACGTGACGTTTAACTTCACATCAAACTGCTCGTTTGCCGCGACAGTAGTTTTGTCCGCGGCAAGACTTATATCCGAACCCACCGCCAATGCCGTTGGCAAAAGCGAAAATACCATAATGAGCGCGAGCAGCAGGGATAATGCCTTCTTACAATTATTTTTCATTTTTTCTAATCTCCTATCGCTTGGTGTAGTTTAACAATATTTGCGCGACCTGCGCCCGCGTCGCCGTGCCTTGCGGGGCAACTGTTCCATCGCCGTTGCCGTTGATAAGTTTCTCGCCGTTTGCCCATACGAGAGCGTCTTTTGCCCAACTCGAAATCTTACCCGAATCCGTGAATATGCTCAAATCGCCTTTTGCGGACGTGTCCGATTTCTTGAAAGTCGCATAGCGGTAGAACATAGCCGCAATCTGCTCCCGCGTTATCTCGCCGTTCGGGTCGAATTTGTTGTCGCCGACGCCGTTTACGATTTTCGCGTCAGACGCCCACGCCGCCGCCTTGTCCAACTCGGTGCCTTTGGTAACGTCCGTGAACGGTGAGTTACCCGAAACTGCGGGGGAACCGTCCTTGCGGTACAGCGCGATGACGAGTGTCCCGCGCGTGAGAGCGGATTCGGGGTCGAACTTCGTCGCGGTGCTGCCGTCAATCAGTCGCTCGTCGCTCACATACTCAACCGCCTTGCGGTACCACGCGCCAACAGCGACATCGGTGTACGGGAAATTGCGAATTACAACCGTCGCGTCCGTCGCGGTGCTGTCGTACTCGTCAAGCCCCGTCGTGTCGCTCATAACGTGGTCGCGGTGGAGGATAACCGACGTTCCGGCTTTCTTCGCCGTCAATTGGAACGTCACAAGCACGGTCGGGGACGCCCAAGTGTCGCCGTCGAACTTCTGCGCGAGCGCGGTGGAGCTTACGCCCACCCAACTCGACCAGTTTTCCGTCTGTTTTTCGGTGGAATTGCCGACTCCGGCGGTTTCGGTCTTGATACTGTCCGGCACAAGGTCAAAGAAGCTGCCGTCGAAAATAATCTTGTCGCGCAGGGCGAACATCGTCGTTTCCTTTGCGTTTTTCTGCGTGAGCGTGACCGCTACCGTGATAGTGTCGCCGATATGTATGGTTGCGGACGAGCCGCCGTCCGCCGTAATCTCAAAGTCAAAGTGCTTTGTGCTGTCTATGGCAAACGCCGCGGGCGCGTACACGGCGAGGGTCAACACGCACGCCAAAACCGCCGTCAATATTCGCTTGAATTTCATAAGAACCTCCCGGCGTTAATTTTCAAAGTTATTTTTATAATGTATAAGCGGAAATCACTCCCGAAGCGACGGGCGAAATCGCCCGCCGCTCCGGTGCATTGATTTAGTTAGCCTTCGGGAATTACGAGTGTCCCGTGGTGAATGAAATACTGGATTGCGCGCGCGTCGGCGGTCGTAACATTTCCGTCGCCGTCAACGTCGGCGGCGAGACGCGCCGCTATGCCGACGACCGTGAAGCCGTCAGCCGCTGTGTAATTTGCGTGATTTGTCGCGAGGTCGTAGGCAATCTGCGCGTCGAAGATGTCAATATCCGCGTCGCCGTTCACATTGCCGTTGTAGTTGATTGCCGTGCTGGTGCCGCCCGCCTCGATTTTCCCGAGCGCGACTTCCTCGTCCGTCTCATTTACGAGGTACACGTACCCGCCAAGTTTTGCGGACTTGTACAACTGAATGCCGTCATACTGATACGCGCCCTCGTCAGTCGCCGGAACGAATTTCAGCAACTGATAACCTGACGGAGAACCGTTGTAAGCCGTGAGATACACGGTATCAACAACCGGCGCGACATAGGGCAAAATCGTCAAATCAAGCTCCGTGCCGTCGCCCGCCGCAGTTCCTGTGCTTGTATCCGTGATTGCGGCACCCGAAACTTTCGGGCTTGTCAGCTTAATCTGCGGGTCGCCCGCCGCCAACACCTCAAACGTAATTGTTGAGATTGTTATCGGTTCCGCCGTCAGTGGAATCGCATCACCAAATCGTGAGATTTTGTTTGACCCGTATGTCCCGAATGCGAAACCGTTTGTCGCACTGACGAACGTCACTATGCTGCTATCGAACGTCAGCCCCGCCTGAATCGCGGCAATAGGCTGGCTGCCGCTTGCGGACGCTTTCACGTCAACCACAAATGTGTTCGCCTGCGCGCCGGGAGCCGCGACTGTCGGCGTTTCCGTCGGTCCCGCGAGGGTCACGGAGTATGGGGGGAGGGTCGTGCCGCTTATTGTGCTGTTGATAACAAAGCGAGTTGTATCAGTCGTACTGTTTCTTACACCCCACACAATATCATACGATGGAGCGGCTGTTTTCACCTTTAATGTTACCTCAATCACATCTAAGCTGCTGTCGATATTAACAGTTGAGCTTGCCCCTGTTATTGTAAAGCGGTAACCCGAAGATACTGTACCTATTCCGGCATCCGTAAAAACAGAATCATTGTCGCCAATACCGTTGTTGTTTCGTGCTGCCGGTGTCAGCGTGAGAGCAGTCTTATTGCTATAGCCTACATATTCCAGCGCTGTAGTGTCATATTTCAAAAATATCGCACCACCCGCACCTAATGCCGTAGTTTGTGAACTGTTCACAGTTAATTTCACAGTGACAGTATCATCTATATCGTATGCGCTTACTGTTGGAATGCCAATTACTGTGTTTAGCAGTGTGAGCATAAGCGCAATTGTTAAGCAAAGGGAAAGAATATGCTTGCACTTTAATTTTAGTTTGTTCATAAAAAAGAGATTACCTACCTTTCATATCTTTTGCGCCGATGTCGGCGCGTTAATTGCTTTTAGCGTCCACTTCACCAAGCCGGTTTTAGCCTGTGGCGGCTCCCGCGATTTTCACATTCTCTGCGGGCGACGAGTGGTTTTCAACCACCGAATTTGTATATTACAGCCTGTTTGCAGGCTAATAACCGCTTCAATTAGGCAATCATTTGCTCCCGTTTTGTTGTACAACAAAACGGGGTTTTTCTCAGAAAAACCCCGCCAAAAGTCTTAATGTGACTTTCTTTGCGGTCTCCTTCTCAAATGCGCGAGGGCTGTCCCTTTCGGCGGCAACTCTGTAAACCTCACAATGGGTTCAGGTTCGCAATCCGTGGGCGGTGCCGGTAGGTCTGCGAACTTGGAGACTATTGAATTGTGGTAATTATAGCATATTATTTCAAATAAAACAAGTAGCTATGAAAAATATTTTTGAAAACTTTCCCCGATTAGCCTTTCGCAATCATCATTGAACTGTCTGTACTTTTCCGCAAACTCGCGGCACTCCGCCGTCAACGTCGAGGTTCCGCCCCAGCTGCCGTCGTTTTCGTGTACGAAGAGCTTGAAGCCGAGGTTTTTCTCCGCCGCCTGCGTCATATGCCACAGGTTGTTTTGCGACATACCCATAATCAGCCGCGCCGTGCGTATCGCGTGCGTTTCCTCCACGAGGTCAATCAGTTGAAGCATTCCGGGGCCGAAAAAGCTCTTTTCGCGCGCGACGGTCACCTTAAATCCCGAACGCAGATCCGTGTGGAGCGTGCGGCTCGCCGCTATCGCGCTCACGTCCGCGCCGACGGAAACGTCGGTAATAACGCCGGAATCCTCGGTTTCAAGCTCGGTTATGCTCTCGCCGCTTTCCGCGAGGAACGCGGCGAGGTCGCCGCCGCAATCCGCGAGCCGACCGAACAGATTGCGCGATATTAGAACCGGGTAGCCGCGCTCGCCGCCGTGCGTCGGGATGACAATCTCCGCGTCAACTTCGCAGAGTTGACGCAAGGTTTCCTGTTCGACCAGCGGGTAGTTTGACGGCGTGG
Organism: Oscillospiraceae bacterium; assembly: GCA_031261745.1. GTDB lineage: Bacteria > Bacillota > Clostridia > Oscillospirales > Oscillospiraceae > JAIRRO01. Next base: position 20,110 of record JAISJC010000081.1, read on the forward strand.
TGAGCAGGCGCGAATACCTCTCCGGCAGGTATTTCAGCGTCGCCAACACGCGCCCCGCCGCGCCCGCCGCGTCCGTCTTTTTCAGGCGCAGGAAGTCCGCGCCGAGCTTTGAACTCAGGTGCATTATCTTCTCCATATTTTCGCTGTCGGAGATGATAACGCGGTCAATGTCCGCGAGCTTGAAAACCGTGACGAGCCGGTGTATTGCGGACAGTCCGTAGATGTCCTCCGTCGCGTCGAACCCCGCGGGGCCGTCAAAAATGAGTGCTGCTGTCATTGTAATACCTCCGAACAAAATATTTTTCAATATATTATCATTATTGCGTTCGGAGGTCAAGTAATCCTATCACATTCTCGCGTAATTATACAGCACCTGCGCGACCTGCGCCCTTGTTGCAGTACCTTGCGGGGAAACAGTCCCGTTGCCGTTGCCGTTAATCAGCTTCATACCGTTTGCCCAACTGAGGGGGTCACGGGCGTAATCCGATGTTTGCGCGCCGTCGGTGAACTGCGAAAGGTCGCCGCGAACGGCGGTGTTCATATTCTTGTACGTCGCGTAACGGTAGAACATTGTCGCAATCTGCTCGCGCGTGATGTTATTGTCGGGCGCGAACTTGTTTTCTCCGACGCCGAAAACGATTCCCGCGGAATTGCACCAAGACACCGCCGCCGACAGCGGCGTGCCTTTTGTCACGTCCGCGAAGTCCACGAATTTCGTCACGGACGGCGAACCCTCCAAGCGGTAAAGCGCGACCGCGAGCATCGCGCGCGTCATTGGCGAGGACGCGCCGAACGTGTTCTTGCTCTCGTAATCAAAGAGTTTCTTCGACATTACATAGTCCACCGCTTTATACGCCCAATTATCCTCTGGCACGTCGGTATAGGACGCGGCGGATTCGGGATTCGCCTCCGCACCGTTCGCCGTGAGTTGGAGCGTGACGACGCCCGCGTCGGCATAGCCCTCTTTCACGGCTCGCGCCGTCATCGTCACGGTGCCGGACTTAAAATATTCCTTCGGTACGACTACGGCTTCGCCGCCGTAGGGCGAGGTCGGCGTGTAGCTCGGCGAAACAAAATTGTGGTTGTAGAGGATTGTCGCACCCGCCGTCGCGGAGGTGAAGCGAATGTAGTAGTTATCCCCCGCCTCGGTCATCGTCGCGGTCGGCGCGGCGACGGCACCGAGGGACATTATTTCGGGGCGTTTCTCCATATCCAAGAGGATATTTGAAGTCCAGTAGCGCGTGTCCATCGCCGTCGGCGTCTTGTTGTACAGCTCGTCCTTTGACATCGGCTTCATAACGCGCATCGTGCGCGCGTTGTCGAGCAGACCGCTTATATTCCAATAGTTCTCCATATTATAATCCGTACCGTACTTCTCGCCCGTCAGCATATACCGCTGCGAAAACGCGCGGACGGAGAGAATGAACGTCTCCGGCTCGCCGTGGTCAAAGATGTAGTCGATGACCTGCGCGCGCGTCATCTTGCCCACGGGGTCGTAGTAGTCCTGTTTCGCGTAGTCCCAGTATTCGTACAGCGCGGGGAAATTGTAGCGCGACGTGCCGTATAAATCCGCGTAGGTGTAGCTGTCGAGGTCGTCAAAGCCGCCCTGGTCAATCTCCCAGAAGCGGATATACGACTTGCCCGTCCAGGTGAGCGGCGCGGATTTCAGATTTGCGACAGGCGACTTGCCCTGCGCGTATGCGATAAATTCAGGCACGGTGAAGCCCTGCCCCTCTTGGTGCAGCGTCGTCGTGAACTTGTCCAAGAGTGAGTAGTTGTGAACCGTCGTGTCGATTTTACCGGCTTTCATATCCGCCTCCATCTCGGACACGGGTATCTGTGAGATTAAAATCTCCTCGCCCTTTGCGTTCGTGACGTAAAACAGCACGTTTCCGACCGTCTGACCCGCGGGAATCGTCTTGGCGAACGCGGACGGAACGAGCGCGGCGGCGATAGTCAGCGCGAGCAGGATTGCTAAAATTCTCTTTTTCATTATAAATCTCCGTTTCGTTTAATTCGGTACAAACTCAATTCTCACGACGCTGTAAATCCACTGGCTGCTCTCCGCGTCGGGGATTATGAGCCGCAGAGGGCGTTCGCCCGGCGCGAGGGGCTTGTCCTTACCTGCGATTGCGAGCAGAACCGCGTCGTCCGTGTGCTTCGCGCCCGACAGCGTGATTCGGTACTCGTCGGCGGCAATAAACCGGATATATTTGAAGTCCGCGGGCGTCTTGCCGTACTGCGCTAAGAACGTGATTAGCGTCACGCCGACGCCGCTGACCGTTCCAGCCTTTGCCGTCGCGCCCGTCGCGGACAAGTCGGTAATGTCGAGCTTCGCCAACTCATTCGGCGTGATTGTGAATTCCTCGTCGATCAATCCCGAAATCTCAATCGGCGTGTCACCGTATTCGGAAATGTCGGGCAGCTTCGCGGCGCAAGCGGAGAGAATCAGAGCGAGAATAATCAGCCCCACAAGCCGCAGGCGGCGGGGGTTTGTTTTAGTGCGGATTTTCAACATTCTTTTCCACCATATACAGCTTGCCCGTCACGGGGTCGCGGTACACTTCTACGTTCATCTTCTCAAACTGCGCGTCCGCGTCAATCTCGGTCTCCCCGCCCTCGCCGAATCCCTCAATCTCGGACACTATCTCCGAGGGCGTGGTCGGCGCGTCCGCTTTTAACGGCGAAACGTCAATGTTCCAGTTGATAACGAGCGCAAGCATAATCCCCACGGCGAGAACGAGCATAACGTCCGCGAGGTTCGCAACTCCGCTCATCGGCTCCTCTCCGTCCTCCGTAAACGCGGCGGCGCGGACGCGGTTCGTGTTAAACAGTCTTTTCACGGTTAATCGCCTCCAAAACGCACTCCGTCGCCATATCTAAGGACGCCATATATCCGGCGTACCACTTCTTGCGAATCGTAGTAATCGCAAAGCAAACCGCCGCTGTAATCAGCCCGATTATCGTCGTGTCGAACGCCGTAAGCATCGACTGCGACAGCGTGAGCGTGTCGCCGCGCCCCAGCGCGATAATTCCGGGTCCGAGCGGAATGAGTGTGCCGAGAAGCCCGAACATCGGCCCCAAGCGGACTATTACGTCGGAGAATTTTATAATCAAATCATAGTGCGCCTGCTCCTTTGCGACGAGCCGCGCGGCGAGCGATTCGCGCATTTCGGGCGACACCTCGCGGCGTTGCGCGAGGTCAAGCAGCACCGCTTTTTGACGCTTTAACAAGCCGCTTGTTTTAATGATTTCGTCAAGGCTCTCCTCGCGTTTCCACAGCCTGTCCGTGAGCTGCTGTAATTTCACTTTCAGTAAGAGCCGTTCCGTGAAGATTTCCACGAGCAGCGAGCCGAGCAAAATTGCCGACACCGCCATAAAGACGTAAAGCACGATTAAAACGGGTAAATTCAGTGCGTTTGCGACGGCGCGCATTCCGTCGCCCAATCTTTCAGCCAACATTTTTGTCCTCCGACCGTTTGAATGTAATAAGTTTTATGCCGCCGCCGACAAGCAGAAATGCGAGGCCGCCGACCGTCATCACGGGAACCATTCTGTTGTCCTGTACAATATCCTGCAACGCCACGGCGTTCTCCGCCATCTCGTCGCCGCGCCAGTTTTGAACGCCGCCGTCGTGGTTCTCCGACTCCTTTTTCGGCGGCGGCAGAACGGAAAACTCGTGATATTTTACTTCCTCGGTCGGGCTAAGCCCTCCCTGCGGCAACTCGGCTTCGCCGAGATTGACGCCGCTCTGCGGCGTCTCGCTCTCGCTCACTGTCAACTCCGAGACTGCGCCACCCGTATTTCCGTAGCTCTCGCTGTTAAACTCGCTCCCGACCGTTCCGTCTGGTACCGCGTCGGCGGTTTCGGTCGGCGCGCCGCCGAGCGTGACCTCAATCCTGTGAATCCACTTCGCGCTGTTCGACGCGGTGTGTTCTACCGCGTTCGTCTGCCCGAAAATGAGCCGAAAGCGAGTGTTCGTGTTGAGATTTTCAAAGTCGCTGCCGAATGTCGCGCCGGCGAGAGCGCGGTTCCAGTCGTCGCCGAGGGCAATCATCGTCGGGACGCGCACGGCGTCGAGCGTCGCGTACTCGTTGCCCGCGCCCTCGTCATAGTCGAAGTTGTCGGGCAGGCTGTAATAACAGTAGCGCGGCGTGTCAATGAGGTAGGTTTTCGTCAGTGAGGCGTAATAATCCGAGGTCTTGTCGTTGCACCAGAAGTTGAAACTCTGCACGGAGCCGAGGTCAATCCCCGCAGCGTCCATCAAATCCGCGAGGGTCACGCCCGCAGCGTGTTCGATGACGACCGAGGGCATATTGTCGATGAACGTGTAGTCGAGGTGCTGCACGTCCATAGCCCACAGCTCGTCGAGCGTGAACACCTTTTTCTCGTAATATGGGCCGCCGAAGTAGCCGACCGTGATTGTCAGCGTGTCTGCGGCGTAACCGTCAAACTCGTCGTCGTCAAGCGCGAGCGCGGGCGCGGTGAGCGTCAATAGCAGCAGAATTGCCGCAAAAAGGCTAACTAATCGTTTCATAGTTCAGCAAAATCTGCGCGACCTCGGCGCGCGTCGCCGTGCCGAGCGGATTAACCGTGCCGTCCGTGTTACCGTTGATGATTTTCAGCCCGACAGCCCATTTCAGCGCGTCCGTCGCGTAGTCGGAAACCTTATTCGCGTCGGAGAATTTCGCGAGGTCGCCCGCCCCCGCAGGGAAGCCGTAGAATCGGTGGAGCATCACGGCGATGTCCTGCCGTTTTATCGTGTCGTTGAGGTTCAGATTGCCGTTCTCGTCGCCGTACATAATCTCGTGCGTCACGTCGCGCCCGACGGAGCGCGAGAGCGCGGTCACGAGCATTCCGCGCGTCATCGGCGAGCTTGCGCCGAAATTATTGCCGTCCGTGTCAAACAGTCCGAGCGACATTGCGTAGCGTACCGCGCTGTAATACCAGTCCGTGGTCTTAACGTCCGTGAAGTCGGGTACCGCTAGTCCGAGTTTCAGTTCGACGGCAATTTCCACCGTGCCGGGGTCGAATTTACTGTTGACGAACGAAAACTTGTACGTTCCCGCGTCCTTTATCGGGCAGGAGGGCGACGCGAAGTACGCCGCTTTCAGCGTGACCCTGCCGGATTGAGTGCGGTCGAGATTTGAGGTCGAAATCATCGTGGAGCTGCCGTTCGGCGGCGTGACATAGAGCGTCAGACCGTCTTGGTAATTCCCCGCGAATTTGAAAGTGAGGTCGTTGCCGATTATTGCGGTCTTTGGCGGCGCAATCGTCGGCGCGGTGTTCTTCACGGTCAGCGACACGGACTTGTCGGCGTACTTCGTCGCGTGGAAGATAAAGCTGTACGAGCCTGTTTCCGCGAAAACCGAGCCGTCAAATGTGATTGTTTTCGCCGTGTCGTCAATTTTATACTTCGCCGCGTCCACCTTAATATATCCGTTCACGCTCGGCGTTTTCAGCGTCACCGAGGTCAACGCCTTAGTCCACGCCGTCCA
>JAISJC010000104.1 GCA_031261745.1 Oscillospiraceae bacterium
ATATTCACGCGCAGCGCGAAGTCGGTGTCCTCAGGCGAAACCACCCACAGCGGACCGGACGCGCCGCCGATACCGGCGTTGTTGATGAGAATGTGGATTTTGCCGAACTTTGCGACAGCTTCGTCGGCGGCTTTTTTGTACTGCTCGCGGTTGGAGGTGTCGAGCTTGATGCCGAGCTTCGGCGCGTCGATTTGCGGCAACGCCTCGTCGATTGCATTTTGGCGCAGGTCGGCGATGACGATGTTCGCGCCCTCCGCCGCGAGGGCCTTTGCGATGCCGAGTCCGAGTCCCGACGCTCCGCCGGTGACAAACGCGGTCTTGCCTTTAAGGTCGATAGCCATTAAATGTTCCTCCTTGTTAATTGTGTATATTGCTTGGTACAATTTTACAATATTGTTGGGCAAATTGCAATAGTCAGTTGAAAAATAATTTGTCATATATACTTGACATTTAGAATGATATAAGTTATAATTTGTCGCGTAAGGAGTTGATGATTGTGGCGAAAAACCTTGCGTTGAAGTCCGCGAGAGCGGCAAAGGACCTGTCACAGCAGGAGCTTGCGGACCGCGTAGGCGTTGCGCGGCAGACGGTCAACGCGATTGAAAAGGGCGAATACAACCCGTCGGTGCGGCTGTGCATCTCGATTTGCCGCGCGCTCGGAAAAACGCTGAACGACTTATTTTGGGAGGACGAGAGCAATGCCGAATAACGAAAAAAAGCTGTACCAGGATATACTCAAGGAAATCGGCGAAAACAAAGCGAAAATCACGGAGTTAGAGGAAGAACTCACAAGACGCAAACGTGAAAGTCGCCCCGCTCGCCCCGACAACCCGCTCTATGACGAACGACAGCTACTTATTCGCGGCAAGGTATACAGACGAACCTTGAGATTTATTTGGTGGCTGTTCATTATATATATAATAATGCAGTCGCGCGGGTGGGTGCTTACAGTAAGACCGAACGCGCAAATGGGAGTTTTTGCGCTGATTGGGTTAGCGTTTTATTATGTGGATATGTTGAAACACGATGCGTATTTTTACAGTAAAAAAAATAGCGTTGTTGTTCAACTCTTAGGCTTTATCTTGGTAATACCGTTAGTAGCCGCAAGGCTCATAATAGATATTGTTCGAGATAAGATAGCGGTTGAACCGCTGATTATTGACGGAAAACTGACGTCGTTTGCGCTGTTAATAATCCTTTTGGCGGTAGTTTTAGGCATAGTTGTTTACGCAATGATAAAATATAAGCGGTGGAAAAAAGCGGAAATGGAGGAACACGACGATGAAGAGGATACCTAAGGCCAAGGCGTGGGGCGGGACGTCCCCGAAGTTTGACGAGCGGCAGCTGCAAATCCGCTCAACGGTACTCACGCGGGCGTGGATTTTGACGGTCGCGCTGCTGTTCGCGTGCGCGTTCGTCGAAAGCGCGCTTGAGGTCGAGTGGGCGCAGTCGTGGCAGACGTATCTGCTCGTCGCCGTCGTGTCGTTCACCTACGGCGGGATTGAGCTGCTGCTGCGCGGCGCGTATTTCGAGAAAAACGGAATGGTCGGCTGGGGCTTGCCGTATGTGCTTGCGGTTCTCGCGTTGATTTCGACGGTTTGGCGCGTCGTAGACTTCGTGCGCGGCGACAAATTCATCGCGGACGGGATTTTGACCGAGGAGGGCGGGTTTTTCATAATCAGCCTGCTGCTGCTCGCGTTCGGCACCATCGGCGTCGTGAAGTCGCGTGAGCTGCGGAATCATTGGGAGGAACCTGACGATGGAGAATAACGAATATCAAGACAAAATCGAAGAAATCAACGCGCGGTACAAGGATGAGAGCAGAACCACAATCGAAAAACATATCGCGGAGTTTTTGCTGAAAGAATATTGCAAGCTCGAAGAAGATGACAACAAATCGACAGCGTATCTGCTACGGCTTACGGAACTTGGCGTAAGTCCTGTGGACGCAATGGAAGAAAGACGCAAATACCTGAATTCGCAAATGGAAAAGGAAAATCTGCTTGCGGCAATCGAAGCAAAAGCCGCGGAAACAGCATTTGACGAGCGGCAGAAATTACTCCGTTTGCAAAGGCGCGTTAGCAAAGCGGAATTTGTCACGTTCTTGATTATTGTCAACTCAGTACTACTGAAATGGTTCGGTGCTTGGGCGGTGACGGAGCGCGCTACATACGTTGCAATACTTATGCTTGCGGTTGTTTATGCCGATATTGACCTTATAAGACACGGTGTATTCTTTTACAGAAAAAGAGGTTGGCTGGCGATAAAACCTCTTGGCTTTGCAGTTGCGTGGGGGCTGTATTCATATCTTGCCGGTGCGGGTGATTATAAGGTGAATTTCCTTGACGGCAAGGTCACGGGCTACGGCCTTTCGACGATATGTCTGATTTTATATGCCGCGCTCGCGGCGGTGGAGCTTGTTGCGTGGATTATTCACAGAAGAAATTCAAAGCGTGAGGAGGAGCCTGACGATGGAGAATAACGAATATCAGGACAAAATCAAGGAAATCAACGAAAGCTACGATTCAATCAAGCCGAAAATCCCGACGCGTGACGAGCAAATGCAGGCTACGGCTGCAAAATATCGGGCGGAAGCGGAAAAGGAATTTGCCAAATATATGCCGCCATTACCGCGCGGCAAACGCTATGACGAGCGGCAGCTCTTAATTCGCGGCAGCATTTTCACGCGCGGATTGATTGTCACTTGGGTGCTGATTTTGGTGAACGCGATACTGTTAGAGCAATTCGACTATGCGGCGAAACGGCAGTTTACATACCTAATCATTATCGCGCTGTCCGCGGCGTATATCGCGGTCGAGATGTTCCGGCGCGGCGCGTTTTTCGACATACGCGGAGCGGGGCTTTTCAGCGTAAGCGGTATTGCAGCCGTAAGTGTGTTTCGCTTCGCGGTTAACGTATGGAAACTTTTCAATGGAGATGTACTTTTCGAGGACGGCAAGCTCTCGGTTATCGCGGAAGAAATGATTTACTTTTTCATACTAACGGCAGTTTGCGTAATCGGTATTCGCTATCAGCGCAAGATGAAAAAGGCGCAAAAGGAGGAACCGGAGGACGAGGAATGAGCCGTAAACGAAAAACACAGCGGAGCTTTAAGGCTCCGCTGTGTTTCGTTTCTGCGCGTCATTTTGCCCACGCGAGCAGGCCCGCGCCGCTTTCGCGCGCGTCGAGAATCACGGTTGACGCGTACAGCAGCTCCGCCGCGTCGGCGCGCGTCACGGTGTCATTCGCGTTCGTTGACAGACCCGTGGGGAGAATGTTGCACGCCGTGAGGTTCATCGCGGCGTTCGCCGCCCACGCGGGGACGACCTCCGTGTCAATCGCGGCGACGCCGGTCACGTCGCTGATACCGAGCGTGTTGTTGAGGATTACGGCCGCCTCCGCGAAGGTCACGGGCGCGTTCGGGCTGAAAACGAGGTGTCCGCCGTCGTCGCGGTAGCCGCCGATTATGCCGTTCATCAGACCCGCAGAAACATACGGTTTGACCCACAGCGGAATGTCGGAATCGTCAAAAAATCCGGTCTTTGTAATGCCGTTTATCGTTTCGCTGCCCGCGGCTTTCAGGCACATTGCGAGGAATTCGCCGCGCGTCACGGTTTCGCCCGGGCGGAAGAAGTATTCGCCGCCGAGCTGCTCGCCTGTGAACACGCCGCGCTCCGAGAGTGTCAACGCCGCGTAGTGCGCCGGGGAGTCGTCCATATCCGCGTAGGTGGTTTTCGTTGCCTGCTTTTTGATGTTCACCGTGACCGTCGCGGCGGTGGAGACGCCGCCGTTTTCGTCAACGGCGACATAGGAAAACGCGTCCTTTCCCTTGGACTTCTCCGCCGGCGTGTAGACGAATGTCGCGGCGTCACCGGGGGTGATACTGCCCTTTTTCGGCGCGGCGGTAATCTCGTACGTCAGCTTGTCGCCGTCGGGGTCGAGAGCCTTGAAGCGACCGGTGAGCGCGACGCCGCGAAACGTCTCGTATTCGAGGTTTTCGGCAATCGGAGCGGTGTTTACGCTTTCCGGAGCCTCGATTGTCGTATCGTTGGCGAGCGCGGCAATGCCGATTGACGACGCGATTGCGAGCGCGAGCAGGAGCGCGAGGGTTTTTCTTGTTGACTTTTTCAATGTAGCGGCCTCCTAAAAGTTTGTTTGTACGCTTATTGTGAGCCGCACGGAGAAAATTATACCGAAAAACGAAATAATTTTGTCACGTAAATACTTTCAATTTGTAACATACAATGGTATAATTGCGTTGAATGCGGAAATATTCGGAGGTATTGTTATGCCAGTCATTAAAGTTTATCGTCAGAACTCATTAATTCTCGAAGCCGAGGGCCAAATCGGGGAAACCGTCCTCGCGTTTCTGTCCTCAAAGGACATTTTTCTCGACGCGCCGTGCGGCGGGCGCGGACGCTGCGGCAAGTGTAAGGTGCGCCTCACGCCCGACGGCGAGGAGGTCCGCGCGTGTCAGACGATTATCGAGGGCGATTTGACCGTCTACGCCCCGGACGTTATGGAAATGAAAATTGCCGGACAGGACGCGCCGGTGAACGCGGTTAAATCCGCCGCCGGCGGAAATTTCGGCGTCGCGATAGATATAGGCACGACGACCGTCGTCGCACATTTGACGAACCTTGAAACGCGCGAGCGCGTTGCGACGGCGAGCGGCGTGAACGCGCAACGGCCCTACGGCGCGGACGTTATTTCGCGCATTGAGTATTCCGCCGCGCACGGCCACGAGACGCTCTCGCGCCTGATTCAGACGCAGATTAACGGCCTGATTGCGGACGATTGCGCGAAGAGCGGCGTCGCTCCGGCGGATATTCACTACATCTCAATCGCGGGCAACACGATAATGCAGCACCTCGCAGCGGGCTTTTCGCCCGTCGGAATGGGGACTGTGCCGTTTGCACCCGTGAGCCTGTTCGGCGAGGAGCTTGCGCCGTGGGAGGGATTGCCGGTCGCGCAGGACGCGAAAGTCTATTTCTCGCCGTGCATTTCGAGCTACGTCGGCGGTGACATTACGTCGGGAATGCTCGCCTGCGACCTCGAACACGACGACGGTCCGACCGTCTTTATCGACATCGGCACAAACGGCGAGATTGCGATGAAGAACGGCGACAAGTACCTCTGCTGTGCGACGGCGGCGGGTCCCGCATTCGAGGGTGCGGAGATTTCACGCGGAATGGCGGCGGTTCCAGGGGCGATTTCCCACGTCAAGTGGGGCGATAACGGCTTGGAGCTGACCGTTCTCGGCGACGTCGCGCCGGACGGTTTATGCGGTTCAGGGCTTTTAGACGCGCTCGCGCTGCTATTGGATACGGGCGCGGTGGACGAGACGGGGCGGCTCCTCGACGCGGACGAGATTGCGCATCCGATCGCGTCGCATATCGGACAGGCTGACGGCAAAAACGCATTCTACCTGTCGAAGGAGCGCGACGTGTACTTTTCGGCGGCGGATATACGCAAGCTTCAACTCGCGAAAGCCGCGATTTCCGGCGGGATTCACACGCTCCTGATCACGGCGGGCGTGACGGCGGAAAACGCCGCGTGCTTCGTCCTCGCGGGCGGCTTCGGCAGTTTTCTTGACCGCACGAGCGCGGCGCGAATCGGGCTGTTTCCAAAGGAATTTCTGCCGGTTACAAAGGGAATGGGCAACACGGCGGGGGAGGGCGCGGCAATCGCGCTCGTGTCCGCGGACGCACGCGTGACGCTCGCGCGAATCCGCGAGAAATGCGAATATATTGAGCTGTCATCGAGCCTCGTTTTCAACGAACAGTTCGTGGAAAATATGATGTTTGAGGAATAGGAGATTTATTATGTCAGCAGAAATTACCAAGGTTTACAGGGAAACACACCCCGCGCTGCGCTTCATCGGGACGCGCTACACGGACGCGGACCGCGACCCCGTCACGGGAATGTTCTCTCCGAAATGGGGCGAGTGGCATAGCGAAAACCGTTTCGGGCTGCTCGAAAAGCACGCCGCGCCAGACCCGACAAACGGTGACGCGTACATAGGGCTTATGGGCGCGGGAGCGGACGGCTTTGAGTATTGGATCGGAATGTTTTTTCCTGAAAACACGCCGCCGCTCGACGGCTTTGACTATGCGGATATACCCGCATCGGAGGTCGGCGTGTGCTGGATTCACGGCACGGAACCCGACGTCTATATGCAGACGATGCAGTGCTACGCGGAGTTGCTCGGCGAGGAAATGCCCGTGCCGCAAAAGGAAGAGCTTGGGCGGTGGTTTGAGTTTGAGCGTTACAACTGTCCGCGCTTCACCACCCCCGACGCGGACGGGAAGATAATTCTGGATTACGGGGTTTACTTGAAAGATTAGGAGAAAAA
>JAISJC010000102.1 GCA_031261745.1 Oscillospiraceae bacterium
TTCGCGATGAAGGTCGCGCAGGGCGCGATTGAGCTGGATAAATGCCCGCATATGTCCGACGACGCGAAAGCGCAGCTCGGCGACGCGACCGCGCCCCCGATGAAGAAAATCGACGTCGGCTCCGGCGACGACAAGTTTACGCTCGGCGGCGAAACCGTGCTGTTCCGCCACGACAAGACATTTGTGTCGAAGAACCTCTACGCCGTCTCGGTTTGCCAGCACAGCATCGACGAGAAGCTGCCGAATATCCGCAAGGTTGACTACGACCGCCTCGGCGAGCGTATGTACGTCGAGTTCCTGAACGTCGTCTATCACGGCGACGCCGCGAATTACGTCGAAGCCGTCAGGAAAGCCGCCGCCGAAGGCCGCGGAATCATCCTTGAAGTCTCCGACACCGACGCCGCGAAGCAGGCCCTCGAAGTCGCGGGCAGCCGCGTGATTCTTAACGGCGCGAACGCGTCGAACTATGAGGCATTTTCCGCTCTCGCGACGGGCGCGAACGCCGTTCTCGGCGTTTCCGGCGCGAACCTCGACGAGCTTTATGACACCGTAGCCGCGCTTGAAAAGCTCGGCAACAAGAACCTGATTCTCGACGTGACCGGCGCGACCGTCAAAGAGACATTCGCCAACGCCGCGCAGATTCGCCGCGCCGCATTAAAAGACAATGACCGCACGTTCGGCTACCCGTCGCTCGTCAATCTCACGAAGATTGCGGACGACGAAAACTCGCAGACCGCGCTCGCGGCTGTTTTCACACTGAAATACGGTTCGATTATCGTACTCGACGGTATGGATTATTCGCAGGCTCTGCCGCTGTACGGTCTGCGCCAGAACATCTACACCGACCCGCAGAAGCCGATGAAAGTCGAGCCGGGCATCTATACGATTAACGGCGCGGATGAGAACTCAATCTGCGTCACGACCGTGGATTTCGCGCTCACGTACTTCGTCGTATCCGGCGAGCTGGAGCGTTCGGGCGTTCCGCTGAACCTGCTCATCTCCGACGCGGGCGGTTACTCCGTTCTTACCGCGTGGGCGGCCGGAAAGCTGTCCGCCGGTTCCATCGCGAAATTCGTTAAGGACTTTGAAATCGAGAGCAAGATTAAGAACCGCACACTCGTAATCCCCGGTAAAGTCGCGGTGCTTAAAGGCGAAATTGAGGAGAAACTCGCGGGCTGGACCGTCGTCGTCGCACCGAACGAAGCGGTTGAACTCGTGAAGTTCTTCAAAGAATTTAAGTCGTAGGAGGCATTATGGGAAAGTTTATTATTATCGGCGAGCGCATTCACTGTATCAGCCCAGTTATTAAAAAGGCAATGGAAGAGCGCGACCCCGAACCGATTCTCAAACGCGCGCGCGAGCAGATTGCCGCCGGCGCAACGTATCTTGACGTGAACATCGGACCCTCCGAAAAGGGCGGCGAGGATTTGATGAAGTGGGCTGTCACGACGATTCAGTCCGCGTGCGACAACATTCCGCTGTGCTTAGACACGTCGAACAGAAAGGCGATTGAGGCCGGAATCTCCGTATACAACCGCACGAACGGCAAGCCGATTGTCAACTCCGCCGACGCGGGCGACCGCATTGAGAACATCGACCTCGCAGCCGCGAATGACGCAATCGTCCTCGCGCTCTGCTCGAAAGCCGGCATTTCGTCGGACAATGACGAGCGTATGGGATACTGCCAGGAGCTTTTGGAGCGCGGAATGGGGCTCGGAATGGAGCCAGACGACCTCTGGTTCGACCCGCTGTTCCTCGTCATCAAGGGTATGCAGGACAAGCAACTCGAAGTGCTGGACTTTATTCGTCAGCTGTCGGATATGGGACTGAATTCCACGGGCGGTCTGTCCAACGTGTCGAATATGATGCCGAAGGAGCTGCGCCCGATAATGGACGGCGTTATGATTTCAATGGCGATGTACTGCGGTCTGACCTCCGCAATCGCGAACCCGTGCGACGCACGTCTGATGGAGGCGATTCGCTCGTCGGACGTCATCAAGGGCAACACGCTGTACGCAGACTCATACTTACAGCTGTAAACGAAAGATACCAAACCCGCCGCTTAATGCGGCGGGTTTTTCGGAGGTAAACGTATGAATGAGGTCACAAGACAACTGAAAGCGCGGAAATCTGTGCGCGTATTCGAGGACGCGGAGGTGTCGCCGGAAATTCTCGATGAGATTCTCGAATGCGCGTTCGCCGCGCCGACGGCGGGTTGCCAAATGCTGTACACGATTTTGCACATCACCGACCAGGCGAAAAAGGACGCTCTCTCCGTGCTTTGCGACAATCAGCCGTTTATCGCGAAGGCTCCGGTCGCGCTCGTGTTCCTCGCGGACTGCCGGCGATGGCTCGACGCGTACAGGCTCGCGGGGGTTGACGCGCCGCCGCCGCGGGAGGCGGATTTGCTGCTCGCGTGCGCGGACGCATATATCGCGGCGCAGAACGCCGTGACGGCGGCGGAATCGTTCGGGCTGGGTTCGTGCTATATCGGCGACATTTGGGAGAACAGGGAGAAAATATCGGAGCTGCTCGCGCTCGACGAGTACGTGTTTCCGGCGGTGCTGCTCGTCCTGGGGTACCCGACGGAGCAGCAGAAAAAACGCGAAAAGCCGCGCCGCTTTGACCGGCGTTACATCGTTTTTGAGAACGCATACCGCCCGCTGACAGAGGCGGAGCAGCGCGCGATGTTTGCGCGGCAGGGCGACGAGGATTTGGAGAAAACGCTCGCGGCGTTCTGCCGCCGCAAGTATATGTCGGACTTTGCGAACGAGATGCGCCGAAGTGTGGAAGCGTATTTGCAGAGGTTTCGCGGATGACAGAAACGCAATGCCGCCCGTGTGGGCGGCATTCGGTTTTTATGCGTTCCTTTCCAACAGCACCACCGTCTCGACGTGGGCGCAGCGAGGGAACATATCGAACGCCCGCGCCGTCTTAACGGTAAATCTGCGCGCGGCGAAGAGCTTGACGTCCCGCGCGAGCGTCGCGGGGTCGCACGACACGTAGACGACGCGCTTCGGCGACATCTGCGCAATGGCGTCGACGACCTCAATCGCAAGACCTTTGCGCGGCGGATCCACGACGACGACACTCGCAGTCTCGGTCACCTCCGCAGCGTCGGCAAGGATGAATTCCGCGTTGGAAATATCGTTCAGTTTCGCGTTTACTTTTGCGTTTTTCACCGCGTCTGCGACGATTTCCGCACCGATAATTTTCGCGTTTTCCGGTGCTGACTTGGCGAGCGAGAGCGTGATTGTCCCCGCGCCGCAGTACAAATCCAACGCCGTGTCGCCGTCCGTGAGCGCGGCGTAACGAATCGCCTCGGCGTAGAGTTGCTCCGCCTGCGGGCGATTCACCTGATAGAACGCGCGCGGCGAGAGCCGGAACGTCAGCCCGCCGAGCGTATCTTCAAGATATTCCTTGCCGAAAAGCGTGGTGATTACGCCGGAGAGGGCGACATTCGACGGCATTTTTTGCGTAATCAGCGCGACACTGAGCGGCTTTGTGATGCTTTCGCGCAGTTTTTCGATGAAAAGCTGGATATTTGCGATTTTTTTCAGCGGCGTGATGAGCGCGACCTGAACGGCATCGCCGCCCTCGCGCACGAAAAGACCGCGCACCGCGCCGTCGGCGACGCCGCAGGCGGAGACCCAGTCGCGCAGTGCGGCGGCGGCGAGATTCGCCGCTTCGGACTGAATCGGGCAGGAATCCACGGGGACAATCTCGTGGCTGTGTTCGCGGTAAAAGCCGACATCGGCCGCGCCGCCGCGCACGGAGACCTCGAATATCGCCTTGTTGCGGTATGCCTCCGTCTGCGGGGACGGCACGACCTCCGGCAGGTCAACCTCCGTGCCGCCGAGACGGCGCAGCGCGTCGGAAACGCGCTCGCGCTTATAGCGCAGCTCCTCCGCGTAAGACATATGCTGCGTGTCACAGCCGCCGCATTTATTGTAATGCGGGCAGGCGGGTTCGATGCGCTCCGGCGAAGATTCGATTACGCGCTCAATCTTCGCAAAAATCGCCGTATTTGTGACTTTCAGAATATGCGCATCGACAATTTCACCGCGCAGGGCGCGGCGCACAAAGATTGCGCGGCCGTCATAATGCGCGACTCCGTCGCCGTTCGACGCGTATCCGTCGATTTTCAGGGTAACTATATCGTTTTTTATCATTGCATTTTACCTCATTTGAGCGTATTATATCATAGATAAGTTATAAAAGGAAGCGGGCGTGAAAATAAAGATGAAAATTGCGCTCGCGCCTATGGCAGGCGTCACCGATCTCGCGTTCCGCGAGATATGCCGTGAGTTCGGCGCGGAGCTTACTTACACGGAGATGGTAAGCTCGAAAGCACTCGTTTATCAGGACGGCAAGACGAAAAGTTTGCTTAAAACCTCGGAGCGTGACCGCCCCGTCGGCGCGCAGATATTCGGCTCTGACATCGCCTGTATGGCAGAGGGTGCGGTTCTCGCGCTGCGGCACTCAAACGCGGACTTCATCGACATCAATATGGGCTGTCCTGTCGGCAAGGTCGTGAAAAACGGCGACGGCAGCGCGCTGATGCTCGACCCCGACAGGGCGGGGAGAATTGTCGAAGCCGTCGTTGCCGCCGTTACGGTTCCCGTGACCGTGAAAATCCGGCGCGGCTTTGACAGGGGACACCTGAACTGCGTGGAATTCGCGAAAACGCTTGAATCCGCGGGGGCGTCCGCCGTCGCGGTTCACGGACGGACGCGGACGCAGATGTACGCCGGCCGCGCGGACTGGGACTGCATCGGCGAGGTCAAGGCGGCGGTGAAAATCCCCGTTATCGCAAACGGCGATATTTTCACGGGTGAGGACGCGGCGAAAATCCTTCGCGTGACCGGAGCCGATATCGCGATGATCGGGCGCGGCGCGTTCGGGAATCCGTGGCTGTTCCGCGAAGCCGCCGCCGCGATAGCGGGTGAGGAAATTCCGCCGAGACCGGGCGTGAAAGAACTTGCGGACACGGCGGCGCGGCAGTTAAAGCTCGCCTGCGAGTACAGCGGCGAGCGGAGCGCGTGTCTGGACGCGCGGCGGCATTACGCGTGGTACCTGCGCGGAGTGCCGTATGCGGGGTATTATAAGGAGCAGATAGCGAAGATTTCAACTTATGACGACATAATCAGAATCACCGAGGATATAAAAAAGAACTTGGGGTAACAGACTGTGACAGTAGTCGAGGAACGCTTTCTCGTCGGACGAGCACAAGAGGGGGATTCCGCCGCGTTCGAGCAGCTTATGATAAGCTCTCAGAATGAGGTCTATGCCCTTGCGTTCAAATTGCTCGGCAACGAGCAGGACGCGCTCGACATTTCGCAGGACGCATTCCTCAAAGCGTACCTGAGCATCGGAAATTTCCGCGGGGACTCGCGGTTTTCCGTGTGGATGTACCGCGTGACCTACAACCTCTGTCTTGATAAGTTGCGGAAAAAGAAGCGACGACGCGAGACGCGGCTCGACAACGACGCCGACACGGAACTGGAATTGCAGTTTGAGGACCCGTCACCGTCGCCGGAGGAGCGCGTATTGGCGCGTGAGACGTCCGAAATCGTGCGGCGCGGGCTGGACTCGCTCCCGCCGAAGCAGCGCGCCGTGCTGATAATGCGCGAGGTTACGGGGCTGTCCTACGCGGAGATCGCAAAAGCATCGGGTCTGCGCGAGGGGACCGTCAAATCGCGCATTAACAGGGCCAGAATTGCTCTCGCAGAATTTTTGCGGAAAAATGGAACTTTTCCCGAAGATTATCGTCATAATAACAGAAAAGATGGTGATGATTATGAGCAAGATGAATAAAGAATGGGAGTATGACGAGCTGTTCGCCGCGGTTATGCGTGAGAAAGCTCCGAGTGCGCCGCCGGAATTGCTGCGCGGAGTGCGCGCCGGTATTGGCATTATTGAAGCGGAACGCGCGAAGTTTGTTCCGCCTCCCTGGCTGACGCGGCGGTTCTATCGCTACGCGCCAATGTTGATGTGCCTTGCGATTGCTGCGTTTTTCGGCATTACGGCGTCCGCGCGGGGTTTCACAATAGATATTGACGCGGCGCAGCCGTACGACATCGTGTTCGACGCGATCGAAGAAACGCCGGTGCCGAGTTTCAGCCCGGAGGCAAAGATGAATCTCGCGATTTACGAGCACAGACTGAATTCCGCGACGGACACGCCGAAAGCGAGTGCCGAGCTTGCTCCGTCCGCGACGCTGCGAAACGCGGGCAACGCGTCGGTAGGCACGTATACTTCCGCGAATTATATCATTACGGGTTCGCTGCCCGGATTTATGCGCGGACTTTCCGCCGTCGCGCTCGCCGACGGGACGTACTATTACAGCCGCGTCCCCGCGAAGCTCATTGACAGCATTTACGGAGAAAAAGACACCGTGAGTGTGCTGTGGGTGCCGAACGCGTAACAGGGCGTTAAAACGAAAATTAAACGGAGACCGGACGTTAAAAAATACGTCCGGTCTTTGCTGTTCACTGTTGTAAATTTCGACGGGTTGTGGTAAACTATCACGGAACATCGAAAGGGGTATTATTATGAACATTTGGCACGAAATTGCACCCGACAGGATTAAAACAGAAGATTTTGTCGCGGTTATTGAAATCTCAAAAGGCGGAAAAACAAAATACGAACTCGACAAGGAAACCGGTATGATAATCCTCGACCGCGTGCTGTATACATCGACGCATTACCCCGCGAACTACGGGCTGATTCCGCGCACATATGCCGAGGACCGCGACCCGCTGGACGTGCTGGTTCTGTGTTCGGAACCGATTATTCCGCTGTCGCTCGTGCGCTGCTACCCAATAGGCGTGATTACAATGATTGACAACGGTGATCCCGATGATAAGATTATCGCAATCCCGTTTTTTGACCCGAATTATAATTCGTACACCGATATTTCGCAGCTGCCGCAGCATATTTTTCAGGAGATGTCGCACTTTTTCTCCGTCTATAAGACGCTGGAACACAAACAGACCGCAATCGACGAGATTCGCGGGATAGATGCAGCCGTTGAAATCATCGAAAAATCAATCAACAGATATAATGAGAAGTTCGGCAATGCGTGATGTGCGGCGCGAACTATAAAAGGTTACCGAAATTTACGAGGAAAAGCACGATGCTGACGACGGAAACAACGCCGAGGATGATAATCGCGCGGTTGTATTTGTCGGATTTCCGACGGTGGCGCGTCATATTAAACAGGAAGCCCAGCACGCAGACAGCCAGAACCGCGACCTGAATTATCAGCGCGGTGCGCACCAGCGAGGTGTTCCACGTCGTGTGGTGCAGAGATAAATTGAAAATGTTCGTGAAGAAGTTGGCACTTTCGGGCTTCGCCTTATCGAGGAAAAACAGCACAACAATGGCGGCGATCCAGCCGACGACGCTCAATAACGAAATCAGCCTCACAACCCAGTCTTTTTTGCGCCTGCGCTCAGTATTCTGACGCTGCGGCTGACGCTGATATTGTACCTGCGGTTTTTCCTGCCGGTCTAACGGTTCCCACTCATTATTGTTTGCCATTGTTGCAGTCCGTCCCTTCGCTTATTATACAGGAAATTATACATTCTTTCGGCGGGAAAGTAAAGGGGTAATTTCGTTGCCTTTTTTGCTGATTTATGATATAATAGTACCGGCGACAACGACTGAAATAATAATTGGGGGTGACATTGTGGACAAGCTGTATCTGGTTACGGGTGCCGCGGGGCATCTCGGCAGCGCAATCGTAAAAGCTCTTTTGGAAAAGGGCGAACGGGTGCGCGCTTTCGTCCTCGCGGGGGAGACGCACATTCCGGAGGGCGGCGTGGAAATTGTCGTCGGAGACGTGTGCGACAAAGCGAGCCTTGAACCGTTCTTTGACGCGCCGGGGTTTGAGCGGATCGTCATTCACGCGGCGGGTATCGTGAGCATTGCGTCGCGCTTCTCGCAAAAGGTGTACGATGTGAATGTCACCGGCACGAAAAACGTCGTCGATATGTGCGTTCAAACGCGCGTCAAAAAGCTCGTTCACGTCAGCTCCGTTCACGCTATTCCGGAGCTTGCAAAGGGCGAAGTCATCACCGAGATAACGCGCTTCAACCCCGACGACGTGAAAGGTCTGTACGCGAAAACGAAGTCCGAGGCGACGCAATATGTCCTCGACGCGGCGGAGTGCGGCCTTGACGTCAGCGTCGTGCATCCGTCGGGGATTATCGGGCCGTACGACTACGGCGCGGGACACACGACCGCTCTGATTATCGACTATTGCAAACGCCGCCTGACCTCCGGAACCATAGGCGGGTACGATTTCACGGACGTGCGCGACGTGGCGAACGGCATACTCGCCTGCTGCGAGAGCGGAAGTCCGGGTGAGTGTTATATCCTCTCGAACCGGTTTGTGCCGGTAAAGGAACTGCTGTTCAAGCTGCACGAGGTTACGGGTATACGCGAGATTAAGAGCTTTCTGCCGCTGTGGTTCGTGAACCTCACCGCGCCGCTCGCGGAGCTGTACTACAAAATACGGCACCAGCCGCCGCTGTTCACGTCGTACTCAATCTACACGCTGAACTCAAACTCAAAGTTTTCGCACGCAAAGGCGGACCGCGTGCTTGGCTACACGACGCGCGCCCTGCGCGAAACGCTCGCGGACACGGTCGGATGGCTACGTCAGGTGGGCAGGATTTGATATTACATAAGGAGTAATCGGTTTGGACTTGGAAACGATAAAGCGCGTCGCGTTTGAGCAAATGGGGGAGCGCAGCAGTCACGCCTTCAAGGAACGCGGCAATAAATATCACCACGGCGAACGCACCGCAAAGCTCGCCGTGCGCCTGCGGGAGTTGATTTTCCCGGACGGAGATATAAATGACGAAATACTCACCGCCGCCGCGTTTATGCACGACATCTGCAACGGTGAGGAGGAGCATTGCGAAAAGGGCGCGAGGCTCACACGTGAGCTTTTGGCGGGGCTTTGCACCGCCGGGGAGCTGGACGAAATTTGCGAAATAATACGCGTCCACGACGAACGCGACCCGCAAAACGGCGCGTATTCGGACGCAATTAAGCTCTTACAGGACGCGGATTTACTTGACCACTTCGGCTCGAATTTCGTCTGGATTTGGTTCGCGTATGCGATACCGCTGGGGCAGAACGCCTATGACGCGCGGGACTGGCAGCGCGAAAACGCGGACGACGCCGAACGCAACAGAGCGGGGTTAAATTATGCGTTGAGCCGCAGGATTTTTGACGATAAACAGGCATTTGTCGGGCAATTCAGCGAAAGATTCGACGCTGAACTCGCGGGCGAGATTTGGAACGAAAAAGAGATTGTCGGAGGTGCAATATGACCGAGCTGGAACTCAAATACGGGTGCAACCCGAACCAAAAGCCGTCGCGGATTTTCGCGCAGTCGGGCGAGCTGCCGATTGCGGTGCTGAACGGCAGACCGGGTTACATCAACCTTTTGGACGCATTCAATTCGTATCAGCTCGCGCGTGAGCTGAAAATCGCGACGGGTTTGCCTGCGGCGGCGAGCTTCAAGCACGTTTCGCCCGCGGGCGCGGCGGTCGGGCTGCCGCTCACGGAGCTTGAACGAAAGATTTACTTCGCTGACGGCGAAGTCTCGCCGCAGGCGGCGGCGTATATCCGCGCGCGCGGAGCGGACCGCGTAAGCTCCTACGGCGACTGGGCGGCACTCTCCGACGAGTGCGACGAGGACACGGCGAACGCACTGCTGCACGAGGTTTCGGACGGGATTATCGCGCCCGCGTTCACGCCAAAAGCGTTGGAAATCCTGCGTCAAAAGCGCAAGGGCGGCTATAACGTCGTGCAGATTGACGCGGATTACGCGCCGGAGCCGATTGAGCGGCGCGACGTGTTCGGCGTGACGTTCGAGCAGGGGAGGAACGAGCTGAAAATCGACGAAACGCTGCTGCAAAACCTCGTGACCGCTAACAAATCCATACCGGACGCGGCGAAACGCGACCTCGTAGTCGCGCTCATCGCGCTCAAATATACGCAGTCAAATTCCGTCGCGTATGCCAAGGGCGGCGGCACAATCGGCATCGGTGCGGGCCAGCAGAGCCGCATTCATTGCACGCGCCTCGCGGGTTCTAAGGCGGACAACCACTTCCTGCGACAGCACGAAAAGGTGCTGAATCTGCCGTTTCTGCCGGAAATTGCGCGGTTTGACCGCGACAACGCGATTGACCTCTACATCTCAGACGACGCGGACGACGTTTTACGCGAGGGCGCGTGGCAGGCCGTGTTTTCCGAGAAACCGCTGGCGTTTACGACGGACGAGCGCAGGGCGTGGATTGCGTCGCGGAGAGACGTTTCGCTCGCGAGCGACGCGTTTTTCCCGTTCGGCGACAACGTGGAGCGCGCCGCGCGGTCGGGCGTGCGCTATATCGCGCAGCCGGGCGGGTCAATCCGCGACGACAACGTGATTGCGGCGTGCGACAGGCACGGAATTGCTATGGCGTTCACGGGTATTCGGCTGTTTCATCATTAAAATTCGGAGGTAAACATATGAACATACTTGTCGTCGGCGGGGGCGGGCGCGAACACGCAATCTGCGCCGCACTCGCGAGGTCGCCGCGCGTAAATAAGCTGTATTGCGCGCCGGGGAACGGCGGGATTGCGTCCGTCGCGGAGTGCCGTCCCGAAATTGTCGCGACGGATATTCCGGGCGTGGTGCATTTCGCGCTCGACAACGCGGTTGATTACGTTATGGTCGCGCCCGACGACCCGCTCGCCGCGGGAATGGTGGACGTTTTGGAGGACGCGGGGATTCGCGCGTTCGGCCCGCACGGGAACGCGGCGATTATCGAGGCGAGCAAGGTGTTCTCCAAGAATTTTATGCGGAAGTACGGCATTCCGACCGCGAAATTCGAGACGTTTTCGGTGCCGGAGGACGCGCTCGCGTACATTGAGGCGCAGGGCGCGCCGATTGTCGTCAAGGCGGACGGGCTCGCGCTCGGCAAGGGCGTCGTCGTCGCGCAGACGGTCGCTGAGGCGAAAGCCGCGATTACCGAGATTATGGTCAACGAGAAATTCGGCCATTCCGGCGACGAGATTGTGATTGAGGAATGTTTGAGCGGTCCGGAGGTGACGGTGCTTGCGTTCACGGACGGGACGACGATCGTCCCGATGCTGTCAAGCCGGGACCACAAGCGCGTGAACGATAACGACGAGGGGCCGAACACGGGCGGAATGGGCGCGATTTGCCCCAGCCCGAATTACACGCCGGAGCTTGCGGCGCAATGTATGGAGACGATATTCCGTCCGACGATTGACGCAATGCGGGCGGAGGGGCGCGAGTTCCGCGGCGTCATCTACTTCGGGCTAATGCTCACGAAAAACGGGCCGTATGTGATTGAGTACAACGCGCGGTTCGGCGACCCGGAAACGCAGCCGATTCTTGAAATGCTCGACACGGATTTGCTCGATATCTTCGAGGCCGTGACGGACGGCAGGCTCGCTGAGATTGACGTCAAGTGGAAATCCGGCGCGGCGGCCTGCGTCGTAATGGCGTCGGGCGGCTATCCCGGCGATTACGCAAAGGGCTTGGAAATTCACGGATTGGACGCGGTTCCAGACGGCGTTACCGTCTACCACGCGGGAACGAAATTAAAGGACGGCGCATACCATACGAGCGGCGGCCGCGTTCTCGGTGTTACTGCGCGCGGCGGGAACCTCGCCGAAGCGATTGCCAACGCCTATGACGGCGTAAAACATATTTCGTTTGACAACGCCCACTACCGGACGGATATCGGAAAGGGTTAAAATGAGAATCAGAGCGATTTTCCGCGACCTGAAAGAGGACGCAGTACGACGACCTAAGCTGTTCGCGCTCTATTTTATTCTGCGATTGCTCGTTATCGGCGTGCTTGTGTTGCAGGTGACGAACGCCAACTGGGACAACGTGCTTTGGTGCATCGTGACGCTCATTCTGTTCACGCTGCCATCGTTTTTGGAAAAACGCGTCAAGATCGACATTCCGGATACGCTTGAAGTTATCGTCCTGTTTTTCGCGTTCGCGGCGGAGATTCTCGGCGAAATCGCGCAGTTTTATAAGTCGGTTCCGCTCTGGGATACGATTCTGCACACGTCAAACGGATTCCTCGCGGCGGCAATCGGACTCGCGCTCATCGACATACTCAACCGTGAGGAACGCTTTGCAATCAACCTGTCGCCGCGCTTCGTCGGGATATTCGCGTTCTGCTTCTCGATGACAATCGGCGTGATTTGGGAGTTTTTTGAGTTTTTTATGGACACAACATTCGGGATGGATATGCAAAAAGACACGATAATAGACGGCGTGTACGACATTGGTCTGATAGACACGATGAAGGATTTAATCGTCAACTTCATCGGCGCGCTGGTTTTCTCGATACTCGGATATTTCTACATTAAGAACCGAGGACGCGGGAAACACGCGAATTTTGTACGAAGATTCGTAATGACAAAAATCGACAAATCCGATGAGGATAAAAATATGTAAAAAACGGGGGTCTTTCTATGATTCGGGATATGCTTGGGGAGCGGGATTTCGCCGCGCTGAAAAACACACTGCGCGAGATGAATCCTGTTGACATCGCGGAGGAGCTTGAAGAACTGTCCGACGCGGACGCGGTGCGCGTGTTCCGAATGTTACCGAAAGACACTGCCGCAGACATATTCGTGGAGCTGTCGAGCGACACGCAGCAGGAGATAATATCGAAGTTCAAGGACGCGGAAATCGGGAAAATCGTCGGAGATATGTTCCTTGACGACGCCGTTGATTTCATCGAGGAAATGCCGGCGGGACTTGTTTCGCGCGTTCTCGCGAACATCTCCGCCGAGCAGCGGAATCTGATTAATCAGTTCCTGAAATACCCCGAAAACAGCGCGGGGAGCGTAATGACAATCGAGTACATATCGTTTAAGGAGCATCTGACCGTCAGTGCGGCGTTCGACAAAATCCGCCGCGAGGGGATTGACTCCGAGACGATTTACACGTGCTATGTGACCGACGCGGGGCGGCACCTGCTCGGCGACGTTTCCGTCAGGACGCTGCTGCTCGCGGAGCCGGACGCGAAGGTAGGCGACATTATGAACGCCGCCGTCATCTCCGCCTCGACGACGGACGACCGCGAGGAAATCGCGAACGAATTCCGCAAATACGGTCTCTTAACTATGCCCGTCGTGGACAACGAAAAGCGACTTGTCGGGATTGTCACGTTCGACGACGTGATGACAATTCAGGAAGAGGAGGCCACGGAGGACTTCGAGATAATGGCGGCTATGTCGCCGTCCGACGAGCCGTACCTGAAAACAAGCGTCTGGGTTCTGACGAAAAACCGCGTGCTGTGGCTGCTGCTTTTGATGCTCTCCGCGACGGTCACGGGGACGATAATCTCCGGATTTGAGGATGCGCTCGCCACGCTGCCGGTGCTCGTCGCGTTTATTCCGATGCTT
The DNA here is from genome assembly GCA_031261745.1 of Oscillospiraceae bacterium. Classification (GTDB taxonomy): domain Bacteria; phylum Bacillota; class Clostridia; order Oscillospirales; family Oscillospiraceae; genus JAIRRO01. The sequence goes on from JAISJC010000102.1 coordinate 13,462, forward strand.
ATGGACACGGGCGGCAACGCCGGTTCGCAAAGCTCGACGCTGATTATCCGCGGTATGGCGTTGGAGGAGGTCGCGCTTGCGGATATTTTCAAGGTTTTTTGGAAGGAAATACGCGTGTCCGTCCTCTGCGGCGGTGCGCTCGCCGTCGTTAATTTCGGTCGGATATTGCTGATGAACCACGACGCAATGCTCGCGCTGACCGTTTCAATCGCGCTTTTCGCGACGGTCGTTCTGGCGAAATCCGTCGGGTGCCTGCTGCCGATGGGCGCGAAAAAGCTGAAGCTCGACCCCGCCGTTATGGCGTCACCCGTCATTACGACAGTCGTGGACGCGGGCGCGCTCCTGCTGTTCTTCGTTATTGCAAAGGCACTTTTGGGCGTTTAATTTCGGCAGATAAAATCCGCAATCTCGCTCACGTCCGTGAAATCAAAGCGCGGTAATTCCGACTCGACGGGCGTGTCGGAGATGAACGCGACGACGTTCGTCAGGTCCTCAGGGAAGCCGTTGCCTGTCGCGGCGCGGCGCAGCGCGATTTTCGGAACGTCGCCCGTTTTCCAGCCCTCGGTGATGATGATATCCACGTCCGTGATTTTCGCGACAAGATCCTCAAACGTGACGGGGCGGTTCTCCATAACCGCGGCGTGGGTTGCGTTCACAATCGCTACGACGTCCGCACCCGCCTGCGTGAAACGCCACGTATCCTTGCCGGATTTATCGACGTCGAAATCGTGCGCGTCGTGCTTGATTACGGCGACGCGCAGACCGCGCGCTTTCAGCTCCGCGACGAGCTTTTCGATGAGCGTGGTTTTACCCGTGCCGCTGTACGCGACGAAGGAAATCACGGGAATGTTCGGCATATCTGTGTCCTCTTTTGCTTTTTTTGTTACAGCATAACAGAAAAGGCGCAATTTGGCAAGACGAATCCTCCGCATACTGTGAATAATAACAGCGGAGGGCATTAAAATGAAATTTATCAGGAAAACGGTACTCGCGGTCGTAATTGCCGCAATAGCGTCGCTCGGCGTTCCCGCATCCGCGAAAGATGGCGCGGCGGGGACGCACACCGTCGCGGCGGGCGAGAGTATGTGGAAAATCGCAGTGCGGTACCAAATCGGCGTTTCGGAGCTGATTGCGGCGAATCCGCAGGTTAAGAATCCCGCGCTGATTCTCGTCGGGCAAAAAATCAACGTCCCGAATATCGACGACGTGAAAGCGTTGGAGCAAAAGGTTGCGGACCTCGTGAACAAGAATCGCATCAGCGCGGGACTTGCGCCGCTGAAAATGAACTGGGAGCTGTCGCGCGTCGCGCGGTACAAGTCGCAGGATATGATTGACAAAAAGTATTTTGCGCACCAGTCGCCGACGTACGGCTCACCGTTCGTGATGATGGAGAGTTTCGGGCTGAAATTCTCGGCGGCGGGGGAGAACATCGCCTACGGACAGCGCACTCCGGCGGAGGTTATGCAGGGCTGGATGGATTCGCCGGGTCACCGCGCGAACATTATGAGCAATATCTACACGCAAATCGGCGTCGGTGCGGCCAAGGCGAGTAACGGCACGCTGTACTGGACGCAGATGTTTATCAAGGGGTAAAAAAAGGACAACAAAAGGCGGAGCCGAGAGGCTCCGCCCTGTTATGTATTTTTTGCTACGCTTTTGCGCCGGGCAGTTGCTTTTTCGGGAAGATGAAGCTGAACACGACCGTAGCGACGAACGCGACGATAACGGCGGCGTAGGTTTCTGTAAGCCACGAGGCAATCGGGTAAGAACCCGTCGCCATCTTGATGACGACCCAGCCGATTGCGACGATTCCCGTAAGAACCATCGACCAGCACGCGCCCTTTTCGGACGCTTTTTTCCAGTAGATGCCGAGCAGCACGACGATAAACAGCGCGCCGCGCAGTGAATACGCCGCGTAGACGACGTCGAGAACCTTTGAGAGGTTGACGAGCGCGATTGCGGCGACGGCGCAGATAATGCCGGAAATAGCGGTTGTGACGCGTGACATAAACAGAACCTGCTTATCCGACGCGTTCGGATTCAACACACGCTGATAGATGTCCTTCGTGACCATCGTACCCGCCGAGAGGATAATCGGCGAGACGGTAGAGATGATTGCCGCGAGGATTGACGCTAAAACGATGCCGCCGACGACGCCGCTCACAACCGCGTTGGAGTGAATGTTCATCATAAGCGTCGGCAGCGCGGTCTTGCCGTTGACGAGAAGCGTTTCCGCCTTGTCGGTATATAGCAGCGTGCCGTTGTTGAACATCGCCCTCGCAGCCATACCGAGAAGCGCGGTGAGCACACCGAACGGAGCCGCGACAAACGCCGTAATAATGCACGCCTTGCGGGCGTCACCGACGCTCTTTGCAGCGAGGACGGGCTGTATTCCCGCTTGCGCCGTACACGCGCCGAGGAGCGAGGCGATAATCCAGGACGAAACCTTTGGCATACCGATTCGGAACATATTGAAGTAGTCGTGCGAGGTAGCCTCGGCGACTTGGGTGTTGGTCGCTGCAAGCGCGGTCTTTGTAGCCTCGGAAATGTTTGAGCTGTCGAGCGCGGACATAAACGCGCCGACGCCACCGAGCTTCATAACCGCGAAGACGAGGCCGATGATAACGCCGCCGTACATTGCGAACAGGTGCATTTTCGCCGTGGAGGCGACGGCTTCCATACCGCCGCACAGTGTATAGATGATAAAAGCTATCGCGAACACGATGACCGTCGCGTTAAAGGGGACGCCGAGAAGCGTTTGTCCAAGCTTTCCGGCGGCGAGCATCTGCGACAGGCCGACGGCGAGCATTACGATGGTGAGCAGTACGCTCGAAACCGTTCTCGCCTTGATACCGAAGAACTTTTCGATGATGCCGGGGACAGTGACGGAGTTCAGGCTGCGGTACAGCTTTGCGAAGCAGAGCGCGAGAAACATTACGCCGATACCGTTGGCGATTGTGTACCACGCACCCGAAAGGCCGAAGTCAAAGCCGTATTCGGACACGCCCGTCGTCGCCGTTCCGCCGAGCCACTCGCCCGTGGACGCGGCGACGATGGCGAAAATGCCGAGTGCCGCGCCGTGGAACGAGTCGGAATTCGTGGATTTTTTCATCGAGAGGACGCCGATGACAACTGTCACCGCGATATACAGCAGAATGATAACCAACTGAATACTCAAGCTATTTCCCTCTTTTACTTTTATTTATTTTATATCATAGAACCTATCACGGCGGGGATAATCAGGTCCGCCTCGGTTTTGGAGATGACCTCCTCTTTCGTGACGCCGGGGGCGAGTTCTTCAAGCACCAAGCCCGCGTCCGTCTTGTGAATAACGCACAGCTCGGAGATGATGTAGTCCACCTCGTTTGCCGCCGTCAGCGGCAGGGTGCATTTCTTGAGGATTTTCGGGTTGCCCTTTTTGTCGCAATGCTCGGTCATTATCAGAACCTTTTTCGCACCCGCGACGAGATCCATTGCGCCGCCCATTCCGGCCGCGGTCTTGCCCGGCACCATCCAGTTGGCGAGATTGCCCTCCTGGTCCACCTCATACGCGCCGAGGACGGTTGCCGCGACGTGGCCGCCGCGAATGTAGCCGAACGACGTGAAGCTGTCGAAGCAGCAGCCGCCCACGCGGAGCTTTGAGACATTGCCGGCGGCGTCAACGACGTCGGGGTCGGTCCATTCGCCCTCGGCGGGGGAACCCGCAAGGCCGATTGCGCCGTTTTCCGTGTCAATCCAGACGTCCACACCGTCTGGCAGGAAATCGAGGCACTTTGTCGGCATTCCGATGCCGAGGTTCACGAGGTCGCCGTCCTCAAAAAAGCGGGCGGTTCTGTAAGCGATTAAATCGCGTCCCGTAATTTCAGCCATTATTTCGCACCTCCCAGGTCAACAATTTGGTCCACGAGCGCGCCTGGCGTCATAATGCGGTCGGGGTCGAGCTCGCCGACTTCAACAATCTCCTCGGCCTCGACGATAACCCAGTCCGCCGCGGTAGCCCAGATTTGGTTGAAGTTGCGTGCCGTGCGGTGATAGACGACGTTGCCCATCTTGTCGGCTTTCCACGCGTGAATCAGCGCGACGTCGGCGCGGAGGGGCTTTTCGAGCAGATAATCCTTGCCGTCTACGTTGATTATGTCCTTGCCCTCGGCAATCGGGGTGCCGAGACCCGTCGGCGTGAGAATGCCGCCGATTCCGGCTCCGCCGGCGCGCACGCGCTCGCAGAGCGTACCCTGCGGAACAAATGTGACGGCAAGCTCGCCCGCGACGACCTGCTCTACGGTTTCCGTGTTGGAGCCGATGTGCGAGCAGGTGATGTGCTTAATGCGGCGGTCGTGAATCAGCAGCCCGATTCCGCGACCCCTGATGCTCGTATTGTTGGAGATGACGTTGAGGTCCTTTACGTCCTTTGCGACCATTCCCTTGATAAGCTCCTCAGGGACGCCGCTGTTGACGAAGCCCGGAATGAGAACCGTCAGTCCGTCGTGCAGTTTCTCCATCGCCGTTTCAAGCGATACTATCTTGTTTTTTGCCACTGTATTACCTCCTATTCCGGTTTCCAGGTTGCGGGGTGCGTCGTCTCATCGCGCAGCGTGTGGCGCGTGATGCCGAGGATTTCGCGCGCGTCGTCCGCCGTCGCGATTTCGCGACCCGCGAGCTTTGAAAGCTCGACTGCGCGCTCAACGAGCTGGACATTCGTAGCGATAACGCCGCGCGAGAAGTAGATGTTGTCTTCAAGTCCGACGCGCAGACCGTCGCAGCCGAGCGCGAGACCGGCGAGCATCATCGGCAGGTGAGCGCGGCCGATGCCGGAGACGCTCCAAGTCGCGCCCTTAGGCAGCTTGCCCGCGAGGAACGCGAGATTTTCTGTCGTGGCGGGCATAGAACCGCCGACGCCCATAATAAACTGAATGTGTGCGGGTTCGGGAATGTTGTGCTTCTTCACATAGTAGTCAACGCTGTCGATGTGACCCGTGTCAAACACCTCAAACTCCGGCTTCACGCCCGTTTTGACGACTTCCGCGCCAAGGTAGTTGAGGAAGCGCGGGGAATTCTCGAAGATGTAGCTGTTGTCCCAGTTGATCGAGTTCGGGTCAAACGAGCACATTTCCGGCAGGAGCGCGGCGAGGTGCTGGATGCGCTTGACGTCCTCGTACTCTCCGCCGGAGGTCGTGAGGTTGATTACGATATCAACGCCCGCGGCTTTGCAGGCCTCGCGCGTCTTTTCGACGGCCTCGGTGAACTTTTGCAGGCTCATCGACTTGTAGCCGATTTCGAGCTTGCCGTTGACTTCCTTGTCCTCGCGGACGTGAATGTGCGCGACGGACGCGCCCGCTTTCGCGCAGGCGACAATCTGCTCCGCAAGCTCGTCGGCGGTATACGGAACGGTCGGAGCTTTGTCCTTTTTCGTTCCGGCACCGCACAGGCAGACCTGAATTATTACTTTATTTGTCTTAGACATTTCTTCTCCTTAAACGGGGTCAGCCATAAATTTATTGGCCAACTTAAATACTTCAAACAGCTGCGCGTCGCGCTTGGCGAGGATGGTTGCGCGCTCCACGCCCGTGTAGTCGTAGAAACCCTTACCGGTTTTCAAACCGAGTTCGCCCTTTTCGATATGCTCCGCAAGTGTTCTCGGCATATCAACAGGCTCCGGCGGAATGTAGCTTTTGTTTTTGTAGTTGTTCGCCGTCATATCTAGGCCGCCGAAGTCGGCGCGCTTGCACAGGCCGAGAACGACCGCGCGGGGAATAAAGCTCGCTTTGCACGCCTTGTCGATGTCCTCCGGCGTGCAGTAACCGTTGTCGAGCAGGAAGAAAAGCTCGGTATTCAGGCACATCTGCAAGCGGTTGGCGATGTAACCCTGAATGAACTTCTTCATCAGCACGGCGGTCTTGCCGCTCTTTTCAAGCAGCGCGACGGTGACGTCGGCAAGCTCCTGCGGAGCCTGCTCGGATTTTACGACTTCGACAAGCGGAATCAGCATCGCCGGCGCGTACCAGTGCGCAATAACCATCTGGGGGAGAAGTTTTTCGGGAACGAGCCCGAACACGTTGAGTCCGGAGGTGTTCGACGCGATGATCACGTCCTTGGGGACGATCTCGGCGAGCGTCTTGTACAGCTCGGTTTTCGCGTCCTTGTTTTCGACAATCGTTTCCTGAATGAAGTCCGCGCCGTCAACGGTTTCCTCGACGGTGAGGATAAACTTAATGCGGTTGTACGTTTCGTCGAGCTTGTCGGCGTCGAGCAGCCCCTCGTCAACGAACGTGCGGAGGGATTTTTGAAGTACCGTTTTCGCGCGGTCACGCGTCTCTTCGCCGCGCGTCCAGATGGAGACGTCATAGCCCGCGACCGCAAAAATCTGGGCGATGCCGGGACCCATAGTCCCGGCACCCAGAACGGCAATTTTTTTAATGTCGTTAAGTGTTTTCATTTCTTAGAATGAACCTTCTTCCCAAGCTACCAGGCGAACGAAGCCGCCGTCCGCCATTTCGCAACGGAACGGGAACGCCGCGATGACGAGACGCTTACCTGTCGCGTCGTCAATGTCGCCGCCGGCATTTTCGACGGTGCAGACGCCGTGCTGCATAAACAGGCGGTGGCACGGCTCGTAGTCGTGGAACAGCTCCGCCGCGTCGTGACCGGTCGCATCCTTGTACGCGGTGTCAAGCCACGGCATTTGCTCTTTGAGCGGATAGTGCCACAGCGGCGCGTCGGTTGCGCCCCAAGTGCCGGAGATGCCCTTGATGTGCTTCTCGTGGATGAGCCACTTGGCGACTTCGGGTCCCATACCGGGATAGTAGTTGTAGTATTTGTCGTTGTTCTTGCGCCAGAGGTGCTGGAAGCCCGTGTTGACGACGACCCAGTCGTTCTCGCGAATATCCAAACCGTCTTTCTTCGCGGCGGCTTCAAAATCGGCGGGTTTCAGCTCTTTCCAGATGTTGCCGAACTTCTTCGGGTCGCCCTCGCCCTTGTCCCACTGCTCATTGAATTCCTTGAAAAGGTGCGTCATATCGAGGACGACGCCCGTTCCGATGCAGTGTTCAAGCGGGATTTCGGCGAAGGTGTAGCCGTAACGCTCACGGTCAACCTCTTCCTCGTGAAGCACGTGGTTCGGCGCGTCCATATGCGTGCCGGCGTGCAGGGTGCCTGTGTAGGTCATCGTGCGCTTATGGAAACGGCCGAGGTACTGCCCGCGCGGGAATTGCAGATCTGAGCGCGCGCCGGGGAACGGCCACAGCGGGGTGTCAACGCCCCAGGGGTTGGAGAGGTCGTAGATCTTTGTCATCTTGGACTTGTCGAGATAGAACTTGGATTTGTCGAGCGGCATATACGCCATTGAAGTGTCCTCCCTATAATAAAATAATATATGATTATAACACGCTGCTCTCTATTATAAACCTTGGAATAGTGCCAATGTCAAGTGTTTAGCAATAAATTTATAAATATTGTCGAAAATAATTATGTTGCGCAAATCAGATAGATATGCTATACTAATCTACCGTATTATGTAAAAGGTGTGTTGTCTAATGTTCGACGGTCTGCGTGAAACCATAAAAGCCTATAAGACCCGTGACCCCGCGGCGAAGAGCGGAGTGGAGATTTTTCTGCTTTATCCGGGGATTCACGCGTACATAAGTCATAAAATCGCGCACTGGCTGTACGTCCACCGCCGCTTTTTTCTGGCGCGCGCGGTCAGTCAGTGGTCGCGGTTTATCACGGGGATTGAGATTCACCCCGGCGCGACTATCGGGCGCAGGTTTGTAATTGACCACGGGACGGGTATAATCATCGGCGAAACCGCCGAAATCGGCGACGACGTGCTGCTGTACCAAGGGGTGACCCTCGGCGGTACAGGCAAAGACACGGGCAAGCGTCACCCGACAATCGGAAACAACGTGCTGATCGGTGCGGGCGCGAAAGTCCTCGGACCGTTTAAGGTCGGCGACAACGCGCGCATCGCGGCCGGTGCCGTCGTACTGCGTGAGATTCCGCCGGAATCCACCGCCGTCGGAGTTCCGGCGCGCATCGTGCGAATCGCGGGGCAGAAGCCGGATTTCGCGTCGGAGCTGGATCAGATCGGATACACGGATCCGGTCGCGGTCGAGATGTCCGCACTGCGCGGTCAGCTCGAAGCACTTGAAGCGAAACTCACAGAAATGAGCCGCAATTCCAGCGGATTATAGAGGTGTTATGATGAAACTGTATAATACATTGACCGCGCAAAAGGAAGAATTCGTTCCGAACGAAACCGGCAAAGTGAAGATGTACGCGTGCGGACCGACGGTGTATAACTATATTCACGTCGGCAACGCGCGTCCGATTATAATGTTCGACGTGCTGCGGCGTTACTTTGAGTACCGCGGGTATGATGTGACATTTGTTCAGAATTTCACGGACATTGACGACAAAATCATCAACCGCGCGGCTGAACTCGGCATTACCGCCGCCGAGGTTGCAGAGAAATTTATTGCGGAGTACGAAATTGACGCGCGCGACCTCGGAGTCCGCGAGGCGACATTTCATCCGCGCGCGACGGAGAATATCGCGGAGATAATTGAGCTTATCGAAACGCTGATTGGAAACGGCAAGGCGTATGAATCCGGCGGCGACGTGTATTTCCGCACGGCGGCGTTTCCGGATTACGGCAAGCTATCGCACCAGCCGCTTGACGCGCTCCTCGCGGGAGCGCGTGTCGAGCAGGGGGAATTGAAGGAAAATCCGATGGACTTCGCGCTCTGGAAATCGGCAAAACCGGGCGAGCCGCAGTGGGCCTCGCCGTGGGGGCAGGGCAGGCCGGGCTGGCACATTGAGTGTTCGGCGATGAGCCGCCGGTATCTCGGTGAGACGATTGACATTCACGCGGGCGGCGCGGATTTGGCGTTTCCGCACCACGAGAACGAGATCGCGCAGTCGGAGGGGGCGAGCGGCAAGACCTTCGTGAACTACTGGCTGCACAACGGCTTTATCTCTATTGACAACAAGAAAATGTCAAAATCCCTCGGTAACTTTTTCACCGTGCGCGAGGCGGCGGCGGCGTACGGGTACGAAAATATCCGAATGTTTATGCTGATGAGCCATTACCGCAGCCCGCTCAACTATTCGGGCGATATCCTCGTGTCGGCAAAGGCCGCGCTTGAACGCATAAAAACCGCGCGTGAGAACCTCGTTTTCACAGCGGCAAACGGGAAAGACGGAGACGCGCCGGTCATCGACCTCGGCGCGTACCGCGCGCGTTTTATCGAGGCGATGGACGACGATTTCAACACCGCCGATGCGGTTTCGGTGATTTTCGACCTCGTTCGCGCGGCTAATTCCGCCGTTACGGAAAACCCGAACAAAACGCTCGCGGCGGATATTCTTACCGTGTTTGACGAGCTTGTCGGCATTCTCGGCTTGATTTACGGCGAAACGCAGTCCGACCCCGACGCGGCCAAGATTGACGCGCTTGTCGCGGAGCGCGGAGAAGCGCGCGCCGCAAAAAACTGGGCGCGTTCGGACGAGATTCGCGACGAGCTGAAAGCGATGGGCGTTGTCGTCGAGGACACGCCGCAGGGCGCGAAATGGAAAAGGGTTTAGGCTCCGACGCGGCGCGGCTGCTGCCGCTTGACGCGCTGCGCGGGCTTGCGGCTCTGTTCGTTTTCGCGTTCCACTATAATAATTTATTCAAACTTGACGTGCTGATTCCCGGCACGGAATATCTGCGCGACTTTCTGACAAATCAGGGCTGGCAGTGCGTTCAGCTCTTTTTTGTCATCAGCGGATTCACGTTCTATCACGTGTATGACCGGAAAATATCGGCTCACGAAATCAGCCTGCGCAACTTCGCCGTTCTGCGGCTGTCGCGCCTCGTGCCGCTCGCGTATCTCACGCTCGTAATCTCGCTCGGCGCGGGGATTGTGTGCCGCATTGCCGTCGGGAGCGCGTTTGACGTGTCGCTTACAAAATTCTTCGGCGACCTGCTGTTTCTCAACGGGTATCTGTTGCGGGAGGGCGGCGAGCCTCTGAACAGTCCGATGTGGTCGCTCACGCCGGAGCTGTTCGCGTATATCGTCTTTTTTGCGGCGACTTGGAAGCTCAAAGCCACGCCGCGCAAGCTGTTTTACGCCGCCGTCACCTTCGCCGTCTGCGTGCAGTACGACCGGGGCGTGCCGGTGTTTTTCCTCTCGCCGGAGTTTACGCGCGTGCTGCCGGGGTTCTTTATGGGCTGTCTGTCGTGCGCGCTGTGGAAACGCTGTGACAGCGGGCGCGCGAAGCAGATTCTGACCGTAATCGCGGCCGCGGCGACGCTGCTCTGCCTCGCGGCGCAGTATTACAGCGACGCGCTGATCGGCAACCGCGCGTTTGTCTATTCCGTTTTCGGCTTCCCCGGACTGATTATCGCGGCGTTGAATATCGCGCCCGCGCGCGGGCTGCTGTCATTGCGACCGTTTCGCTGGGTCGGGAATATGTCGTTCGGGATTTACCTGTTTCACTTTCCGATTCTGCTCTCACTGCGTGAGTTCGGGTTCGCGGGGAAGAGCGTTTGGGTTATGCTCGCCGTTCTCGCGGTGACGCTTGTTGTGGCGCACGTTTCTTATTATAAATACGAAAAACCGGTGATGGGCCGGCTCCGCAGGAAACTGATTAAGGACTGAATTATGGCAAAGAAAATTGATGACGGTAATTTTGCCGTCGGAAGCGTTCGTATGCAGATAATGCGGCTCGCGTTGCCGATGACGGCGGCGCAGCTGATCAATCTGCTGTACAGCATCGTGGACCGGATGTACCTCGGCCGAATGGCGGAATCCGGCTCCCTCGCGCTCACGGGCGTGGGGCTGGTTCTGCCGATAATCTCAATCCTCAACAGCGTCGGCGGACTGTGCGGAACGGGCGGCGCGCCGCTGTTTTCAATCGCGCGCGGGCGCGGCGACGACGGCGAAGCCGAGAAGATTATGGGAAACTCGTTCTCGCTGCTGATGATTTTCGGCGTGATTCTGACGGCGGGCATCATTATCTTCAAGCGACCGATTCTGTACGCCTTCGGCGCGAGCGACGCGACATATCCCTATGCGTCGCAGTACCTTTCAATCTATACGACGGGGACGCTTTTCGTGATGACAGGCCTCGGAATGAACCCGTTTATTAACGCGCAGGGCGCGGCAAAGCGCGGAATGCTGACGGTCGCGCTCGGCGCGGTCGTGAATATCGTCCTCGACCCGATTTTCATTTTCACGCTGCATATGGGCGTGCGCGGGGCCGCGCTTGCGACCGTTATCGCGCAGGGCTGTTCCGCCGTCTGGGTGCTGCTCTACCTCACGGGGCCGCGCTCGTTAATCCGTTTGAAACTCGCGGATTTGCGGCTGTCCGCGCGGTGCGTCGGGCGCATAATATCGCTCGGACTGTCGGGGTTCGTGATGAACCTGACAAATTCGCTCATTCAAATCGTCTGCAACAAGACGCTCTCCGTCTACGGCGGAGACCTCTACATCGGCGTGATGACGGTCATAAACGCCGTGCGTGAGATTGTTTTTATGCCCGTTTCGGGTGTGAACGCGGGCGCGACGCCCGTAATGGGCTTCAATTACGGCGCGGGGGAGAACGGGCGGCTGCGCGCGGCAATCCGCTTTTCCACGACCGTCGCCGTGAGCTATACGCTTGCAATTTGGGCGGCGATTATGCTTGCGCCGCGCTTCTTCATCGGGATATTCTCGCCGGACCCGATGATTATCGAGACGGGCGTGCGCTCAATGCGGCTGTATTTCGCGATGAGCGCGTTTATGTCGCTGCAAATGTCGGCGCAGGTCGTGTTCGTCGCGCTCGGCAAATCGAAACAGGCGGTGTTTTTCTCGCTGCTGCGAAAGGCGTTTATCGCCGCGCCGCTGACGCTGCTGCTGCCGCGCTTTTTTGGCGTGGACGGAGTTTTTATCGCGGACACCGTGTCGCAGATTATCGGCGGCCTCGCCTGCGGCGGAACGATGTACTTCACGCTTTATAAGCGGTTGGGGAAAGAAACCGACAGTCTACGGAACGTGGACATTTGACCAAAAAGTCTACGACAAGTAGGTTGACAGTTAGAATATTGTGTGCCAAAATATAGAAAAGTATATGGAGGTACAGTCCGGTGGGTTATATAGTCACGCAAGGGTACGGAAGTTGACAACACACAATCAGAAAGGAATTATTGAAATGAAAGTTACAAAAAGACTTCTTACGTTAATCACAATTCTCGCGATTATACTCTCTGCAATGTCGTTCACAGTTTACGCAACAGAGCCGGAGGTTGAAGAACCTATAATCGAAGAGCCAATTGCTGCGGAAGGAAACGGCGGCATCCATATGAACGTGAACTTACTCGGACACACAGTAACTTGGTCGGCCAAAACCTCTACGGTTACCGGATTTACCGGTTATATCACTATGAGCAACAGTACCATTGCGGTGGCTACTATGACCAGTGCGAGTGGTACGTTAACCATACCCAGCAGTGTATCGGGTGCTTTATATTATCAAGGAAGTGTAAATTACGGTACCGCAACAATTGTAATAACACAAACCGCGCTTGGTTTTGTGTAATTATGGAGCGTATTATTATGGAGCGTATTATGGAGCGTGAAGATTTGACCTTAGACGAACTTACGAAATACTTGAAAAATTTTCAAGTACCGGAATCTCTAAAAGAGCTTGCAACGACGGTGTGTGCTGTAAACCTTAATGAGGACAATGTAGGAACGGCATTCTGTAAATTTACAGATTACATTGAGAAAGGTGATTTTGCCGACGACATTAAGCAGCTCGCCTTGACGGCTTACGCAAAAAAATATGAGGACCGGGTACAACAAGAGGTAAAAGCAACCGCGGAGAAAAACTTGACAGGGGAAATGATTAAGCGATTTCGTATGCAACGCGGGTTCTCACAGACACAACTCGCGGACGTGTTAGGCGTGTCCAACAAAGCAATCTCAAAGTGGGAGAGCGGCAGCGGATTGCCGGATATTGCGTATCTTGTGCCGCTCGCGGACGCGCTCGGCGTGAGTACCGACGTGCTGCTCGGCAGATAAAAATTAGATGAAAAAACGCGGAGCGGCAATGCCGCTCCGTTTCTGTATCTACGCCGTTTCTATGTTCGCGGCCTTTTGCAGTCCCAGCTTTTCGACCGCGTCGTCGCGCATTTTGTATTTTAGGATTTTCCCCGCGGCGTTCATCGGGAACTCATCGACGAAATCGACGTAGCTCGGAACCTTGTGCTTCGCCATATTGTCGAGGACGTACTGCCGGACCTCGGTTTCCGTCAGCGTCTCGCCCTTTTTGATTACGACGCACGCCATAATCTCCTCGCCGTACGCCTCGCTCGGCACGCCGATGACCTGCACGTCGGAGATTTTCGGGTGCGTGTACAGGAATTCCTCAATCTCCTTGGGGTAGATATTCTCGCCGCCGCGGATAATCATATCTTTGAGCCGCCCCGTGATTTTGTAGTAGCCGTCGGGCGTTCGCATTGCGATGTCGCCCGTGTGGAGCCAGCCGTTTTTGTCGATTGCGGCGGCCGTCGCGTTCGGCATTTTGTAGTAGCCCTTCATAATGTTGTACCCGCGCGCGACGAACTCGCCCGGCGTTTCGTCGGGTAAATCCTCGTACGTTTCGGGGTCAACAATCTTGCACTCAATTTCGGGCAACGCCTTGCCGACCGTCGCGACGCGCAGCTCCTGCGAGTCGTCGGTGCTGGACATTGTGCAGCCGGGGGAGGATTCCGTCTGGCCGAAAACGATGACAATCTCCGACATATGCATCTTGTCCACGACGTCGCGCATTACGGGAACGGGGCAGGGCGAGCCCGCCATTATGCCCGTCCGCATATGCAAAAAGTCGTCGGAATTGAAGTCCGCGTGTTCGAGCATCGCGATGAACATCGTCGGAACGCCGTGGAAACACGTTATCGCGTTTTCTTTGATATTCGCGAGCGCGCCGCGCGGGGAGAACGCCGCCATCGGATACATCGCCGCGCAGTGCGATATCGACGCCGTCATCGCGAGAACCATTCCGAAGCAGTGGAACATAGGGACGTGAATCAACATTCTGTCGGCGGTGGACAAATCCATTCTGTCGCCGATACATTTGCCGTTGTTTACGATATTGCGGTGCGTCAGCATTACGCCTTTGGGATAGCCCGTCGTGCCGGAGGTGTACTGCATATTGCACACGTCGTCGGGGCTTATCGCAGCCTCGCGGCGGTAGACCTCCGCAATCTCGATAGTCGGCGCGAGCGCGAGCGCGTCCTCCCACGTCAAACAGCCGTCCTGCTTTGAGGTGACGTTGACGATGTGCCGCAGGAACGGCAGACGCTTGCAGTGCAGAGGTTTTGTTGCGTCAGCCGCCGCGAGTTCTGGGCAGAGTTCACGCATAATTCCGGCGTAGTCGGAATCTTTATAGCCGTCAATCATCACGAGCGTCTGAATGTCTGCCTGCCTCAGGAGATATTCCGCCTCGCGCACCTTGTACGCCGTGTTCACTGTTACGAGAACCGCGCCGATTTTCACGGTAGCCCAGAACGTGATGTACCACTGCGGGACGTTCGTCGCCCATACGGCGACTTTGTTGCCGGGCTTAACGCCGAGCGCGATCAGGCTGCGCGCGAACTCGTCCACGTCGTCGCGGAATTGCGCGTAGGTGCGCTCGTACTCGCCGGTGTGGTACTTGAACGCCGTCTGGTTCGGGAACTTATCCGCGACGCGGTCGAGCATACGCGAGAACGTGAGGTCAACCAGCTCGTCATACGGGAAAATGCGCTTGCCGGTGCCGCGCTTGTCGAGGTAGAAAGGCTTGTAGTCGTGAATTAAGTCGTACATCGCGCTCGTATAGCCGCGCAACGCCGCTTCCGGGTCTGCGAGAGTCTCCCCGCCGACGAGCGTCAGATGTCCGTGATAGTCGATCGAGCGGAGCGCGTGCTGCGCGTCAACGGAGATGCTCTCATCGGCGAGAAACGCGTTTGTGACGCGGACGTGGCGCACATACGCGCCGAGGTTCGCGATTGTCGTGTCGGCGGATTCATTTGAGGCGGCGGTCTCCGCGGGGTTCCACAGAACCGCGAGCGCGTCGTTCGCGAATTTTTCCAACAGTGAGCGCAGCTTTGATGAATCGGCAAACGCGCCGCGCGTTTCAATCAGCAGCGTGACGCCGAGGTCGGCGGCATTGTCGACGAATTCGCCGACGAGGGCTTCGAGCTTTGCGATATCCGCGTCCGCGTAATGCGCGTCAAGCGCGACGTGGGCAATCCCAAGCAGGGAAGCGGCCTCAATCGCGGCGAACACCTGCCTGCGTGCCGTCGCGTCGTAACCCGCAACCCCGACGGCGACGCAGGGGATTTCAATGCGGCTTTTTGTCAGGCGGCGCGTCACGATATTGCGCTCCGAAGCATCGTTAAGCAGGATTTTCACTTCAACGTGGTCATACGCGTACTCAAACCCGTCAAGGCTGCGCGCGTTCTCGCTTTCGGTGAGAACTATATTGTCGAAAATCGAGTGCTTTTCGTAGATTTTTGTACTGTATGACAGCTTCATTGCTCCGCCTCCTTCAAGATTATTTTGTTCACGGCCGACAGATACGCGATGATTGCCGCGCCGATAATGTCACTCGAACGACCGGAACCGCTGAATGTCTCGGCGTTTGAGTGCAGTTTGATATTGGCTTCGCCGGATGCGTCCGCACCCTCGTTTATCGCGGTGATCTGAAATTCTTTGAGTTCAAAATCGCGACCGAGAGCCTTTGAGATGGCGTTAAACGCCGCGTCTACGGGGCCGTTTCCTATGGCTTCGCCGACGGCGGTTTTCGCGCCGTGGGTAATGCTGACGCCCGCCGTAGCGGTTACGCGCTCGCCGTCATTTTTGCCGCTGGACACCGTGTACCCGCGCAGCCTGTATATAGTTTCCATCTTTGGTCAGACCTCCAGTGTCCAGTTCTTGTCGTCCTTTATCTTTCCGGTCTGCACGCCGTAAAGCTCGTCATACAGACGCTGGGCAATCGCGCCGATTGCGCCGCCGTTAATCGCAAAATCGCTGTCGGAGAACACGAGCTTGCCGACGGGTGAGATGACCGCCGCCGTTCCCGACGCGAAAACCTCGTTGAGTCGTCCCTCAGCCGCCGCGCGGCGCACATCCTCGATAAGAAGTCTGCGCTCTGTGACGGGAACGCCCCAGGATTTGAGCAGCGCAATAACGGAATCGCGCGTCACGCCGGGGAGAATCGTGCCGAGAAGAGGCGCGGTGATGACCTCGCCGTCAATCACAAAGAATGCGTTGGAGGTGCCGATTTCCTCGACGTACTTATGCTCGATTGCGTCGAGCCAGAGTACCTGCTCGCAGCCTTTTGCGGCCGCGTTTGTCTGCGCTTTCAGGCTCGCGGCGTAGTTGCCGCCGATTTTCGCGAAGCCGGTGCCGCCCTGAACGGAGCGGACGTAGGTTTCCTCGACGAAAATCGAGGTCGAGAGCAGACCGCCGTCTGGCGTGTCGTAGTACGGTCCGACGGGGGAGCAGATGATGATGAATTTGTAGTGGTGCGCCGCGTGAACGCCGAGAAACGCCTCGTCCGCGAACATAAACGGGCGGATATACAGGCTCGTCCCCTCTTTTTCGGGAATCCAGTCGCGCTCGACATTGACGAGCGTTTTCACGGCCTCGACGAACATATCGGGGTCGTAGTCGGGCATACACATACGGTCGTTGGTCTTGCGGCCGCGCTCCGCGTTCATATACGGGCGGAACAGCAGAATTTTCCCGTCGCGCGTGCGGTACGCCTTCATACCCTCAAACATCTCCTGTCCGTAGTGCAGAACCGCCGCCGCGGGGTCGAGCGTGAGCGGGCCGTAGGGGACGATTTGCCCGTCGTGCCAGCCCTTTCCCTCGGTGTACTCCATTGTGAACATATGGTCGGTGAAAACCTTGCCGAATTTCAGTGTATTCGGGTCCGGCTTGGGCTTGGGATTAGTTGTTTTTGTTATTTTGAAATCATATTTTGACATTTTATTTATCTCCTTTTATTTGAACGCCTCAAACGCCGTGATATTCAGCGGAATCGTCGCGGCCTTTTTGCCGGTGAACGCCTTTTCGCGCATTACGCGCTCAATCGTTTCCTGTGCCACGACGTTCGTCGCGCGGATTGCCGCGCCGAGCATAACCATATTCGCGCCGCGCGGATTGCCGATTTCCTTTGCGATTTCAGCCGTCGGTACGTAAAGCACCGTGATATCCGTCCGAGTGGCTTTCTGGTCAACAATCGACGAGTTGATGAGCAGCGTGCCGCCGGGCTTGACAAGGCTCTCGAACTTGATAAGCGAGGGCAGGTTCATCGCGATTACGCAGTCCGCCTCGTAGATGAGCGGGGAGGACACGTCCTTGTCGGAGACGATGACGGTGCAGTTCGCGGTGCCGCCGCGCATTTCGGGACCGTAGGAGGGGTAATACGTCGTCGCCTTGTCCTCAAACATCGCGGCGTAGGTCACCATCTGACCCATAAGGATTATGCCCTGACCGCCGGAACCGGCAAAAAACAGTTTAGATGTAGCCATTATGCCTGCACCTCCTCAGGTTCGCGCTTCACGCCGAGCGGATAGTACGGAATCATATTCTCCGCGAGCCACTTCATCGCGTCCGGCGGGGTAACGCCCCAGTTCGTCGGGCAGGTCGAGAGAAATTCGACGAACGTGAAACCGAGGCCGGCTTTTTGAATCTCAAACGCGCGTCGGACGGCCTTTTTTGCGGCGCGGATATGCGCGGGTGTGTCGAGCGCGACGCGCTCCACATAGACGGCTCCGTCGAGCGTGGAAATAAGCTCCGAAACGCGAATCGGGTTGCCGGCCTGCGCCTTTGTGCGCCCGTCCTGACTGGTGGTCGAACGCTGACCGATCAGCGTCGTCGGAGCCATTTGGCCGCCGGTCATACCGTAAATGCAGTTGTTGATAAAAAACGTGGAGAACTTCTCGCCGCGTGCCGCCGCGTGGACAATCTCCGCCGTGCCGATTGATGCGAGGTCGCCGTCGCCCTGGTATGTGTAGACGATTTTGTCGGGGTGGACGCGGCGGATTCCCGACGCGACGGCGGGCGCACGCCCGTGCGCGGCCTCGCACATATCGACGTTCATAAACTTGTGCGCCTGAACGGAGCAGCCAATCGGCGCGACGCCG
The DNA here is from genome assembly GCA_031261745.1 of Oscillospiraceae bacterium. Classification (GTDB taxonomy): domain Bacteria; phylum Bacillota; class Clostridia; order Oscillospirales; family Oscillospiraceae; genus JAIRRO01. The sequence continues at coordinate 31,616 of JAISJC010000102.1, forward strand.
ATTGCGTTGCCGATTTCGCCCATCTCAACGAGTGTTTCCGTGATGAGCCGGTGCGCGATACCGTGAGTACAGCCGGGGCAGAAGTTCGTTTCGGTTCTAATCATTCCCTTTGTGTATGTAAAAACAGGTGTTGACATCTAATTGACCTCCTTGTAAATCTTTTCCGCACTGTCCGCAAGATCGAGCGAAGTCGGAATCATTCCGCCCGTGCGGTTAATAAGTCGGACGGGAAGCCGCTTGCCGACGCCGATTCGCACGTCCTCAATCATCTGACCCATTGAAAGCTCGGCTGAAATTACCGCCTTCGTGCGGCTTCCGATTTTGTCAAAAACGTCATACGGGAACGGCCAGAGCGAAATCGGACGGACAAGTCCGGCCTTGATTCCGCGCGTCGCGAGGATTTCAATCGCCTCGCGCGCAATGCGCGCCACGGTGCCGAACGCGACGAGAACGATGTCCGCGTCCTCAATGTCCTGTGTTTCCACGCGGCACAGCTCCTTTTCGGCGCGGCGGTACTTCTCAAAGAGGTATTCGACGTGGCGTTCGAGGTCGTCCGGCTGCATACGCAGGGACTTCACGACGTTCTTTTTTGTGTCGTCGTCGCCGTAGCCCGTGATTGCCCACGGCTTCGCGTCGCGGATTTTCGACGTTTCGGTGAACGGACGCTGCTCCGGCAGGGTCACGGGTTCCATCATCTGACCGATTATGCCGTCAACGAAAATCATAATCGGATTGCGCCAGTAAGCCGCAAGCTCCGCCGATTCGTAGATGAGGTCAATCGCTTCCTGAATGGACGCGGGCGCGAACACGGGGATTTTGTAGTCGCCGTTGCCGCCGCCGCGCGTGACCTGGAAGTAGTCGGCTTGTCCGGGCTGAATGCCGCCGATTCCGGGGCCGCCGCGCGACACGTTGAGCGCGACGAGCGGGACTTCGGCGGAACAGAGAAAGCTCATTCCCTCCTGCATAAGCGCGATTCCGGGTGAGGAGCTGGAAATAAAGACCGCGCCGCCGGCCGCGCCGGCTCCATAAGCCATATTGATTGCGCCGAGTTCAGATTCGGCTTGGAGGAACACGCCGCCGCGCTTGGGCAGCTCACGCGACATAAATTCGGGGATTTCGCTCTGCGGCGTTATCGGATAACCGAAATAGAACCGCAGACCGCCGCGAATCGCGGCTTCGGCAAACGCTTCGTTGCCTTTGAGTAATACTTTATCGTTGCCGTTAGCCATTTACTCGTCCTCCTTTGTAATCTCAATCGCGCCGTCGGGACAGACGAGCGCGCAGCTCGTGCAGCCGACGCATTCCTCCGGCTTCTCGATGGACGCGGGGGAATATCCCTTTGAGTTGATTTTGCCGCTCATCTCGATAAGCCCCTTGGGACAGACCGAACGGCATAGTTCGCAGCCTTTGCAGACATCGGCGTCGAACTTAACGGAAAACTTTGCCATATCAAAACTCCTTTTGTTATGTAATTACTGAATTATTTATCTGTCAAGCCACGTCGGGCGCAGATACAGGTTTAGCGGGAACAGGGTATCGCGCAGGGGCGCGCATTGCGGGTACGCAGGGTCAACCACGCCGACGGGGTAGCAGTCGTACAGCAGCGGTATTCCGAGCTTTTCGCCGAGTTGAAGAGCGAGGTCGTGTCCGCGCAAGACGGTTTCCGCGGTGGTTTCACGCAGCAGGTGCGTGTTGCCGACGAGTCCGCCGACCGCAAGTCCGGTCGCGCGCTCAATCATCGCGATCTGCTCCGCCGCGTCCGCGACCGTTCGCGTTTCGTAGCGGCTGAAATTCACGACGGCGAGGACGTCGGTCTGCTCCGGCGTGAAATATTTGCGGAACTGATTCAGCACGAGCGCGCCGCTGTCGTTACCGCCGGCGTCCACAATTACGCGGCACTCGGCGTTTTCGAGCGGACCGCGGACGTTCGCGCCGAGCGCGGGAATCTCCGCCGTAATCTCGTCCTGCTCGCTGCTGCCGAAAACGGAAATGCCGTGTTCTTCGAGCATCAGCCGTTTCTCGCGCGAGCGGAAGTACGGGTTCACAATATCCAAGTCGCACAGCGCGTGTTTCGCGTACTCGCGCTTCCCGGCTTCGCCGAGGGCGAAGTTCACGGCAAACTCGGTTTTTCCGCTGCCGTAATGACCGGTTATTATCGTTATACGCTTGATTTGAATCACCGCCTTTACAATGAAAAAGCCCCGTTTATTCAACGGAGCTAAAATGAAACAACAATTGCTTCAATCGGCAAAATCTGCCGCAGACTCCGTTTGATTGCGTTTAATAAGTCGGCGAAGGACGATAATAAGGTTGAGGGCATAAATAATAATAAGGCATACGTCAAGCGCACGCCCTACATTGGAAACAGTATTTTTGGCATCGGATTTCGGCGCACAGAAACCGCCCTCTTCTCTGGGCAGGCGTTCAACGGTAAAACCAAACATATCTATGCACCTCCGAATGTATGATTATTTATTATAAACACTATTATCACAGTTTGTCAAGCAGAAATTCACTTATTAAAGAGTTTTTTTAATTTTGCCAGCATTTCCATTGATTTGAAGCGCACAACGTAGCCGTCCTCCTCGGAAATCAGCTTCACCTCGTCGTCCGAAAGTTCGTTGAACGCGGCGGCGTTTTCGTCGCCGACGGAGATTTCAGTGCAGAGCGGCGGGAACACGACGCACCACCAGTTTTTGCCCGCGCCGTCGCCGATTACAATGCGCAGCGCGTTGTAGCGTCCCGCGGGCAGACTGAACGAATCGTAGTCGCGCGTCGGGAAGTCCTCCTCCCGCAGGCTGACCGCGACGTCGTAATTATACCCCGAACGCGTGATTTCACGCAGCGCGGCGGCGCGGACGGACGCAAAGTTTTCCTCAATTATGCGTGCTGCCTCCGCCGCGCCCGTCACTCCGCCGAGCTTCGGCGCGAGCGACGCAAGAACCGCGTCACGCACGCGCAGTTTAAGTGCCTGATCGTCGGCTGAATCGGAATTCGCGACGACGTGCAGACGAATCAGCTTGTCGGACAATTCCGCCTGCTCGCGCGAAAGCGCGGAGCCGCACAGGAGCGTAATGAGGATAGCGATGATGAACGCGAGTTCCCAGTTTTTGAATTTCATTTGTAACTTTCTCCTATGTAAATTTTTGTTTACGCGAAGATTGTTGACATAAAATTTGCGTAATATTCACAAAAACACTTGACAAATCAGAAAATTTACGCTATTATGCAAAAGTAACAAAATGTAATATGTAGTAATCGTTACGTAAACGGAGGTTACAAATTGCGTCGAAACAATATACAGCGTGCATTGATTTACGGAGACGGCACATATAGTAGTTTACCCGAAAACGCGTCTGACGCGCTCATTTGTGTGAAATCATTTTTTACTGTTCCCGTTAAGAAAAAAAATCGCGTCCGCGCGGTCGCGATAGCTGCCGGATTTGTGGCTGTCTGCGTCATCGCCGCGAATATTACGGCTTCTAAGAACGCCAAAGCCGCGGATTTTTGGGCGAATTTTCCGCAGAAAGTTGTTGCGGAGAACGTCACTTTGGCTGAGCCGGATTATATCGAGAGCAGCTATACGGTCGCCACGCCTTTCAAAACCGTGACCGTCGACGACCCGACGCTCTACACGGGCGACACCGCCGTGCTGACCGAGGGGCGCGACGGAGCGCGCCAAATCGTCGAGCGCGTCGGTTACCGCGACGGCAAAGAGGTCTCCCGCGCGGCGGTTGAGAGTAATGTCATTGCCGAGCCTGTTGACGAGGTAATCGCCGTCGGCAGCGCGCCGCGCCCCGTTACGGCGTCCTACGGCGAGTATTTCTGGCCGGCGGACGGCAAGGTTACGTCCGGCTTCGGCAGGCGTTCGCTTAAAATCGGTTCGAGCAACCACCAGGGCATCGACATTGAGGGCAAAAAGGGCGATCCGGTTTACGCCGCCGACGGGGGAGTCGTCATCGCCGCCGGAGACAAGAAGAACGGATACGGCAATATGATTCAGGTTCAGCACGACAACGGCGAAGTCACGGCTTACGCGCACAACAGCGAACTGCTTGTTGAAGCGGGCGACCTCGTTTATCGCGGACAACAGATCGCGAAGATGGGAAGCACCGGCACCGCGAGCGGCGTACACTGCCACTTTGAACTGCGGATTGACGGGGTTCCGGTCAATCCGGCGAAGTATTTGCCGAAATAATTTGAGATTAAAAACGTTCCGCCGCGGCGGGACGTTTTTTTATGTCTTTTTTGCGCAAAATAAACATTGACATTTTGCAAATATGGTGTATAATAAAAATAGGAATCATTATTAATATTAATTGGAGGAAAAGAAACGATGAAACTTGAAAATAAAGTCGCGTTTGTCACAGGCGCAAGTTCGGGTATGGGTCACGCAATCGCGCTGAAATTCGCCGCCGAGGGCGCAACCGTAATCGCCGTGGCGCGCAGAAAAGAAAAGCTCGACGCGCTTGTCGCGGACGCGGCCGGTCTGTCGGGTAAAATCATCGCGAAGTCCGGCGACGTCGCCGACACGGCGGGGATTACCGCCGTGCTGGACGAGAGTTTTACTGAATTCGGTAAAATCGACATTCTCGTAAACAACGCCGGTGTAATGGACGAGATGATGCCCGCCGCGGAATGCAGCGACGAGCTGTGGGAAAAGGTCATTGACACGAATCTGAAAGGTCCGTTCGTCATCTGCCGCAGGTGGCTCAACGGAATGCTCGACAACGGCGGCGGAGTTATTATTAACACCGCGTCCGTAGGCGGGCTGTTCGGTGCGAGGGCCGGCGCGAGCTACACGGCGTCGAAGTTCGGCGTCGTCGGCCTGACGAAGAATATCGCGTATATGTACGCGCAAAAGGGCGTTCGCTGCAACGCGATTGCGCCGGGCGGCGTCGCGACGGAAATCGGCGTGGGACTGAAAAATCCGAGTGCGTTCGGCTATGAGCGCGCGCAAACCGGAATGGGTACGAACCCGCGTTACGGTTCCGCCGACGAGATAGCGAGTATCGCGCTGTTCCTCGCGAGCGACGATTCGAGTTTTGTCAACGGCGCGGTAATCACCGCCGACGGAGGTTGGTCAGCCTACTAAATCTGAAAACACAAATGAGAACGGCGGGGGAAACCCCGCCGCTTTCTTTTGTCACCAAATGCCCGCCGTCACAATATAATGCCTTACCACTATAAACGATTGGGGTGATTATTATGACTGCCGGATATTTGGGCCGCGTCTGGCGTTCGCAGGGCGCGGTTGGCCTGCGCGCGGCGTTCCGCACAATCGCGAAACGGAGCCGCGAGGACGCCGTCAAGGCACTCAATGACCCGGAAAACGGTTTTCCTGTACTGTATTTGCTCGCACCCGAAGCGGAGCAGCTCGGCTTGGAAAACGCACTTCCGGAGCGCGCGAAATACGGCATTTGGCTCGTCGCGACGAAAGCCGGCGACGCTTCACGCGCGCAAAACTACGCAATAATGCTCGGCGCGAAAAGCGGTGTCGATCCGCCGCAGGACACGTTGAAATGGATAATCGAAACAGGTGCGGACTGGGACGGACCGCGCGCCGGGCGCGACGACTACGACGCGGCAATCGACCTCGCCGTCGCTTACTTTGCCACGCAGTACGCCGACAGCGATACGCTGGCGAAAATCGCGGAGCTGATTTTCCGCCGCCACAGGAAAGGTCTGTTTATCCACGACCTCGTGTGGGGGTTTTTTCAAAGCGCGAACGCGTCCGCGCTCGCCGTTATCGCGAAATATATTGTTTCCGATAACAACGCGGACACGGAACTTGCGTGCAAGCTCCTCGGACTGGAAATGCCGAAAAATTCCGCCGACAAGGTTAAGGCATACGCGAAACACGCCGAGTGGCTGAATGAAAACCGCAAATATATCTATCTGACGGGTGAGCATTTCAACGCGATGAGCGAGCCGCATCACCTGTCGCACGACGAGGAGGCGAAGTATCTGGGACGCGAGATTCACCCGCGCACCCGCGCGCCGTATACGCCGCTTACAAGCGAAGAGCTGACCGCGTTGGAGGTGTTCCGCGCGGCACGCAACGGTACCCACGGAGGGGAAAACGTATGATTTACTTTAACGGAAAGCCCGCGGATTTGCAGTCGCTTGCGCGGCGTTACCCGCAGTCCGGCATTGAACACGCCTGCGCCGCGATACTCGCGCATTCGCACGCCGACTATAATTACGGTTCGCCGGAGGAACTGGATTTTGAGCTTGCGCTACGCCGCGCAATCGTCGACCGCTCGGAAAGGCTGCGACGTTCCGGTCTGAATTTCGAGACCTTCCGCAAAGCCTATTGCAACGCGCGGTACTGGACACGCCGCCCCGACGGCGGATTTGAGGTCAGACGCGGCGCACCGGCTTCGGCGGCAGTCCGCGACATCTACTCAAACGGCGGGGCCTACGGCACGGAATGCGCGACCGCAATGCAAATCGTGTATTACGGTGCGCTGTTGGACACGGTTCCGGAGGCGGCGTTTGACAATCAATTTTCGGGAATGCGGCTGATGAACTGGCACGACATCTCGCCCGCGCTGCGCGAAACCGGTCTGATGGATCGCGAGCCGGACTATCTGCCCGGCGACAGGCGGTATTTCGCCAATCCGGACGTAAACCTCAACACGCCGGAATGGCAGGGCGAAAACGTCATTGATATGGGTGACGGCACGTATTACGGCCACGGCGTCGGACGCTTCTGCGGCGCGGATATCGTCGCCGACCTCAACAAAAACCGCAGACCCGGCGCGACGCGTGAAGCGTACCTGATGAACTCAGCCGGACGTCCGAATTTCGCAAAGCTCTACGGTATCTTCGGACAGCGGCGCAGGGCGTCGGCATAATCCGAATTTGGAAACGGGCGGCAGTGCCGCCCGTTTTGGCATTTGCTTCGATTGAGGGTAATATGTCCGAAAATTCCGCTTGTATAATCACAAATTTTGTGCTAATATGTCAAATGAAGATGAATTTAGGAGGATTATCAATGCTTGAAAACCTGCTCACGCCGTTCAAGTCTAAGTTGGACGGGCATACGGAGCTGCGCGCGCAGCACTACATCGCGCACGCCGCGCAGCTGATTAACGGAAACGTCACGGGAAACGGCTCGTCGGAAACGCAGGGACTTTCCGCGCGAGTCTACGCGGGCGGGCTTTGGGGCTTCGCCTCCGCGTCGGATTGCGACGAGCGTTCCGTGCGGTCGGTTATTGCGGCGGCGGACCGCAACGCGAAATTCCTCACCTCGCGCCTCGGCGAGCAGCTGCCGCCGTTCGGCGCACAAAAAGCGGACTTCCACCGCAACGCGACGCCGGAGGGCGACACGGAGCAGAAGCTCGTCCTCGACTTCGCGCGCGAAATTGACGCGTACATACTCGGCAAGTTTACGAACCTCATCTCGCGCGTTGTCATCGCGGGCGCGGGCGTCAGCGAGCGAACTCTTGTGACCTCCGACGGCGCGGATTTCTATGAGTACATTCCGCAAACGCAGATTTTCACGCAGATGAGCGTCCTCGCGGACGACGGCGCGGTCGTCGATTATTCTGACCTGCTGGCGCAGGAGGCGTGCGAAACGCGCTTCTTCACGGACGTAATCGCGAATCCCGCGAAGATTTTCGCGAAGATTGACGAGATTTACGAAACGCTGATGAAAAAACGCGAGGGCGTTTTCGCCAGAGCGGGGGAGTTCGACGTGATTCTCGACTCAAAGCTCGCGGGGATTCTCGCACACGAGGCGATAGGTCACACGACCGAGGCAGACCTCGTTCTCGGCGGCTCCGTCGCGGGACCGAACCTCGGAAAAGAGGTCGCAAGCCCGATGGTTACGCTCGTGGACTTCGCGAATAATTACAGGGGCGAGCCGGTGCCGGAGCGAATTTTCATCGACGACGAGGGAACCGTCGCGCAGGACGTGACGCTGATTGAAAACGGCGTGCTGAAAGGCTTTATGCACAACCGCGAAACGGCGCGCGTATTCGGCCACGAGGCTCTCGGCAACGCGCGGGCGAACAACTTCACAGACGAGCCGCTGATTCGTATGCGCAACACGGCGATTCTGCCCGGCAAAGACAAGCTCGACGATATGATTGCGTCCGTGGAGGACGGCTACTATCTCTCACAGCCGACGAACGGGCAGGCGGATTTGACGAGCGAATTTATGTTCGGCACCGCAATCGGGTATGAGATTAAGGGCGGCAAGCTCGGACGCGCGATACGCGACACAACGATTTCGGGCGTGGCGTTCGATTTGCTGAAAACCGTGACGATGCTCTCCGACGAGATGACGTGGGGGCGCGGCTCGTGCGGCAAAAAGCAATCCATCGCCGTCGGTATGGGCGGGCCGAGCGTCAAATGCCGCGTCAACCTCGGCGGAAGATAGGGGGAAATGAAATGAACGATATTCACAGGGCCGAACAGGCCGAATTTAAGGCCATAGCGGAGGAAACGCTCGAATTGCTCAAATCGCTCGGCGCGACGGGCGCGCATCTGTCTGTCAGCCGCTCGCAGAACGACGAGCTGAACCTTGACGCGGGAAAATTCTCGCTCGTGCGCACGACAATCAGCTCCTCAATTTCGATAAACGCCTTCATCGGAAATAAATACGGCAATGCGGGGACTAACACCCTCGACAAGACCGCAATTGAAAAGGCCGCGCGCGACGCTGTGGCCTCCGCGGAGCTGTCCGAGCCTGACGACGCAAATGCCATCGCGCCCGGAATAGGCGAGCACGAATACGTTTTTGTCGAGGAGGAGGTTGACCTCGGACGGGTCTACGACCGCGTGACGGAGTTCCTCGCCGACACGAAAAAGGAATTTCCGCTGATTGATTTCGTACAGTTTATCGCCAGCTTTACCTCGTCGGGCAGCTATTACGCGAACTCCAACGGCACACGCGTGTATACCGCCGGAACCGGATATACGGGCGGCGGGACGGTCTGCGCGCGAGACGGCGAGAGGGTTTCGTCGATGTCCGGCGTCGGCTTCACGGACAGGCACCTCGACAAGCCGATAATCGACTACCCGGAGAATCGCAGGACGCTCGGCGAGCTTGAAAGGCAAATCGAAACGGTACCCTACGAGGGGAAAACCGTCGGGACGATTCTGATGCCCGCGGGAATCGCGCAGGAATTCATCGGGTATATCGTCGGCAACTGCCTCGGCAACGGCGCACTCGTCGCGGGAATAAGCCCCTGGCGGGACAAAATCGGCGAAAAAGTCACCGACGAGAAATTTTCCTTTGTGTTTGACCGCGCGGACAAGCGGTTAAAAGACTTTTCTCCCGTGACGAACGACGGATATATCGCCGAAAAGCAGGTAATCATTGAAAACGGCATTTTGAAGAGCTTCGCGCTCAGCCAGTACGGTGCGCTGAAAACGGGTCTGCCGCGCGCTACGGATACGAGCTGCTACATTGTCGAGGGCGGCGAAACGCCACTTGATGAGATTATCGCGGGGATTGAGAACGGAATTCTGATGAACCGCTTCTCCGGCGGGTCGCCGACGCCGGACGGCACGTTCTCCGGTGTCGCGAAGAACAGCTTTCGCATTGCGGACGGGAAAATCGCCGAGGCGGTCAGCGAAACGATGGTTTCGGGCAACTTCCTCGAAATGTTCAACAATATCATCGCAATCTCGCGCGAAACGATTGAGGACGGCAGCAACGTGATGCCGTGGATTGCGGTCAGCGGCGTGACAATCTCCGGCAAGTAAATTATGACGCCCGCCGCAATACGGCGGGCGTTGCTTTCACCAATAATTCTACCGCTGGTTGAAAATTCTTCAACTGCGACGGTATGGTTTTCGCCGAAAATTGCCGTATAATCAAATTATGACCGGTCAAATAATAACACAATGGGGAATAAATATGGAAAACACATTTAATCTCGGCGAAAAGCTGAAAGCCCTCCGCAAACGCCGCGACCTCACGCAGGAGCAGCTTGCGGAAACCCTCGGCGTGTCGTTCCAGGCCGTTTCCAAGTGGGAGACGAACGCCGCGTACCCCGACATCTCGCTGTTTCCGATAATCGCGAACTTCTACGGCGTGACGACGGACGAACTTTTAGGCGTGGACATTTCAAAGGCAAAGGAAAAGGTGCAGGCGTACATTGCGGAAATCAATTCGCTCCATCTGCGGTGGAAAGAGGACGAAACAATCGCGCTGTGCCGCAAGGCTTGTCTTGAATTTCCCGGCAATTTGGAGCTGATGTTTAACCTCGCGGTGCAACTGCGGTGGTTCGCGGACGGCTCACCCGAGAGTTATGACGAGCCGATTGCGATTTGTAAGAAAATACTTGAGGACTGCACGGACACGGAACTTCGCACAAGTGTGACGGTTACGCTCGCGGGGTGCTACCACGGAAAGGACGACAAGGCGACCGCGCTTGAATTTGCGGAGCAACTACCGCCAACGGGTTATTCAAGACAGGTTGTAATCGGAACCTACGCACTCAAAGAGGGCAAAGAGGGTCTGACATACGCGCAATGGCTTATCCAATATTTCTATGAGTTTTTGACGACAAACGTCAAGGTCTACGCCGACGTGGACTGCTGGAATCCGGAGCAGAAAATCCCGTTTGAGGACAGAATCGCGATTTATGAGCAACTTCTGCAACTTCAAGGTATCATCTACGGCGAAAATATGTGCGACCAACACTTCGACGCGTATGAGTACAACCGCGTTATCGCGGCTTGCTATCTGCTGATGAAGCGGTATGACGAAACGCTCGACTATTTGGAGCGCGCCTACGTCCACGCCGAAAAGTACGCGGCGTACACGGACGGCGACGAATACACGTCGCTGATGCTGCGCGGCATCACGGCGGAGCCGCATTCGCGGTGGAGCCGCAGCCCGTTTGAGGATATGCTCGACCGCTTCACGGAGCAGGAGCGGTACGACCCGCTGCGCGGGGAGCCGCGATTTATCGCGCTGCTCGAAAAGGTCAAAGCGAGGGCGGGGGCATAATGCCCCCGCTCCCTCTATAATATAATGCAGATAATTCCGCCGCTGGTACCCTCGTTTATTATGCGTTGCAGCGTTCCGCGCAGCTTCGCCTGCGTCTCCTCCGGCATTTTCTTGATTTTCGCGTTCAGCCCCTCGCCCGCGATGTCGTAAAGCGACTTGCCGAACATATTCGACTCCCAGATTTTGCCGACGTCGCCCTCAAACTCCTGCAACAGGAAGTTAATGATGTCGTCGCCCGCGCGCTCGCTGCCGACGGCGGGGGACACCTCGGTTTCGATATTCGCCATCATCATATGAATGCTCGGCGCGCTCGCCTTGAGCTTGACGCCGTAACGCCCGCCCTGGCGGACAATCTCCGGCTCTTCGAGCCGCAGCTCCTCTCGCGACGGCATAACAATTCCGTAGCCCGTTTCGCGCACGTCCCGCAGGGCGGAGCCTATGCGGTCGTATTCGCGCTTGACCTCGGACAGCTCCGTCAGCAGGGAAACGAGGTCGCCGTCGTCGCGCACGTCAAATCCGGATTGCGCGGACAGCGTACCGTAGAACAGCTCGCGCGGCACGTCGAGCGACACGGCGACGTTTCCGCGGCCGAGGTCGAGGCCTTTCACCGTCGCGCCAGACACATTTTCGTCGTCGGCGAGGAGGTTTGCCGCCGTCTGCGCGTCGCGAATGCGTTTCAGCCCCGGCGCAGCCTTGCGGATTGACTCCAAAAGACCGCTTTTAATCGGATGCGTGACCGGCAGCGCGTCCACCCACGCGGGCAGGAACACGCCGAATTCCGCAATCGGAAACTCGTACAGCACGGACTTGATAATCGCCTCAATATTCGCCGCGTCCATTTTTTGGACGTTCTCCGCGACGACGGTCACGCCGTGCTTCGCCGAAAGCTCGCTGACGAGGTTCGCGGCGGCGGGCGCGTTCGGCTCCGCCGAGTTTACGACGATGATAAACGGCTTGCCGATGGCGCGCAGCTCCGACACGACGCGGTTCTCCGCGTCGATATAGTCCGCGCGCGGAATATCGCCTATGGTGCCGTCCGTCGTGACGACGATACCGATGGTTGAATGCTCCGCGATAACCTTGCGCGTGCCGAGTTCGGCCGCCTCCGTGAGCGTAAGCTCGCGCTCGTGCCACGGCGTCGTCACCATTCGCTCGTGACCGTCCTCGAACTGTCCCGCCGCGCCCGGCACCATATAGCCCACGCAGTCAATAAGGCGCACGGAGACGTCGGCTCCGCCGTCGAGTTTCAGCGCGGCGGCCTCCTCCGGTACGAATTTCGGCTCCGCCGTCATAATCGTGCGGCCGGAACCGGACTGCGGCAGCTCGTCGCGGGCGCGCTCTTTCAGATACGCGTTTTCGATGCCGGGAATGACGAGTGTTTCCATAAACCGCTTGATGAATGTGGATTTGCCCGTACGCACGGGTCCGACGACCCCAAGGTAAATATCGCCGCCCGTACGCGCCGCGATGTCCTCATATATATTATGCTCGTTCACGCTTAAATCCCCCTTGTTGAAATTGGCTTAATAATGAGTATGAGGATAAGCACTCTTTTATGATTGACTTTTTGAAATGACAGTGGTAAAATCTGATGAGTAAATGCGCCAATAACTCAGAGGATAGAGTAACTGCCTTCTAAGCAGTAGGTCGAGGGTTCGAATCCCCCTTGGCGTGCCACGCGTACAAAAATAAAAATATTAAAGGAGAGACAAGAATGAAACGCACATTAGCCCTGTTACTCGCACTCGTTATGCTCGTCGCGCTCGCGGCCTGCGGCGGTAAAGCCGACGACGCCACGGGAGACGCGAACACCCCCGCAACCGCGAATAAGGTAGTGAAAATCGGCGTGTATGAGCCGGCCTCCGGCGACAACGGCGCGGGCGGCAAGCAGGAAACCCTCGGCATTCAGTACGCGAACGCGCTGACGCCGACAGTTGAAATCGGCGGCGAGACCTATCAGGTCGAGCTTGTTGCCGTTGACAACGAATCCTCCACCGATAAGGCGGCCTCCGCCGCGAACACGCTCGTCTCTTCGGGCGTGAGCGTCGTGCTCGGCTCCTACGGCTCCGGCGTGTCCATCGCGGCGAGCGACATCTTCCGCGACGCGGGCATTCCCGCCATCGGCGTAACCTGCACAAACCCGCAGGTGACGCTCGAAAACACGCATTACTTCCGCATCTGCTTCCTCGACCCGTTCCAGGGTACGGTTCTGGCGAACTTCGCCGCCGAAACCTTCGGCGCGCAGAAGGCGTACGTCCTCGCGAAGCTCGGTGACGATTATTCCGTCGGCCTCGCCACCTACTTCCAAAAGGCGTTTGAGGCACTCGGCGGCGAAGTGAAGTACGAGACATATCCGGAAGGCAACAGCGACTTCAACAGCTACATCACGAACGCCAAGAACTTCGGTGCTGAGGTTTTCGCCGCCCCCGTTTCCTCTGAGGCCGCCGCGAACATTATTGAGCAGGCGGCGTCACAGGCGTTCACGGTTCCGCTGTTTGCGGGCGACACGTGGGATTCCAACGTCATCACCGGTGCCGCACAGGGCAAAGACGTTTCGATCTACGTCACCACGTTCTATCAGGAGGGTGGCTCCGCCAGCTTCGACGCGGGTATCAAGGAATGGATTAACGGCAACCCGACAAACCTCGCGAACAACAACGGCAACGATATGATCGCCGCCGTGTCCGCGATGGGATTTGACGCGTACTATGTCGCGCTTGAAGCCCTGAAAGCCGCCGGCTCAACCGACTCCAAGGCAGTCAACGAGGCACTTTGGGATATCAGCTACGACGGCGTTACCGGCCACATCGCGTTTGACGAAATCGGCGACGCGAACCGCAACGAGGCCGTCGTCAAAAAGGCCAACACCGCGACAGGCGAGTGGGACTTCGTGGCGATTCAGGGCGTAAACTGATAAAATATTCAATTTTTTCTTGACAAATATTCTAACATAGCGTAAACTTAATAGCGCGGGACAAGGGAGTCACACTTTCTTATCCCGCGCAAATTTTCAATCTATAAAACAGGAGAGGTAAAAATGAAAAGATACTTAGCAATTATTCTCGCGCTCTGCCTCACAATCG
>JAISJC010000124.1 GCA_031261745.1 Oscillospiraceae bacterium
TTCTTGGTCCGAGTGACAAGACTTGAACTTGCGGCCTCTTGACCCCCAGTCAAGCGCGCTACCAACTGCGCCACACCCGGCTATTTAGTTATCGCGGTGTATTATTGTAACAGACGGCGCGGCGTTTGTCAAGCAGTTTTCAAGCTCTTGTGCGTTTAATTGCCTCGAAGCTCTCCGCCGACAGGACGTGCTCAATGCGGCACGCATCAAGCGCGGCAGTTTCCGCAGGCACGCCGAGGGAAACGAGCCAGTCCGTGAGAAAAACGTGCCGCTCGTACATACGCTCCGCAATCTCGCGCCCGGAGTCCGTGAGCGTGATATGCAGCTCGCTGTCCATTTCAATATAGCCGCCCGCCCGCAGATTTTTCATCGCGACGGACACGCTCGGCTTTGAAACACCAAGCTCCGCGGCGATTTCAACAGAGTGTACGGGTTCGCCGCGCAGGCCGAGAACGTGGATTGTTTCCAGATAGTTCTCGGCCGATTCATATATTTTTGTTCCGCTCAACTTAGAAAACTCTCTCAAAGAGCGTGATGCCGCCCTCTTTGCCGCTGCCGAACGCGCCGAGCTTCGGGATAAGCGTCGTGAAATGCTCCGCCCTCATATGCGCGTCGAGCGAGGCCTGGTCCTCCCACTCCTCAATGACGGCGAAATGCGTCGGGTCGCCGACGTCGCGCGCGAGCTGATAGCTGATGCAGCCCTTGTCGAGTTTGTTCGTCTTTTCGACGAGTTCCTTAGTGATTGCAAGGTATTGCTCGACCGCGTCCTCGCGGATATAGTTGTTTGCGACTACACGAATTGACATTGTATTTATCTCCTTAAAATTAAATTATTTGGTAAATCTCGCTCGCGTCCTTGCGCGGGCGCGGTTCCGGCGTTTCATCGGGATAGCCGAGCGGCGTGAACGCGACGACGGTGTTGTCGGCGGGCAGGTTCAGCGCGGCCTTGACCTGATCCTCGTGAAAACGCCCAAGCCAGCAGGTGCCGAGACCGAGTTCCCACGCGCGGAGCAGCATATACGCGAACGCAATAGACGTGTCAATCGCCGAGGTGTGACCGCCGCACGCCATCTGAATGTCACCCGTGGCGACGGCGACGAGCGCGGCGGGAGCCGACTGAACGCTCGGCTGATTCTCCGACGCGACGTAGAGCTTTTCGAGTATCGCCCTGTCGCGCACGACGAAAAACTTCCACTGCTGCTGGTTGCGCGCCGACGGGGAGAGCCGTCCGGCTTCGAGCACGGCAATCAGCTTCTCGTCCTCAATCGGCGTGGATTTGAACTTGCGGACGCTGCGACGGGTTTCGATTGCTTCCTTAACTGTCAATGTGATCACGCTCCCTATTGTTTTTCCTAATTGTACCATAGGTTTCGCGGGGACGCAAGAGAAAATTGTCGCGCTAAATCTTCTTGACGTCGAAATAGACTTCGCCGGTATCTGTGAGCAGGATTACGACGGACACGCCTTTGCCCTCGCACAGGATTGAGCCGCTCGCGATGTCGGCGTTGACGAGCGTGATACCCGATTCTTCAAGAACGCCCAGGTACGGCGCGAGAAGATAGTTCGCGAACATCTCGTCATTGTAGCCCCACGAGTAATAGTCAAGCGTGTAACCGATGGCTCCGTCCATAAAAACCGTCCTGTCGGAAAACTTTGTTTGAGTGAATTTCTCGAAGTCCGGCAGCGTCGGAAAGTCCGCGCTGAAAAACGGGGTCTGTACAATTTCGACCTTTATGAGGCGTTTTGTATAGTCGAGCGTAAGCGTGAGTTTTGAGGTCTCGCAGGAATAGTAAAGCAAGTTCTCCGTGGATGTCGCGCTCCGCGTATAGCCCCATTCTTCAAGCTCTTTTTCGTAATACAGAATTGTCAGCGCGTAGAAATCGCCGTCGGCGAAAGCGGCCATATCGTAGGTGTATGTGGATTTCAGCCCTTCGAGGATAATGTCGGTTTCATTAATGGAGGCGTAATAACCGAAATCAATGGACTCGTCAACACGCGGATAGCTGTAAAGGTGCATCGTATCGTAGAACGCGTACAGAGCGATGCGCGGCAGTGATTTTGTCAGGTTGACGGGAACCGCGAAGAAAATGCTGTTGGCAGTGGGATCGCCGCCCGTGCTGATGCCGACGGCCTCGCCGTAAGTGTTTATGAGCGCGCCGCCGCTGGATCCGGGGGAAATAGGTGCCGTCATCTGAATGTATGTCGAGCCGTCCTCGAACACGCGCTTCGCGTTGGAGACAAGCCCCTGCGAAAGCGTGTTGTCCAGCCCGCGCGGGCTGCCGAGCGTGTAAACGGTTTCACCCTGCTTAACCGCATCGGAATCGCCGAGCGTAAGCGTCTTAAAGCCTGTGCCGTCAACCTGAATCAGCGCGATATCGTTCAGGGCGTCATAGCCGTAAACGCCTGTAACCGGATAGGTTTTGCCGTCGGTAGTCGTGATTTTCAGCGCGGCTGCGCTGTCAATAACGTGATAATTCGTCAACGCCATACCGTCGGAGGTGATGAAAAATCCGCTCGCGGTGGCGATTGAATGACCGCTCGGCGCGATAACGTCCACGAAGAACACAGCGGCGGAGCATTTTTCCGCAATCTGCGTCGCGGTAAGCTCTTTACGCCCGCCGGTGGTGAAATAGTTCGCCGAACGGAGCTTCGCGTCCGCAACGCGCACGACAATTGTCGCGATCTCGCTGCGGCGGATATTTGTCTGCGGCGCGAAGGTTCCATCGCCGTCGTTTCCGGCAAGCACGCCCGCGCGGTACAGCATATAGATTGCGGCGGCGTTCCTGTCGGTCATCTTCACGTCCGGAAGTGCGTTGTCCTCAACGGTGCCGATTGCGGCGAGCGCGTCCGCCGGCAGCGATTTTGAAAAGATTGCGGCGACCTCGTTTCGCGCGGCGGCCGCGGAATAATCGCTGTACGTGGCGGAAATGATGCCCTCGTTCAGCGCGTAATCGACATACGGCTGATACCAGACGTCGGTGGCGGCGGGAAATTCGTCGTTGCCGGACGTATAGATGCTGTGTACGCGCGCGGCCAAGGTGATAACCTCCGCCAGCGTGACATTGTCGCCCGGCGCAAAGCTCGTATCGGACTTACCGTTGACAAGCCCGAACTCGTAGCCCTGCCTGACGTATGTATAGAACCAGTCTGACGCTTTTACATCGGTGAAGCTGTCGCCGTATGTTCTGCGCGCCGTGAAATTCTGCGCGTCAGCCCTTGCGGAAACGCCGGGGAAAACGGAGAAAACCAGCACAATAAGCAGAAGAACGTAAACAGTCGTCTTATGAATGCGTTTTGTCATCAGTAAGCCCTACTTTCTATAATCTTATTAAGGTTTCAACACACAAAAACTTCGCGGTAATCCTCTTTCAAAACGTCTGCGGCTTGCATAGCGGGCGACGGCGGACCGCCGCTCTCAAACACCCCGAATACCGCGCTGCCCGTGCCGGTCATTATCGCGCCGAGCGCGCCGGCGTCAATCAGTTTCGTCTTTATTTCCGAGATTTCGGCGGCGTGCTGCGCGGGCAAAACGTCCTCAAACACATTGTACAGGTACCGCACGGCGTGGTGCAGGCTGCCGCTCTCAATCGCTTCGAGCAATCCGTCCGTGTCGGGATGCCGGCGCACCTTTACGCGGTCAATTGCGGCGAAAAGCACCGCCGTGGAAACGGAAAACGCGGGCTTCACAATGACTATTTCGCAGTTCGGAAACGGCGCGAGCGGCGTAATTATTTCGCCGCGTCCGCGCGCGAGCGCGGTTCCGCCCTCGACGCAAAACGGCACGTCGGAGCCGACGGCTTCGCCGAGAATGCGCAGAAATTCGGGGGACAGCTCTGTCTGGAACGCCGTATTCAATGCCCGCAGAACAGCCGCGGCATCGGCGGAGCCGCCGCCGAGACCGGCTCCGACGGGAATGCGTTTTTCCAGCGCAATCTCCGCGCGGTAACCGGAAATCCCCGTGAACGCGAAAAACGCGTCGGCGGCTTTGACCGCCGTGTTGCGCCCGTCGCGCGGCAAACCGCGCCCGCTTGCAAACGAACCCTCGCCGGGGACAACCGAAACCGTCACGTCGTCGCACAGCGCGACGGACTGCATCACGGTTATAACCTCGTGAAAGCCGTCGTCACGCGCGGCGGTGACGTCGAGCGAAATGTTGATTTTGGCGAACGCGCGCTCCGTAACTTCCAAATCTTAATCCTCGCCGAAGAGCAGACCCATCAGCTCAATGCCGGCGGCGACGGTCAGACCTTTTTCGCCGTCGATTTCGCGGTAGGTGTAACCGTTTTTGCGGTCGCGGCGGGAGTCATAAATCACGAACGGAACGGGCGTCCCGTCGTGTCCGCGCGTGCTTGTCAGCGTCTTGTGGTCGGAGAGAATCAGCACGCGGAAGTCCTCGCGCGTCAGGCGCAGCCGCTCAATAATCGGTCCGACGACGAGGGAATCGAGCCGCTGAATCGCTTCGAGTTTGCCCGGCGTGTCGCCGTTGTGGGTGCATTCATCGGGTGCCTCGACGTGGACGGCGACGAACGGGTGCGATTTGAGGACCTGCATCGCGGCCTTGACCTTGCCGTCGTAATTCGTGTCCAGTTCGCCCGTCGCGCCCTCGACATAGACGCGATCAAGCCCGACGAGGTTTGCAATCCCGTGGCACAGCGGCACGGCGGAGATGACGCCGCCGGTCTTGCCGTAGGTTTCGACGAAGTTCGGGAGCTTGACAGCCGTACCCTCCGCCCAGAACCAAATCCCGTTCGCGGGCATCTTGCCCGCCGCGCGGCGCGCCTCGTTGAGCGGGTGGTGATTCAAAACTTCGTGCGCGAGCTTCATCAGCGATTTGAGCGTCTCGGCGTTCGGGTTCGCGGAGCCGTCCTTATTTGCGGGCAGAATCGCGCCGATTTTCTCACCGAGGTGGTCGTGCGGCGGCGAGAGCTTCACGCCGTCAATCGACGCGCCGGACTGCACCGCGATATGGCGGAAGGACTGCGCGGGATAGACGACCATACCCGCCTTTGCGGCGGCGGCACTGAACGTAGCATCGGCGAATAACGCCTTGACAATTTCCTCGGACTGCTCGCCCTCAATGGAACCCGCCGAGTGCGAGAGGATTTTCTTATCTGTCCAGTCGGCGTCCGAATCCTCGAAAGTCACCATATTGCAGCGGTACGCGATGTCACCGGGGACGAGCGCGATACCCGTCGCGGCGGCTTCAAGCGGTGCGCGACCCGTGTAGCAATCGCGCGGGTCGCAGCCGAAAATCGAGAGAATCGCAGTGTCGGAGCCGGGCGGCAGACCGTCGGGGCAGTTTTTCACGTTGCCGAACAGACCCGCGTCCGCAAGCGCGTCCATTGCGGGCGTTTTCGCGTATTCCAGCGGCGTAACGCCGCCGAGTTCGGGGACGGGGTTGTCCGCCATTCCGTCGCCGATGATTAAAACGTATTTCATATTACAACCTCTTTATAAAATTCCCAAGCCGTTTTACGGCCTCCTCGATGTTCTCAATCGACGAGGCGTAGCAGAGGCGCGCGTAGCCCTCGCCGCCCGCGCCGAACGCGGTTCCGGGGATAATCGCGACCTTTTCCTCGCGCAGGAAGCGTTCGCAGAATTCGTTGCTGTCCAAGCCGTAATTGCCGATATGCGGGAACATATAGAACGCGCCGTGAGGCTCAAAGCACGACACGCCGATTTCGCGCAGACCGTCGAGCAGCAGACGGCGGCGGCGGTCGTAGTCACGGCGCATCATATTGATGTCGTTGTCGCCCTCTTTCATCGCCTCAATCGCGGCGTACTGGCTCGTCGTCGGCGCGGACATTATCGCGTACTGGTGGATTTTCAGCATCTGCGTGATGATTTCAGACGCCGCACAGACGTAACCCATACGCCAGCCTGTCATCGCGTGCGACTTGGAAAAGCCGTTGACGACTACCGAACGCTCGTACATTCCGTCAATGCCGGCGATTGAAACGTGCCGCCGTCCGTAGGTCAGCTCGGCGTAAATCTCGTCGGAGATAATCATAATATCGGTTCCGCGCAACACCTCGGCGATTGCGTCGAGATGAGCGCGCTCCATAATCGCGCCCGTCGGGTTGTTCGGAAAGGGGAGCATCAGCAGCTTCGTTTTCGGCGTGATAGCGGCGCGAAGCTCGTCCGCCGTCAGGCGGAATTCGTTCTCAACCTTCGTCTCGACGTAGACGGGAACGCCGCCTGCGAGCTGCGTAATCGGACCGTAGCAGACGAAGCTCGGCACGGGGATAATCACCTCGTCGCCGGGGTTCACGAGCGCGCGGACGGCGAGGTCGATCGCCTCGGAGCCGCCGACGGTGACGATCATCTGCGTTTTCGGGTCGTATGTAAGGTCAAAGCGGCGGACGAGGAACTCGGCAATCGCCTCGCGCAGGCGCGAGAGACCCGCGTTGCCGGTGTACTTCGTGAAGCCGCGTTCAAGCGAGCGGATACCCGCGTCGCGGATGTGCCACGGCGTGACGAAATCCGGCTCGCCTATGCCGAGCGAGATCGCGTCGTCCATCTCTTCAAGAATATCGAAGAAACGCCGAATCCCCGACGGTTGCAGGGATTTTACGTTGTCAGAGAGAACGGAGTCGTAGTTGATCATACGAACAGCCCCCTCTCCTCTTGTTCGGGACGCTCGTCAAATATGCAGCCCTTTTCCTTGTATTTTTTCATAATGAAGTGCGTCGCCGTCGCGGTCACGCCGTCAATCGCGGCGAGGTGCGCGAACACGAATTCCGACACGTGGCGCATACTCGGCGCGGTCATCATCACCGCGAGGTCAAACGCGCCGGACATCAGATACAGCGAATCCACCTCGTCGTACTGATAAATCCGCTCGGCAATGCGCTCGTAGCCGTCGCCGCGCTGCGGCGAGATTTTGACCTCAATCAGCGCGTTGACACCGCCCTCCGGCGACTTGTTCCAGTCAATCAGCGCGGAGTATTTGACAATCGCGCGCTCACGTTCGAGCTTTGCAATCTCGGCGGCGACCTCCGCCTCAGGACGCTCGGTAATCTCCGCGATTTCGTGCGCGGTGAGACGCGAATCGCGTTCGAGAAGTTTAAGAATTTCGTTCATAGCCTTGCTCCTTAAAGAAGATAAAACATTATACTACATCGGGATAGGCGTTACAAGTGTTATTTTCACGCGGCACAACATAAAAAAGAACTTCGTCGAAAGACGAAGTTCTTTTTTATGTTGGCATCTACCTATCTTCCCGGGCCGTCGCCAGCCAAGTATTGTGGGCACAAGTGAGCTTAACTTCCGTGTTCGGGA
>JAISJC010000140.1 GCA_031261745.1 Oscillospiraceae bacterium
CGTTTTAAGCGCAACTGCGCTAAGGCGGGAGTTCTCTCTGATTTGAGGAAGAAAGAATATTACCAGAGTCCGAGCGTAAAACGCCGCAAAAAGTCCGAGGCGGCCCGCAAGAACAAGAATAAGAAATTCGGTTAAGAGATTACAACCCCCGACTTTGTCGGGGGTTGTTTATTTGATTTTGACGCGGAGCGTCACACGCGTTTGTCCTCCGGTATCCACTTGTCCATAACCTCCGCCAGCTTGTTGAGTTCAATCGGTTTCGCGAGGTAATCGCTGAATCCGTTCTCCATAAACAGCTCACGCGTGCCCGCCACGGCGTTGGCGGTCAGCGCGACAATCGGAACGCCGCAGCCGCCCTCCTGAATTATGTGCGCGGCCTCAATCCCGTCCATCTCCGGCATCATATGGTCCATCAGTATGAGGTCAAAGTCGTTCAGCTGCACCATTCTGATGGCCTGCGCGCCGCTCTTGCAGGCGAATATCTGCATATTGTACGGCGCGAGAAGCCCCTCCGCCACCTTGATATTGGTGATAACGTCGTCCACGATAAGGACCTTCGCCGCGGGAGCGGTAAAACGCGCGGTGCCGGTCTGCCCGTAAGTGTAAGCACCGATTTCGTCAGTGTTGTTCAGAACGCCCGCGACGCTGACGGCGTATACCGGCGCGGCGATGGTGCGCGCGCCCTTGCTCTCCCGTGAAGCGTCGTAATCGCCGATGACGACGGTTGTACCCTGATAATTTTCCTCGTTCAAAATCTGATGAACCCTGTCGAATATCTCAAAATGTACAAACGTGTAATTATATTCGCCGCCGTCCAGCGCGGCGCGCAAATCGTCGTCGCTCTTTACGACGCGGTGTTTTACGCCGAGATTTTCAAGCGCGTCGGAGATTGACCGCGCGGTCGCCGCGTCGGTTTCGTAGAGTATGACGCTCTTTTCCTCCGGCTTGTCCACCTCCGCGAGCGGCTCGCACACGTCGTATTCCTGTACTACAACTGCCGTAAAGGTACTTCCAACGCCGTATTCGCTTGTAACGCCAACGTACCCGCCCATTGCGTCGCAGAGCTGTCGGGTGATTGCGAGTCCGAGACCCGTACCCTCGATATTCATATTTCTGCGCGAGTTGAGCTGAGAAAAATCACCGAAGAGCTTTTCAATATCCTCGTCTTTTACGCCGATTCCGGTGTCGGAAACCTCAAAGAACAGGCGGATTTTGTTATCCGCAAGCTCCTCCTTGCGGATATTCAGCGATATAATGCCCGCGTCCGTGTATTTTACGGCGTTAGACAACAGATTCAGGAGTATCTGGCGTATGCGAACCTCGTCGCCGATCAGAGTGCCGGGCAACCTGCAATCGACATTTACCGTGAAAACTATCGGTTTTTCTAAAAGCCGCATACGGATAACGGTTATACAGTCGTTCATCAGTGACGAGAACTCGTATTCGGTACGGAGAATTTCAATTTTTCCGGACTCGATTTTTGAAAAGTCCAGTATGTCGTTAATAATAGCGAGCAGATTATTGCCGGCCTGACGTATACTCAGCGTGTTTTCGCGTATCGAAACCGGTGCGTCCTCGCGCAGAATAAGCTCCGACATTCCGATTATCGCGTTCATCGGAGTGCGGATTTCGTGGGACATTTTCGCGAGGAAGGTGCTTTTTGTCTCGTTGGCGTATTCCGCCTTCAACCGCTCCTCCTCCGCCTCGCGCCGCGCGTTTTCGAGGTTGAGCGTGCGCTCCCGCACACTCTCCTCCAAATGTTCGTTGGACTGTTCAAGAATGGTGTTCATCTCTATCACTTGCGATTGAAGCATAGCGGATTGCCGCGCCACCGTAAACGACGTACTCGCAACAAACATCAGCAGCGCGTAATTTGTAAGCCCGCGCATCGTGCTGTTGAACAGCAGACCCACAAAATCCCACACGGCGCATATTACGACTATCGCGGCGGCGATAACGGAGCTGCCGTGCAGGGTCTGTGTGAGCATATAGAAGAAGCCGTGCTGTTTGCTGTCGGCAATCAGCCTGTACAGCACGCGGTAAAAGTAAAGATAGAGAACATAGACTATCGTAATAACAGTCCAGTAAGGCACAAATTGTTGCGCGGCAAACAGGCCGACGACGGAGAGCAAAACGCAGATTGCGGCGTATATTTTGCTGACTTTGCCGATGTTCCCCTTGTTGCCCGCCATATCGAGGAAAAAGCCGAACAGCGGCACCATCAGATACAGCGAGGTCACTTCAAGGTGACTCGTCACGTAAGAATTTTGTATCACCAGATAAATATACGCTGTCCGCACGAACCCGTAGCAGGCGGCGCACAGCGAAGCAAGCCCGTAATATAGACTGCTGCGGTCTTCGAGATTCAGGACGAACAGCATCAGATGGTAAAAACCCACCATAATATAAATGCCGACGATTATCACCAAAAGAACGTCGGAATGCTGGCGGTGTATGGTGTCGTAGCTGTCCAAATAGATGGGGGAGGACATCCAAAAACCGATATCCGTGGCGTTAATATCGCCGATTATTCTGAACGCGAAGTAATTGTCTCCCTCGCGGAACAGCGACGATTGCAGAGGAATAATAATCCCGTTGCGGGCGGAGGGCAGCGTAATTTTGCCGCTTTCATCGACGTGCCACTCGGACCTCACGAGATTGCCGTTGAGATAAACCTCCCAGTTGTCCGAGACGGCGCAGAGGAACAGCGGCGTGGGATTGAGCGTCGGATTGAGCCTGTTGCCGAGCATATAGTCAAGCTGCTCGGCGGGAATATTCACGCGGATTAACGTCGTAAATTCAACGTATTCCGGTTTTTTGAACGGCGAAAGCAGACTGAGCCGCGTCAGCCCCGGCAAGCCGGAATTATGAATTGTCAACGGCTTTGAACCGCGCTCGGAGCCGTCGGCGTAAAAGTCCACCCAGCCGTCCGCCATATCAGGCGCGGTGTTTATAACGTCCGTATCAAAGCCGTAGCGCGCATATGCGTCGCCCTGCGTCAGGTCAACAAAAGCAGGCGTTTCGCCTCCGCGGAACGCCCCGAGATGACTTATAATTGCCAATCCCGCGACGACTATGGACAGCAGGAGGTAAGCGACCGGCACGGCTATACTTGTCTTAGTATCCTTCATATCAAAGCTCCAAATCAGAATAAACGCCTGTTATTCTGATACGAAATTTAGCCTATTATATAATAATGTTCATAATAATAGCATATTAGTCGCAAAACGTCAATAGTTTTATCCGCGGCGGCGTGTCGAAAAACAAGTTATTGTTGACATAAGTGTCGAAATTCTATATAATATACAATAAGGAAAAAAGTGTTCAGTCGTAACGGGAGGTGCTGCGTAAAAAATGAAAAAGATACTCGTCGTAGACGACAATATTACCGGTTTGAAGCAAATCGGCGCGATGCTCGACGGCGAATACGACGTTACGCTCGCCAAATCCGGTGAGCTGGCACTTAAAGTCTGTACCAGTATCAAGCCGGATCTCATCATTCTTGATATTGAGATGCCGGAGCCGAACGGCTTCGCGATAATCGCGGCACTGAAAGCGACCGCGGAGTTTAAGTCAATCCCCGTGATTTTTCTGACAGCCAACGACGACGCGGCGACGGAAGTGCGCGCGCTCGAATCCGGTGCCGTCGATTTCATTACGAAGCCCGTTAATCGCGAAATACTGCGGCACAGGGTCGAACTGCACCTGAGCCTGCATTCGTACTCGGTTTCGCTTGAAGCGAGCGTCCGCGAGTTGGAGGACAGCATTGTGGATTCCTTTGCGCTGATTGTCGAGCTGAAAGAGCCGCTATCGGGCAGGCACCCTCTGCGGGCGGGCGTCCTGCTGGGGAAAATCGGCGAACGGCTGATTCGCAACGGGTCATTTCCGAACGAGCTTGACAGCAGCGTTCTTGTCGATATTACGCGCGCCGCTGCGTTCCACGATATCGGGAAAATCGGCGTCAGCGACCTGATACTCAACAAGCCGGGACCGCTTACCGACGAGGAATATGCCGAGGCGAAGCAGCACACCCTCATCGGCGCGCACCTCGTCGATACGCTGATTGAGAAAATGCCGAATCTGCACTATTTGCAGACCGCAAAGCTCCTGTGCGAGGGGCATCACGAGCGTTATGACGGCAGCGGATATCCCCACGGCAAACGCGGGGAGGAGATTCCGCTGTGCTGCCGCATTCTGTCCGTCGCTAACGTATACGACGCGTGCATCTCCGACCGGATTTATCGCCGCGCCCTTGGGCGTACGGCGGCGCGCAGAATAATCTCCGAGGGCCGCGGAACCGTCTTTGACCCTGTTGTGACCGACGCTTTTTGCGAAATTGAGGGCGAGCTGCTGTGAAAAAAATAATGGTGGTTGACGACAATATCGCAAGCCTGCGGCAGATTGAGGCTCTGCTTGCGGATGATTTTGAGGTGTCGCTCGCCAAATCCGGCGAAACCGGTCTGAAAATGTTATCCGCGAGCCGATTCGACCTCATTCTGCTCGATGTTGAAATGCCCGTTATGGACGGCTTTGAAATGCTTGCGAAGATGCGTGAAAACCCTCTTTACGCGGGTATTCCGGTCATTTTTCTTACCGGCAATAAGCAACTGGACATTAAGGTCCGCTGCCTGAAAGAGGGCGCGGCGGATTTTATTGTTAAGCCCGCCGAAAAGTCGGTGCTGCTGCACCGGATTTCCCTGCACATCTCGATGTCCGACAATTACAGAAGCCTCGAAAAGCTCGTGCGCGATATGTCCGACAGCCTCGCGATCACGTTCTCCGAACTCATCGAATTTCGCGACGAGGACACGGGCGGTCACGTCGTTCGTACAAGCCTTTACGTCGAGCTGCTGGGGCGCGAATTGATAAGCACCGGCGCGTTCTCCGACGAGTTGACGGAAGCGACGCTGGAATCGTGCGTGCGCGCCGCGCCGCTGCACGACATCGGCAAGATCGCGATTTCGGACAGCGTTCTGTTAAAGCCCGGCAGTCTCACCGCCGGGGAATTTGCCGTTATGCAAACCCACGCGCAAATAGGCGCGGATATTATCGACGGTATGCTTCAACTCACCCCGTCGCTGTACTACCTGCAATATGCGCGTGAGATAGCGGCGACGCACCACGAGCGATACGACGGAAGCGGTTATCCGAACGGTCTGCTCGGTTCCGCTATTCCGCTGTGCGGCAGACTGATGGCGGTTGCGGACGTGTATGACGCTCTTGTGAACGACCGCGTTTACCGCAAGGGACTGTCGAAGGAACTGGCGCGTGAGATTATTTTTGACGGCAGCGGCAAGAGCTTTGACCCTGCGGTTGTCGAAGCGTTCAGGCATATATGCGCTAAACTGTAATGTGGGCGGCAGGCTCTGCGAAGAGCTGACGCCAAAACGGGAGGAGGACTTTGCCGTGAAGATTCGGAGGCTGTTGGACGTATTTGACAGGTGGCGCGGTACCGGCAAGTTCGTAATCTTTGCAATATTCGTCGTGGCTCTCGTGTGCGGGTTTCTTATGCTGCGCGCTTTCGGCGGCTACGACAGAACCGGTCTGTACGTCGATTTGCTTGACGAACCCGTCTATATGCGGCAGGGCTTTGACGCGGACGCGCTCACGGCGGTACCGGAGGTCGGCGACTGGGTAAAAATAGATTCGAGCGACGCGGCGAACCGAAAGACGCTGAGCGTGACAAGCTACGACTTCGGCGGCGGTACGAAACACCCGTTTTCCCTGCGGGACGCGCCGCCGGAGGAATTTACCGCGATAATGTCCTTTTACTTCGACGCCGCTAAAATTGACGTTATACGAAGCGACAATTCCGCAATGCCCGCTGTTTTCTTCGCCTCGCTGGGCGATAACTGGGAGATATATCTTAACGGCAGACTGATTCGTTCGGAAATGCACCTCGACAGAAGCGGGCGCATCCTTGAACACCGAACGATGCGCAACCTGTATTTTCCGGTGGAAGCGGATTATTTTGAAGAGGGTCTCAACGTAATCGCCATACGAATCGTCGGCCCGCCGAATTACGAATTGACGGGTTTCGGATATGTTGAGCCGTATTTTATAGATGAGTTTTCCAACATAATCAGTCAGAATTCAGAGTACCTGTCCGTCGCTTTCTGCGCCATATATATTTTTATCGGCGTATACTACCTGCTCTCGGCGGTTTTCGGCGACGAAGCGCGGCAGTACGTTTTCTTCGCGCTCTTTACGATTATAATCGGCGCGTATTTTTTGACGCGCACGGTCTTTATTTACAGATTTATTCCGGACACATATTTACTTCTGCGCATTGAGTACGCCAGCGTTTATCTCGTCCTGCCTATGGTCGCGTTCTCCTTTGAGGTGCCGATAATCGGCAGAATACGGCGGGCGACGAAATTATACGGCGCGTTCTGCGGTCTGCTCGCCGTCCTGTCCTTTTTCAGCAGTATGCAAATGAACGAAACCCTGCTGCGGATATGGCAGGCGTCGGGCGTCGTGGCGATTGTGATAATCGCGTTGTTTGACGTAATACTGCCCGTCATACGCCACGCGGCGGAGCTGCGCGGCAAAGCGGCGGAGGACGGGCGGAAACAGAGCGGGTTGAACGCGCTCGGACAAACGCTGCTGAATACATTTCAGGGCAATATGCTCGCCGGTGTTTTCCTTATTATGGTTTCCAGTATTCACGATATTGTGGATGCCGTTTTTCTGCACACGGGCGTCCATATCGTGCAGTACAGCTTTTTCGTTTTCTCCGTCTGCGCCTCGTTCGTGCTGATTCGCAAGTCGGCGAATTTGCAAAAGACGCTGAACCTCGCAAAGCAGAAACTTGAAAACTCAAACGCGGAGCTTGAATTTGCGGTGCAGGAGCGCACCTCCGAGCTTGAAATACAGTCGGAACTCGCGATTTCCGCGTCAAAAGCAAAGAGCGACTTTCTCGCCACAATGAGCCACGAAATGCGAACGCCGCTGAACGCAATTATCGGGCTTTCGGAGATTGAGCTTGCGAAGCAGGTGGAATCTCCGAGCGCGGAGTCCTTGGAGAAAATATACAATTCGGGCAGTATTCTGCTGTCCCTAATCAATCAGATTCTGGATATCTCAAAAATCGAGTCGGGCAAGTTTGAGCTGAATGAGGCGGAATATTCCCTCGCCGAGCTGGTCGGCGATGTCATTGACATCAACGTGGTCAGGAACGGAAAAACAGCGGTCGATTTTGTCGTGGACATCGACGAAACGCTGCCCGACCGACTGGTGGGCGACGCGTTGAGGGTGAAGCAGATTCTGAACAATCTGCTGTCCAACGCGTTCAAGTTCACCGAGCAGGGCAGCGTCCACCTGAGGCTCTCGCGTGAGAGCGGCAAGGGGAACGGGGGATTTATGCTCTGCGCGGAGGTTTCCGACACGGGAATCGGCATCCGCAAGGAGGACATCGGCAAGCTGTTTTACGATTACGCCCAGGTCGGCGCAACGACGAACCACGCGCAGGGTACGGGTCTCGGTCTGTATATTTGCAGACAGTTGTGCGATTTGATGGGCGGAAATATTGCGGTCGAGAGCGAATACGCCAAGGGTACGACCTTTAAGGTCCGGCTTAAACAGGGCGTCGCGGGGAGAAGGCTTATCGGTCCGGAAACGCGTGAAAACCTGAAAGAACTGCGGTCGGGCAGACCCAAGGAAAAGGCTAAGGTGCTTGAACGCGCGTATATGCCTTACGGCAGGGTTCTCGTCGTGGACGATGTTCAGACGAATCTTGACGTTGTGTGCGGACTGCTCGAACCTTACGGTATCGAGGCGGATTACGTCCTCTCCGGCGCGGAGGCACTGGAACTTACCGAGGCGGGAACGGAATACGACGTCATATTTATGGACTATATGATGCCCGTAATGGACGGAATGGAGACGGTTCAGAAAATACGCGCGCTCGATACGGATTATACCAAACGCGTACCCATCGTCGCGCTGACGGCAAACGCCGTTATCGGCAACGCCGAGCTTCTGCTGCACAACGGTTTCAACGCCTTTTTGCCGAAGCCCATCAGCACGGTAAAGCTCGATGCCGTACTGGTCAAATATATCCTGAAAAAGCAGACCGCGGAGACGCTTGCCGCCGCGGAAAGGCAAAGACCGGAAGCCGCGCCGGTTGCGGCGGGGAGTGCGCTCAGGTGGCCGTATTTCCTCGACGCCGTCCGCGCCGTATCCGAATACGGCGGTGCCGCCGCGTACCTTGACGTGCTGCGCTCTTTTGTCAAGCACACGCCGCAATTGCTCATAAGCCTGCGCTCACCGTCTGCGGAAACCCTTGCGGACTGCGCGATGAATGCGCACGGGCTGAAAGGCGCGGCGCGCGGCGCGTATATCGCCGTAATCGGCGACCTCGCCGAAGCGACGGAGCACGCGGCAAAGGCGGGGGCCTACAAACGGACGCGCGACTTGGCGGCTGAGCTGACCGAAACAGCGGACAGGACGCTCGCGCTGCTCGGCGATTTTCTGACCGAAACCGCCGACGATACAGAAAAAACGCTTTCGGCGGAGCTTGACGCCGCAGTACTCAAAGACCTGTATGAAGCCGCGCTGACATACAAAACAACGCAGGTGGATGAGCTTACCAAAGTGCTGTGCGCCTGCCGTTACGAGCGGGACGCGGACAACGAGCTTGCGGACTGGCTGCGCGAACAGGCGGAGGACCTTGAATACGAAGCCATAGCCGAAAGATTAAACGGGCTATTCGATGCCTGAATCAAAGCAAAGCCCTGAAAACGTATTGTTTTCAGGGCTTTGCTTGTGGTGGAGATAAGCGGGATCGAACCGCTGACCTCCTGAATGCCATTCAGGCGCTCTCCCAGCTGAGCTATACCCCCACATCGCTATTCAATTCCCAAGCGAAAAGAAGTATAGCACA
>JAISJC010000145.1 GCA_031261745.1 Oscillospiraceae bacterium
CGCTGTGGGTGGTTTCGCCTGAGGACACCGACTTCGCGCTGCGCGTGAATATCGTCGGCATTCTCAACGGCATTCAGGAAATCGTGCCGCGTATGCTCGAACACGGCGAGGGCGGCTACGTCGTCTCCACCGCGTCCAAGGCGGGACTTATTCCGGTTCCCGGCTGCGGACTGTACAACCTCACGAAATCCGCCGTCGTCGCACTCACCGAAACGCTGGCGAGCGACCTGCCCGAAGGTTACGGCGCGGGCGTTCTCTGCCCCGGACCGTTCACGACGAACCTCGGAATGTCCGGCCAAGAGGTCGAGGCCGAGCTTCTCGGCAAGCCGATTCCGCAGATGCCGACTTTCGCGGCTCCTCCTCCCCCCGCGGACGGCGAGGACGCGCCTCCTCCCCCGCCTCCCCCTCCGGCGATGGATATCGACTTCTCGCGCATTATGCGCGACCCGCTCGAAGCCGGTCAGCGCGTCGTCCGCGGCATTCAGCGCGGCGACCTGTATATCCTCACGCACGCGGAGTTCAAGCCCGGCTATCAGCAGCGTGCCGACGCGATTCTGCGCGCGTTTCCGGCCGACGAGCCGTATGACGGCTTCGCGAAGGTGTTCGGAATCCTTGTCAACAACCCCGTGTTCGACAAGCAGTCGCAGGTTCCCGCTTTCGAGAAAAAATAAATACAAAACGCGAACGGGCGGTCGTATTGACCGCCCGTTTTATTATGAAAGGACTTTAATGAAAAAACTCACAGCCTCAATCCTCGCCCTCGCGCTGTCCATCGCTCTCATATCCTGTGCGCAAGCCCCCGCGGTCACGTCCGAAACGCCGTCAGAACCGCAGGAAACGGTGCTGACGCTCGCCTGTATCGGTCAGTACGGCTACGAAATAATCGACAGAACCGTCGCGTACTTCAACAGCCTCGGAGGCGATGTCACTGTCGAAACCGTCAGATACGACGACAGGACGATGCTCGTAACGGAGCTGACGTCGGGTAAAATGCCCGATTTAATCGTCGGGAATGTGAGCAACAGCTTTATCGGCTACGACTCTAAGGGCGTGTTTCTCGACCTGCACCGATATCTGGACGCGGAGCCGGATCTCGCTTTGCTGCCGTCCGCGCAGTCCGCACTCGAAACCGACGGAAAGCTGTACCGCGTCGCGCCGTCCTTTTCAATCGCCACGCTCGTCGGCAATTCGGATTATGTCGGCACAAATGAGGGCTGGACGTTCGTC
This sequence comes from Oscillospiraceae bacterium, assembly GCA_031261745.1. GTDB lineage: Bacteria > Bacillota > Clostridia > Oscillospirales > Oscillospiraceae > JAIRRO01. The sequence goes on from JAISJC010000145.1 coordinate 1,228, forward strand.
GAAATGCGGCAGGTCCTCGCGGACGCGCCGCCGGAATCCGTTTTAACGCGCGGCTGGGCAAAGGACGAGGCGTTTGACCTGCTTATCGGCCCGAATCTCGGTGCTTTCGTCGATTGGGACACGGGCGCGGTCAGCTTTGACAGCGGCGAATTTAAGTCGATGCTCGAATTTATGAAAACGCTGCCGGACGGCTCAATGGAGGGGTTGAGTCACAACACAGCCGGTGCCGAACTGGTGAAGCACGCGCACGCCGGGATGTATTCTCTGGCATCGGTGGACGAACAATTCGGCGGCAAATCGGTTTTCAAGGGCTTTCCGAACGGCGACGGCGTACTCGGCATAATCTATCCCGATTACGACATTTCCATCACCTCGGCCTGCAAAAACCCCGACGCCGCGTGGGCGTTTATCCGTTACGCGCTCACCGCGAAGTCACCGGCTGACGTGCTTCCGCACGCCGGTTTGCCGATAGTTCAGTCAAAATTACAGGAATATTTGGACCTCGAAATGGTCCACGGCGACGAGGAGGCGGACAAACAGCGCGACCCGCTCACGCAGGCGCAGCGCGATGAATTCGAGCGGTTTCTGACCTTCAAATTCCGCTATATCGGTTGGGACGACACGCTTTTGTCCCTTGTGCGCGAGGAGGCGTTACCGTACTTTTCGGGTTCAAAAAGCGTTGAGGACGCGTGCAGAATTATCCAATCACGCGCGACGCTTTATGTGAATGAACAGAAATAATCGGCGAACTAAAAAGCTCACAGCCGCGATTCCGTGATTGACAAAATTAAAATTTTGTGTTAAACTATAAATGTTGGCAGCAGAAATGCGTAGAATCCAAACGGGTTCCGCGCATTTTCTTTTTGTCGAAAATAAAAATCGGGAGTAGATACACATTATGGACTTTCATATGAAGCTGCCGCGCAGCAAACCGGAATTCGCGCTGTTTATCGCGATTATTTCAATTCTTTCGGTCAACATCATCGCACCGCTCATCACCTGTTTTGAGTTTGGGTTTCACCTTGCCGTGTGGGCGGACGTTTTGAAAGTAATACCTTTCATCTGGCTCTGCGTCGTCGCGCTCGTGCTGATTACATACAAACCCTCGGAGTGGCTGACGCATAAAGTCGTCGCGGAGGGCGACAGTTTTCGCTCGGTAATCACGATCAACATTCTCTGCACCGTTCTGTTTATGTCGATATTCCTGACGGTTATCGGCACGTGGATCGGCAGCCGCAGTTTCACCGCGGAGCCTATTCGGCTGTTCTTTTTCAAGTGGCCGCGCAACTACGCAATTTCGTTTGCCGTGGAGGCACTTTTCGCGCAGCCGATTGCGCGCGCCGCGCTGTACAAGCTGCATAAGGCAAAGGACAAACAGGTATGAATATTATAAACGAAAAGGTCAACCACACCCGATTCGGCGACGGTGCGGTCATCGAGCAGGCTTCCGCGATGATTACCGTGAAGTTCGACGAATCAGACGAACCCAAGAAGTTTGTGTACCCCGACGCGTTTGCGTCCTTTTTGCGGTTTTGCGATTCGGAGGTTCAGGCTCGGCTCGACGGTGAGCTGCGGCTGATTAGCGACCGGCTTGAAGAGGAAAAGAAGCTGCGCGAAGAGGAGGCTGCAAAGCACCTTGAAGAGTTGCGGCTTGCCGCGCTGGTGCAAAAGCGCGCCGCCGCGAAGCGGACCTCCGCCGCAAAAAAGGCTCCGGCAGTGCCGAATAAATAAGCCGAAAAATATTTTTGTTAGGTACCTTGACAAACGTGCAAAAGTGTGCTATATTTAGTTAGGTACATAACAAATATATGATTGAAAGGCTGAATTTACAATGAAAAATCTGACACAATCAGAAAAACTCTTTATGCTGTTTCAGCGCGGCGCAATTTTCGTCGGGCGAGGACGGCAACCGCAACACGGCGGAGGTCACGGACAGAACTACGTTCTGTCGCTTCTCGCCGAGGCACCGCTTAGTCAAAAGGAGCTGCTCGAAAAGCTCGGTGTACGCGCAGGTTCGCTCAGCGAGCTGCTCAGCAAATTAGAAAACGCGGGCTATATCACCCGCAGTAAGGATGAGAACGACAGCCGCGTCGTGAACATCGAAATCACGGAAGCCGGCAGGACCGTCGCCGCGGAACACGGACATCACCGTACCGAGGTCGCGGACAACCTGTTTGCCGCGCTGAGTGACGAGGAAAAGGCGACGCTTATCTCCCTGCTTGAAAAGCTGCACAACGCCTGGAAATCGGAGCGCGAAGCGGGCGATGCGGAGCGTCGCGAACGCGGACAAGGCCGGCGCGGATTTGGCGGCGGCTTCCCTGCGGGACACGGCTTCGGCGGATTCCGCGGCGGTTTTGAAAAGGCTCCGCCGGATGAAGGCGACAAGCCCGCCGAACACGGTCACCACGGCCACGGACACAGCCACGGCGCGGAGATCACCGACCCGGAGTTAAAAGCACATCTTGAAACCCTGAACTGCGACGGTTGCGACAAGAATTGCAAGCTGTCTGCGCCGCACTGCGGCAAGGGCGCGAAAAAGCAGCAGGACGCGATTGAGGAGTTCAAGAAGGGCTGAATTTAACCGCATACGCAATGCGCGCGGTTACTGCCCCGCTATCGTCCGCATTGCGAGAATCGTCCGCGTAATCAAATCGTCCAGCTCCCAGCCGAGCTGCTCCGCGCCGGTGTTAATCACATCGCGCGAGCAGCCGGCTGCGAATTTTTTGTCCTTGTATTTCTTTTTTACGCTCGACAGCTCCAAATCCTGCACGCTCTTGCTCGGTCGCATCAGCGCGGCCGCGCCGATCAGTCCCGTCAGCTCGTCCGCCGCGAACAGGATTTTCTCCATTATGTGCGTCGGCGCGTGTATGGTCGGCGCGATGCCGTAACCGTGACTCATCGTCGCGTGAATAATGCTCTCGTCTACGTCGCTCTCGCGCAGCAGCTCCTCGCCTTTTATGCAATGCGCCTCAGGGTACAGCTCAAAATCAATGTCGTGCAACAGTCCGACGACCGCCCAGTAGTCCTCGCGGCCGGGGTCGAACTCGGTGGCGAAGTGCCGCAGCACGCCGGAAACCACCTTGGCGTGGTGCAGGTGAAACGCCTCCTTGTTGTACTTTTCGAGGATTGTCTGCGCCTCTGCGAGGCTCGGTATGTGCAGCATAATCTTTATCTCCTTTTATTCAACTAAACGTAGAATTTTTATCAAGAACGCGGTTATTGCGCTTTTGCATATTTACGCGCATAATAGTATCATAGAAAGAAAGGAGCGTCAAGAATGAATATCGGTAACAATCTGCGTCACTACCGGCGCGAACGCGACCTCACGCAGGAGGAGCTTGCGAACGTCCTCGGCGTGTCGTTTCAGGCCGTTTCCAAGTGGGAGCGCGGCGAGGGCTATCCTGATATCACGCTCTTACCCGCGATTGCCGCCTTTTTCAAGACGACCGTGGACGAACTTCTCGGAATGAGCGAGGCGAAAATGCAGGAGGAGCTTCAAGAAATCCACGCCGAATACTCGCGCCGCCGCAACAACTCCACGACAATCGAGGACTTCGACCGCGCGTCGGAGGTCTACCGCGAGGCCGTCAAAAAGTACCCGAACAACTGGCATTTGCTGCTGCAACTCGGCTGTTCGCTTGAAGGCTACCGCGCCGACGAGTTTACTACGCCCGCGCTCCTCGACGAGGCCGCCGCTATCTATGAGCGTATCGCGGCCTACTGCCCCGACGCGGAGATGCAAATCAACGCGCGGGCCAACCTCGCAACGGTTCTCGCCCGCGCGGGACGGCGCGAACAGGCCGTCGAGGAGGTGCAAAAGCTCCCGCTCGAATTTATCAACCGCGAATTTATGATGTCAACCGTCACGCGCGGCGAGGAGCAAATCGAGGCGATTCAGAGCTATATCTATCAGTTGCAGGCCAAAATATTTCAGCTGACGCGCTTTGCCGCGCCGACGGACACCTATGTTTTTGACACCGACGGCGATTATTTCGGCTACACGAACGCGGAGCGGATTCGGATTCTGCAAATCGGGATTGACGCGCTCGAACTGACGCGGGACGAGGGCGACGTGCCGCTGTACCCGTTCCGCGTCGGGTATTACTACCGCTCTATGGCGCAGCTCGCGCTGATGGACGGCGAGGACGATAAGGCCATTGACTACCTCGAAAGGGCGGCGGATTACGCCTTTGAGTGCGATAAAATCTACGCAGACGGATACAAATACAGCTACGCCGTCCAAAACGGCATTAAATACACCTCCATTCTCCGCAACAGGCTGCCCGTTCAGTACGACGGCTTGCTCGCGGTCCTCGACCTCTATGACCGCCTGACGCTCTACGCGGGATATCCGAACGACGCGGAATTTGACGAGCCGCGCACGCGCGAGCTTGCGTACCTTACGAAAATCCGCGAGAACCCGCGTTATATCGCGCTGATTGAGCGGCTGAAACCGCGCGCGGACGAGCTGCGCGAAAAATACAACCGATAGCCGCGCCGTCCAACTCACGGTTGGACGTAACAATATCGCCTCCATTGCGTACAACCACCGTTTGTGTTATTATACATATAACGAACGTTCGCAAATAAAATTCGGAGGCGATAAAAATGTCATTACAGGTTATCGGAGAGAATATCGCGGAGCTGCGCCGCGAAAGGGGCATCACGCAGGAGGACCTCGCCCGCGCCGTCGGCGTTTCCTCGCAGGCCGTGTCGAAGTGGGAGTGCGGCGGAACGCCGGACGCGGAGTTGCTGCTGCCGGTCGCGGAATTTTTCGGCGTGTCGATTGACCGCCTGTTCGGGCGCGACGTCGCGGATTACAGCGACTTGGGCACGGAAATTATGCGGCGCATCGCCTCGTTCGCGGACGCGGGAGATATGGATTCCGCAGCGGCGGCGGCGATGGAATTTTGTTGGAACATTGAAAAGTCGCTCTTCGGCAGCGCGGCGGCGTTCAGAACGGGAGAGTACCGCATTCGCCCGCTCCGTGAGATAAACGACGACCCCTCGGACGGTCACATAAGCCCTATGCTCAACGGCGCGGCGCGTCTTCATTCGGAGGTGTCAAGCGACAGCGTTATCACGCTGATGTCGCTGCTCGAACAGGATTTGCAATACTTTATGCTGTTTCCGGAGCCGAAAAGCGGCTGGCTGAACGCCCTGCCCTCGCCGGAGGAATTTCAAAAGCTGTTCGCAACGCTCGCCGACCCGGATGTGCTGAACGCGCTGTTCCTGATTAACAAGCGCGAGTACAATTACAACGAGCATTTCACGCCCGGCTGGTTCGCGAAATCGCTGAATATCGCGCCGGAGCGCGCCGCTGAGGTGCTGGACGCGCTCAAAGGCTATCAGCTTTTCCGCGACGAGGAGATAAAATTAGACGAAACGACGCAGAGGTTCTTTTCGAGCTACCCGAACTCCGCGCTGCTCGCTCTGCTCGTCGCCGCGCGTGAGATTATCGACCGGCCGCAGGCCTTCATCTGCCACTCAAGCGGCCGCACCGCGCCGCTGCTGCGGTAAAACGCCGCCCCCGCCGAGCCTTCGGCGGGGGCTTTTTCGTTATTCCGTTCCGCGGATTCGTTTTATCGCGTCGATAAGGCGCGGGTTTTCGTGAAGCCCTAAATGCGGCAGGTAGTCGTTGTCCTCCGTTGCGCTCATATAGAAATCCGCGAGAAATTCACGCAAATTTTCCTCAAAATGACGGCTGATTCCGTTCCCGTTCTCGTCAAAGCCCGACTTCGTACCGATGTTTCTCTGCTCAATCGGAATCTTTTCGGCGTAAGCCGCGGCTTTTTCGACGGCTTCGATTACCTTTTCGGCGTTCCCCGCCGCGAAATGCGCCGAAACTATGTTTATGTAGTTGCTTGCGAGCGTTTCGTCCAATTCGGGCTTCTGCCAATGAACCAATTCCGTAAGCGTCAAATCGAAATCCCACAGACGCAAAAATTCCTCTTCCGTCGCAAGTCCGAGCAGCTGCTCAAAATATCTGAAATTCCACAGCAGCCGCGCCGTCTGCTGCGCGTAAGCGGCCACGCCGTCGCGGTACGGCGCAATCA
>JAISJC010000106.1 GCA_031261745.1 Oscillospiraceae bacterium
ATTAGATGACTATCGGAGGTTTTCTTTATGACGAGAGGCACATATATAGCGGGAACGGGAATGCTGCTGCAACGCCGCGCGATGGAGGTTGTCACGAACAACATCACGAACGCGGACACGAGCGGCTATAAAAAGGAAATCCTCGTCGCGCACACCTTTGACGCGGAGCTGTTGCGCCGCGTCAACGACAACGCCGAGACGGCGGCCGTCAAGCTCAACGGCAACAACCCGCCGCGCGTCGGTCCGCTCAATTACGGCACGCAGATTGACCGGCTGTACGTGGACCACTCCTCCGGCAGCTTTGAGGAGACAGGGCGCGCCACGGATATTGCGATTCAGGGCAACGCGTTCTTCACGCTCGACACGCCGAACGGCGAGCGGTACACCCGCGCGGGCGCGTTTCTCGTTGACCGCGACGGGTATATTATAGACGCCGAGGGCAATTACCTGCTCGGCGATTACGGCGAGATTTACGTCGGCAATACGGACTTCACGATCACTTCCGAGGGCGAGATTTACGACTCGGACGGCGCATTTGCCGATACGCTCCGCCTCGTCACTTTTGAGGACACGCAGACGCTGCGCAAGCAGGGCGGAACCGACTTTTACGCGACGAGCGAGGAGCCGATAGAGGACAAGAACGGCAGCAAAATTCACCAAGGGTACCTCGAAAACGCGAACGTGGATATCGGGCGTGAGATGGTGAATATGATCACCGTCTACCGCACATATGAGACGAACCAGAAAATGCTCACAATGAATGACGAAATAACCGGCAAGGCCGTGAATGATATCGGGAGGTTGCGTTAATGTATGAGGCGGTATTTATGGCCGCGACGGGTCTGACGAACCAGCAGCGCAGACTCGACGTTATCGCCGACAATCTGGCGAATGTGAACTCCGTCGGACACCGCGCGAACCGCATTGATTTTGCCGACGCGCTGTACACGGCGGGTCTGAATCCCTCGTATCCGCGCACGCCGGAGCCGGACGGCAACCAGCGGCACGGTCACGGCGTTATCACCGCGTCCATCACGCGTGAGACCCGCCAGGGCGCGTTACAGCAGACGGGGCAGGAGCTGGACCTCGCGCTCGAAGGGCGCGGCTATCTCTCCGTCGCCGACAACGAGGGCAATGTCTTTTACAAGCGCGGCGGGTCGTACTACATTTCAATCGAGGACGACGCGGCGCGGGTCGTTGACGCGGAGGGCTACTATCTGCAAGATGAGGACGGCTATGCGCTGGAACTGCCCGAAGGCACCTCAAATATCACCGTCACCGAGGACGGCTCGCTCGCCTTTGTTGACGGGAACGGCGAAGTGCTCGAAACGCATAAGCTCGGAATTTACGAGTTTACAAACGAACTCGGATTGGACTCGGACGGCGGCGACAGATACGTTGAAACTGAGATTTCCGGCGATATGTGGGTGTCGGAGCGCACGAAGGTTCATCAGGGCAATTTGGAGATGTCGAACGTCGATTTGGCAAAGGAGATGACGAATATGATACGCGCCCAGCGCGCGTTTCAGCTCGCGTCCCGCGCGCTTACGACGGCGGACGATATGGAGGGGCTTGCGAACACTGTGCGGAAATAGAAAATTTCAATATAACGATTAAAGTTGTATCCGTTTTGTTACGATATAGACATCAGATAGGTTCCAAAGGAGGCACACACTATGAAAATCAATCCCATTACAATTAGTAACGTCCAGTCCGCGTACAAGACCGGCAAGGCAAACAAGACCGCCGCCACGTCTGTTTCGTCGGGTCGCGACGAGATTACGCTGTCCGAAGAATCCGTTGCGTTTGCAAAGGTTCTCGCCAGTGCGAAAGAGAAACTCACCGCCGCTGAAAAGCCCGATGAGGATACGATCGCGCGCTTGAAGTCCTCGATTGCCGCGGGCGAGTACAACGTCTCCTCGACCGACGTCGCGGAATCCATTCTCTCCGCGCTCATTACAAATCCGTGAGCGCGGTCGCGGAATTAACTGAAAATTTGCGTGAGCTTCGCCGTGTAATCGGCGAACTTCTCACGCTTTCATACGAGAAACGCCGCGTGATTTCCCACGGGGACACGGACAGGCTCGCGGAGATTTCTTCGCTCGAAACGCGGTTGCTGTCGCAGCTCAACGCCGCGGAGCGCAAGCGTTACGCTGTCGCCCCCGCCGCAATGCGGGAGATATCCGACGGAGACGGTTCCACGCTCGGCGACCTGATTAATGCCTCCGACGGCGACGCTCGTAAAACGCTTTCGGAGCTGAAAACCGAGCTCACCTCTACGATGAAGCTCCTTATGGAGATGAACGAGCGCAATACAGAGCTGCTGCGCAAGCAGATTGACCACAACGCCGATGTTATTGACGTTCTGACCCCGCCGCAGGACCCTCTGAACAATTTTTACGGCGGCAACGGTCAGCTCACCGACGAGCGTCAGCGCGGTTTTTACTCAGGCGAGGCTTAGATTATACGAGATTAAGGAAGTGACTACACAATGCGAGCCACCTTTTCGGGACTTGAAATAGGCAGAACCGGACTTGTAGTCGCCCAAAAAGGGCTTGATATAACAGGTCACAACATCGCGAATGTCAACACCGAGGGCTATACGCGCCAGCGTATGATCCAGACGGCGATTGACCCGTATAACCCGATTCGCAAGTTCCGCCCCGTGGAAAACGGCATCGTCGGTCAAGGTACCAAGGTTATGATTCTCGACCAGATTCGTTCGGAATTCCTTGATTCCCAGTACCGCGCCAACAACGCCGTTCTCGGCTACTGGGACACGCGGATGATGGGTCTTTCGTATATTGAGCCGCTGCTTGAAGGCACGGATGACATCACGCTTCAAAGGAGCCTTACGGAGTTTTTCGCCGCGCTTAAAGTCGGTGAGACCGAGGCGTCGGACGAGGAACAGCGCAAGCTGATTCAGCAGTCCGCGCTCGCGCTTATCAACAACTTCAATCTCACGTATACGCGCTTGCAGGAGCAGATGTACGACCAGAATCTCGCGGTTGAGATGAAGGTTGACGAAATTAACACCTACGCCGAGCAGCTTGCGGAGCTGAATAAGGTTATCTTCTCGTATGAGATTATCAACCCGAACGTCGAAAAAGCCCTCGACCTGCGCGACAAGCGCAACGTCATTCTCGATAAGCTGTCACAGATTGCGGATATTAAGTATCACGAGGATGCGGACGGCTATTTCTCCGTCTGGATCGTCGGCAGCGACGGGGTTCAGGACAACGAAAATCTGCTTGTTTCGCACGTCAACGTCAACCATATGTCCGTGGCGAAGCGCGAGAATGTGCTGCCGGGCGAACCGGACGTCTGGGTCCCCGTCTGGGCGACCTACGACGAATATCCGGAGTATTTCAACGACAGCTATGACCCGCCGCGCTTTGTCGGCGCGTTTGACGCGGACGGCACATATATCGGCCCTCCCGCGGTAGCCGCGGACGACGATGTCCCCGGCGCGGTTATCCTCGCCAACGGCTCGTTGCAGGCGCATATCGACCTGCGCGACGGGGTTTCGCCCGACACGATGGGCATACCGTACTTTATGGAGCGGCTGAATAACTTCGTCCGCGCTCTGGCGCAGGAATTCAACAATCAGCACGCGGAGGGCTGGACGCATATACGTAACGCCGACCACGACTCGACGCCGGGCGGCGAATTCTTCACTTTCCGCGAGGACGCGAACGGCAATATTATGTATAACTGCGCGGGTTTCAGTCTGTCCGACGAGATTAAGGACGACATATACAAAATCGCGTTTTCCAACCTGCCGGTCGTGGACGACGAGGCCGATTATATCCCCGGCGTGAACGTATTCGGCGGCAATCAGGAGAATATGCGCAGCCTCTATCAGCTGCTTGACAAGACCGAAATCTACCTCGATGATCCCGGCGTCGCCATCGGGACGCTGCACGGTTTTCTGACCACGGGCATCTTTGACCTCGCGGCGAGCCTGCACCACGCAAAGCAGCTTGCGGAGAACCAGAATACGCAGACGGGCGCGGTGGACAATATGCGCCAGTCAATTTCCGGCGTATCACTTGACGACGAAATGGTTAATATGATAAAATACCAGCACGCGTATGAGGGTGCCTCCCGCATCATCACGACAATGGACGAAGCGTTGGATATTCTTATTAACCGTATGGGACTTGTAGGGAGGTCATAATCTATGGCTATGCGTATCACTAACAATATGATGTCGAACAACTATCTGGCGAACTTACAGCGTCAGTATTCAAAGCTCGACAGCCTTCAAGGTCAGCTGTCCGGCAACCGCAAGTTCGCGCATATCTCCGACGACCCGATTTCGTTCATTTACAGTCAGCAGTCGCGTTACCGCCTGTCGCGCGTTGATGATTATCAGGGTACGATTCAGACGGCGGAGCATTGGCTCACGCAGGCGGAATCGGACCTTATGGAGCTTAACGAGATTGCGCAGTCCGCGTACGAAACCGTCATTTCCCTCGCTACCGACGTCAAGACGGAGCAGGACCGCGCGGACGTCTCCCACTACATTGAACAGTTGCGCGACCATACGCTTATGGAGCTGAATTCGATTTTCGGCGACAAGTACAACGCCGGTGTTTACAATACCGTCGGTTCGGCATCCTCCGGCGGTCAAAAAGTTCCGCCGTTCACCGTCAACGCCGCGGGGAACCTCTGCTTCAACGGCATCGACCTGACGAATCCCGACGATGATCCCGCTATCGCGGCGGATATTGAGTACATTCTCAAAGAGGAGCTTACATTTGACATCGGCGTCGGTGCGGACGCGCATATGGGCGTCGCCGTGAATGGCGCGCTCGCCGCGATTTTCACTAATCCGCCGATGGACATTCACGACTACGACAAGAACGGCAACATCATCGACAAGAACGGCAATGTCATCACCGCGCCGCACAAACACACGCCGTCGCGTGTTTACGTTCCCGCCAACCCCGCGGGAACCGGCAACTATACCGTCGGCGAGAACGGCGATTTCGTCTCCGCGCCGAACGGCGACGGCGACTACACGCTTCTGACCCGCGCCGTTGTGAAACCCTCGGCGGACGCGTTTGTTATCGGGCCCGACGGTACGGCGCACACTATGGCCGCCGCCATCAGTCTGGGTATGGTTGAGGAATTCACGGACGCGAACGGGGATCCCGTTTACAACGTCGTCAATTCGCTGGCTTCCATCTGGGACCCGGCGACAGCCGTCGATTCCGCCGGCAACGATATTCCTATCGCCTCCGTTGCGGATATTTCCGCCGACGGCACGAAAATCGAAAAGGTTACGGATCCGGCGCACCGCGTCAACAATCTCTTTAACGCGCTCGATTTGCTTTACAACAAGCTCAACGAGGTAAATCTTCTCGGCACGGACAACGAGAATATCGGGGCGGAGCAGCTCGGTCTGTTCACGAGTGAGTTCATCACGCCGTTCCAAAAGGCGCAGAGCCACATTATGAGTCAGGTCGCCGAAATCGGCGGCAAGCGCAAGCGGCTCGAACTCATCACCAACAAGTACGACCAGGATTTCATCAACTACACGCAGATGAAGTCCGATGCGGAGGACGCGGACGAAGCGGAGCTTATTATGCAGTTCAAGATGGCGGAAACAGTCTACAAGGCAGCCCTCGCAACCGGAAATTATATCCTTCAACCTACATTGATGGACTATATGAAATAGATCTTAGCGGCGGGAGACATTTGCAATGACAATAATGCCTCAAATTTCAATAGAACAGCAAAAGGCAAGTATCGGAATTACTATGCCGCGTCCCACTATGACCATTGAGACCCCGCGCCCCGATATGAAAATCAGCGTCACCGACGCGGAGGTCACCGTAAACTGGGATCCGCCGGCGATAACAAAGATAGATATGGACGATTATTTCAATGAGGGCGGGTTGAAAAAGCCGCGTGTGCTGACGGTTGACCGCCGCGACCTCGCACATAAGGCGACGCTCGACAGCATCGCGCGCATCTCCGTTGACGGCGATCATCTCGGCGCGACCGAAAAGGGCGGCAACAGGGTTGCCTCGCACGCGAAGCAAAAAACAATCGCTCCGCCGACCGTTACGATTAACATCAAGGCGTTTCCGACGCACACGCCGAATATGTCGTGGGAGGTTTCGAGTCCTGAGATTGACGTGACGCCGTACAGCGTAAACGTCGATGTCACAGGCGATTATATGCCCAACATCACGCTCGACGGCAGCTTCTTCGTCGAGGTTTATCTGCAAAACAAACCGTATATCTCAATCACCGTCGCGGAGCAGGTCGAGGCCGCAATGGATCCGTACCGCACCTCCCGCGCCGTTGACGTTGCGGTGTAAAACATAAAAATCAAGAGGTAAAAATTTTGACATTGACAACTGCTCGCTTCGGCGATATGGAAATTGACGGGGCAAAACTCCTCGGCTTCGCCGACGGGCTCCCCGGACTGGAAGAATATAAATCTTTCGCGGTTCTTAACTTCGAGGACAGCTATCCGATTATGTGGCTGCAATCGGCGGAGGAACCGCGAATTTCCCTGCCCGTAATCGACCCGTTTACGATCAATCCCGATTACGCGTTTGATTTGTCCGACGAGGATGTGCGCGAGCTGTCGCTCGAAAGCGTGTCCGACGTGCAGGTTCTCGCCGTACTTGTTATCCCGGAGAAAATGGAGGATATGACGGCGAATTACGCGGCACCCGTCATCGTGAACGCGAGAACGGGCTCGGCGAAGCAGGTAATCCTCGGCGGCGACGCACATTCCGCGCGCACTCCGGTTTTTCTCGACGTGGCCAAATTCCTGAGAGGAGGGCGCGCCGATGCTGATTCTGTCGCGAAAAATTAACGAAACCATTGTCATCGGTGATAACGTCCGCATTACGCTGCTTGGGGTTGAGGGCGACAAGATCAAGCTCGGCATCGACGCGCCGAAGGACGTGCGCATCTTTCGCGAGGAAGTCCTGGAAGCCACAAAGGTGACGAACCGCGAGGCTCTCGACGCGCCTACGGTTTCGTTTGATTTATCAAAATTCAAATAACATTGCATATGAGGTAACAAATGCCAATTGACAAAGTCGGCGGCGGTACGCCGCCCGAACCGAATACAACCGTTAAGTCCGCCGCCGAAGGCAATACCTCCGGCGCGGACTTTTCCGAAACGCTGAAAAAAACGGGCGAGGCCGCACTCGACCCGTATTTTCAGGCGGCGAGCGAGCGGTACGGCGTCCCCGTTTCGCTGCTGAAAGCCGTCGCCCGTTCGGAATCTAACTTCCGGTCCGACGCGGTGAGCCGCGCGGGTGCCGTCGGTGTTATGCAGCTTATGCCGGCCACGGCAGCGGGACTCGGCGTCACGGACCCACTGGATCCGGAGCAGAATATTATGGGCGGCGCAAAGTATCTGCGGCAGCAGCTCGACGCGTTTGACGGCGACACGCGCCTCGCCTTGGCGGCATATAACGCAGGTCCCGGCAATGTGCGCAAGTACGGCGGCGTTCCGCCGTTCAAGGAGACGCAGAATTACGTCCAAAAGGTAATGTCGCTCGCGGGCGGCTCCGGTAAAATCCCCGCCGCGGGGTCCGCTGGCTCGCGCCCGAACGGCGATTTTGAGTTCAATGTGTACGATTCCGCCGACGCGGACGCGAAGATTTTGGCCGAATCGCTCCTCTGGGAAATTTTGAACCGCGAACAGGACAAATCGGACGAGCGTTAGCCCAAAATTTACATATTACTAAAACGCCCGAAATTCGGGCGTTTTCTGTCACAATTTGTGGTTATTCGTAACTTTTATCCCTTAACTTTACAGGTTTGGAAAAAATATTTTCAAAAAAACACAAAATATTGTTGATTTTTGTCTAAACCCGTGTTAATATCACTATATCTTGTGATTCACTTTTAGGGGGCAGCAAATTATGGGCGCGGTTCTTTCAAATGCCTGGACTCAAATACGCGAATTCTTCGCGAAATTGGAGCGCAAAAACAAAATCCGGCTTGGCATCGCCGCCGCCGTAATAGTCGTCGGCGCAATCGTTACGGCGGTTTTGCTCGGCAGAGTTACATACGGCGTTCTGTACGCCGGGCTTGCGCCCGCAGAGTCGGGGGCAATCCTCAACGCGCTTACGGAGCGCGGAGTGCCGTACCGCGCGGAGGGGAACGCAATTCTGATTCCCGAAAATCAGATTTCGGAGATGCGTATGACGCTTTCGAGCGAGGGCTATAACGACGCGAGCGCGCTCGACTTCTCGATTATGCAGAACGCGTCCGGCTTCGGCTCCACGGATATAGAGCGGCAGGCGTATTTGACCTTCCAGTATCAGGACAACATTCGCCGCGCCCTCCTCCGCCTTGATAAAATCGACGACGCGGTTGTCCTGATATCGCTCCCGCGCGAATCCTCTTTCGTGTTGTCCGGCGACGTCAAGGAGGCGACAGCTTCCGTTACGCTGGACATTAAAAACGGCGCGACGCTCACCCCTGCGGAGGCCGTAGCCGTCGGCGAAACCGTCGCCGCCGCGCTCCCCGGTCTGTTGCCGTCCAACGTGAAGATCATCGACACGGCGGCGAACCTCTATTCCGCGATTCCGATTGAAATCACGGGCGAGGAACACGTCGACGACGCCGTGGTCGTCGCGAACCAAATACTGCTTCAATCGCAGGTGAAACAGCAGATTGAGACACAGGTTGTGAACCTTTTAACACCCGTCTACGGCGAGGGTAAGGTCAAGGCCGCCGTCGCCGTCACGCTGAACTTTGACAAGGAATCCTCACAAATCATCGAGTTCGCGCCGCCCGTTGACGGCGAGACCGAGGGTCTGGTACTCTCAATGGAAGAGCTGTATGAGCGCATTCGCGAAACCGACGAGTACGGCGAGGTCCCCGGCACCGATTCCAACGGGATGGGCAGTTTTGAGGACATCGACGGCACGGACGAATACCCGTACATAGAAAATTACGACAACGGCGCGTATTCGCGCTTACTGCGTAAAATCAACTACGAACTCAACAACACGACCACCGACCTCGAAAAGGCGCGCGGCACCGTCTCCCGCCTGTCCATCGGCGTGCTGATTGATTCGAGCGTGATTAAGGACGATTACACCAAGGAGGTTCAGAACCTCGTCGCCAACGCGATCGGCGTTGCCGAAACCAACGTCTCCGTGGCGCGCCTGCCCGTTACAAATGTCGATAATTCCGTTGCGGCGGGTCTTGAATATCAGCGCGGTACGCTCACGCGGCTCGAACTGATTAATATCCTTAAAATCGCGGTCATCTGCATCACGGCTCTGGCGTTCCTCATCTTCGCGCTGATTCTGCTGCGCAACCTCTACCGTTCGGCTCACCCGCAGACTGTCGCCGTTGCGGGCGGACCCGACGTCTCCGGCGATATGGACTTGGCTGCCGACCTTGAAATGTACGGCGCGTTTGACGGAATGGACGGCGTTTCGTACATATCCTCCGCTCCGGCGGAATCCGCGTATGCCTATACGGGCGTCACCGCGTCCGACTTGGAGGATCTGTCGGAACCCGAAGAGGAGGTCGGCGTGACAATCGGCGGCGAGCGTCCCGACGCGCTTGTAAACCTCGAAAAGATGATTTCGCAGGACCCGAAAGCCATCGCCTCCATCCTCAAAAACTGGCTTAACGAAGACTGATGAGGGGAGATAACAATGCCTGATTATGATTACGGTTATCAGCTTTCCGGCAAGGAAAAGGCGGCACTGCTGCTCGTTTCCGTCGGCAAGAGCTTTTCTGCGGAAATTTTCCGCAACCTGTCCGAGGAGGACGTCAGCGATTTAACGCTCAATATCGCGACGCTCCGCCGCGTCTCCCCTGAGAAGCGTATGGAGGTCATCGACGAGTTCTATCAGATGTGCCTCGCGGAAAAATTTATGCAGGAGGGCGGCTTCGACTACGCGCGCGAGCTGCTGCAATCCGCACTCGGCGCGGAAAAAGCCGACGAACTTCTGGGCAAGCTCTCCTACTCGCTTCAAGTGCGTCCGTTCGGCTTCGTGCGCCGCATTGACGCGTCTCAGCTGCTGCATCTTATCCACAACGAACATCCGCAGACCATCGCGCTCGTGCTCTCATATCTCGACCCCAAGCAGGCGAGCGAGGTCATCCGCGAGCTGCCGCCCGACTCGCAGGCGGACATTATCCGCCGCATAAAGAATATGGGCGCGGCGTCACCGGAATACATAAAAGAAGCGGAGAACATCTTAGAACGCAAAATCGCCTCAATGGGCTTCTCCGACCAGACGAACCTCGGCGGTCTGAACGCAATCGTCGGGATTATTAATGAACTTGACCGTTCAAGCGAGAAGAATATCCTCGAAGTCCTCGACATTGAGGACGCGGCACTCGCCGAGGAAATCCGCGCGAACCTGTTCGTGTTTGAGGACCTCGTAAAGCTCACGCCGAGAGACGTCCAGGGCGTCTTGAAGGACGTCAACAACAGCGACCTCGCCACCGCGCTCAAAGGTGCTGCCGATGAGGTCAAGGCCGTCATTTTCAACAATGTGTCGAGCCGTATGAAGGAAATGATTGCGGACGAAATGGACGTTATGGGACCCGTTCTCGTGCGCGATATCGAGGACGCGCAGCAGCGCATCGTCGCCGTCGTCCGCCGCTTGGAGGACGAGGGTGCGATTACGATTCAACGCGGCGAGGGGGACGCAATGATTGTTTAGGGTTGACAAAAAAACCGTCACGCCACTGCCGTTTAATCTGCCGCTGCTCGTCAGGGACGAGCTTCCGCCCCCCGATAAGGAGGACGATTTGCCCGACGCGCCTCCGGAAGCGTCCGCGGGTGATCGCGAGAACGCTCCGAAAATCGCACAGGCCGACGTTGCGTTACAGGCGGCTCGCGAGCAGATTGAACGTGACCTTATGGCGGCGCGAACGGACGCGGAGGAGATAGTCGCAAAAGCCAGATCGGACGCGGACGCGCTGCGCTCCGCCGCCGAGGCTGAGATTGCCGACGTGCGCGCAACGGAGGCGCAGCTCGGCTACGACGCCGGCTATGCCGACGGATATAGCTCCGGTACGGCGAAAGCCGCCGAGGGCGCGAAATTCGCGCTTGAAAACAAGTATTCGGAGCTTGAAGAGGCCAATAAAGAAGCTATCGGCGGGCTTTTTGCGTCCGTAACGCGTGAGCTGAACGCGGCGCGCGAGGAGCTTTCCCGCGCGGCTCTGCCGCTGATTATGGACATCGCGGAGAAAATTCTCGGCAACGCGCTGACCGACGACGACAATGTAATCGCAATGATTAACGCCGCGATCGTCGGACTCGGCACCGGCGAAAAGCTCGCCGTGCGTATCCCCGCGCACACGGCGGAGCGGCTTTTCCCGCGCGGGAACATAACCCTGCGCGTGCAGGGGCGCGACGTCACGGCGGAAGTTGTTCCCGATGATTCGCTGCCTGATTACGGTTTGATTATTGAGTTCGGCACGGACGGCGGTACCGTCACCGCCGACGCGGGACTTTCGACCCAGCTTGACGCAATCCACAACGCCCTGTCGCAGTCGGAGGACAGCACCGATGATTGATGTAAACATCGCCCGCAACAAAATAGCAGCTCTTGACACGCGCCGTTACACGGGGCGTGTCGTCAAAATTGTCGGACTTGCCGTCGAAGCGACCGCCCCGTCGGCGCGCATCGGCGATATTGTCACGATACACCGCCCGCGCGGCGACAAGCCCGTCGAGGCTGAGATTGTCGGCTTCCGTGACGGGCTTGCGCAGCTTATGCCCTACGGCGCGCTGGACGGCGCGGGTCTTGGGTGTGCCGTCCGGTACACGGACCGCACGCTGATGATTCCCGTCGGCGAGGCGTTTCTCGGCCGCGTGCTGAACGCCCTCGGACAGCCGATGGACGACGGCGGCGTTCCGGATCCGTCGGCGCATTATCCCGCGGACTCCGAGCCGCGCAATCCGCTCAAACGCGACCGCATTCACGACGCGATGCCGCTCGGCGTCCGCGCGATTGACGGGACGCTGACCGTCGGCGTCGGACAGCGCATCGGCATTTTCGCCGGCTCCGGCGTCGGAAAGTCCACGCTGCTCGGTATGATGGCGCGGCGCGCGTCGGCCGACGTGAACGTAATCGTGCTGATCGGCGAGCGCGGGCGCGAGGTCCTCGACTTCGTGGAGCGCGACCTCGGAGAGGGCTTGGCGAAATCCGTGCTGATTGTGGCGACGAGCGACCAGCCCGCGCTGCTGCGCCTTAAATCCGCGCTCGTCGGAACGGCAATGGCTGAGTATTTCCGCGATCAGGGGAAGAACGTCCTGCTGATGATGGATTCGCTGACGCGTTTCGCTATGGCGCAGCGCGAAATCGGAATGGCCGGCGGCGAGCCGCCCGTTTCGCGCGGGTATCCGCCGTCTGTTTACACGATGATGCCGCGGCTTTTGGAGCGCGCGGGGACGAGCGACAAAGGCTCGATTACGGGCATCTACACCGTTCTCGTCGAGGGTGACGATTTGAACGAACCCGTCGCGGACACGGCGCGCGGCATTCTCGACGGTCACATCGTACTCTCGCGGCAGATTGCGAACACGCGCTATCCGCCGATCGACGTTCTCGGCAGCGTTTCGCGCGTGATGCCCGACGTCGTGACCGAGGAGCATATGGAGGCCGCGCGGGAGATGCGCAGTATGATCGCGACGTACGGCGAGGCGGAGGACCTCATCAACATCGGCGCGTATAAAGAGGGCGCGAACGCGGATATTGACCGCGCGGTGCGTCTGCGCCCGAAAATCACGGAATTTTTGCGTCAGGGCGCGACGGAGGAAGCCGCCTTTGACGACACGCTCACGCGCTTACAGCAGATTGCAGGCGAATAGATGAATAATTATGGCGGGCGATTGTAGTGGCGATATCAATCGCCCGTCAACCTAATCGGAGGTGATTTTTAATGAAAAGATTCAAGTTCAGCATAGAACCTGTCGATAAATATAAGAGAACAGTGGAAAAGTTGCAGACCGGCGAGCTTCGCCGTGCGCGCGAAGCGTTGGCGCAGCTTGAAGCCCGACGCGAGTCGCTGATACGCGAATTTGCCGAGACGACGGCGAAGCGCGAAGCCGAGATGAAATCGGGACTTTCCGTTGATGATTTTCTGATGTATGACCGCTACTTTGAACGGCTTCGCCGTGAGCGCACCGCTCTCTCACCGCGAATTGCCCGCGCAAAGCGCGAGGTTACGGAGCGCGAGGCGCAGCTGATTCGCACGAAGAACGAGCTGAAAGCCTACGGAAAGCTCCGCGCGCGCGAGGTTGCCGCTTATAATCAGGAGGTCGCCGCCGAGGAGGCGCAGATAATCAACGAATTCGTCTCGTTTAACGTAACCACGGGGCAAGACAATTAAGTTCGCCGCGGCGAAAATGAGGAGGTGGAATATGCCTGATCCGTATGAGGAAATGGAGTCCCTTGAACAGGACGCCGAACCCGAAGTAACCGGCAAGAAATCCAAAAAGCCCAAAAAAGAACGCAAACCGATTGAGGCTAAGATAAAGAAGCCGAAAAAAGGAAAGGCTGAAAATGCGCAGAAAAAACACGGTCACCTGTTCGCGCTGCTAATTCCGCTCATCATCGGCGTCGTTGTCATCGTCGCGTTTGTGTTTCTCTCGATTCAGTTTGACGTGTTCGGTACGCGCACGATTTTCATCAACTGGGCGTGCAGTCTCGACCCCGAATACGGCGATTTATTTGACCGCGTGAGCGAGATTGAGTACCAGATCACCGACATTGAGGACCGCGAAGCGGAGATTGATTACCAGTGGGAGCTGCTCGCCGAGGAGCGCGAAGAGCTTGCGCTCTGGGAGCAGGATATCTACGCCGAGATTAACGGACGTACGCCGCTTTGGCGCAATCCGATGTCCGATCAGGACCTTGCGGATATGAAAAACCTCGCGAAAATCTACGGTTCGATGGCCGCCGCGGACGCCGCCGATATAATGGCGCAGCTTTACAGCACCGACGAGATGGCGGCAATCCTCTATTATATGCCGACGAAAAAAGCCGCGAATGTTCTGACCGCTATGGACCACGATTTGTCCGCATCCGTCACTGAAATCCTGATGTCGAAATAAGTGTTTTACACTTTTCGAGATAAATGACGTCAATTAAAGGAGGTGAAATAATGCAGACAAATAATTTAATAATGCCAATGGGAATCGCACCGCAAATCGCACCAAAACCGGACATTCCCGCGCCGTCAGCCGACGCCGGTCCGAAGTTCTCCGACACGCTGAAAACAGCGGAAGCCGCGGAACCCGCCGTCACGAGGCCGACGAAGTACGACGGTCAAAAAGCGGATTTGGAGCGAACGGAATTCTCGGACGACGGACCGGACATTGACGACGACGCGCCGGAGGTCACCGCCGTTCTCGCCTCTACCGCCGCGCCGCCGCAGACATTCGCGCCGGTTATTGTCACGGCGGAGCCGGACACAGTGCAGGCGGCACTGCCGGACAGCGTTTCCGTTCTCGAGGGTCAGACCAATGATTGGTCGCTCCCGCTGCCGATTGACGCAAGTCAATTTGAGCGGTTGGATACGGCACGGATGCCGACTGATACCCCCGCGGAACCGACAGCAATTCTATCAGCGTCGGAACCGTGCCCCCCGGAGAATGTAAACGCAATCCCCGAAACCGTCAGCACAGAACCCGTCAATACGGAAAATGCCGCCGCGGAAACGGCACTTCCCGTCACGGGAACGCGCATCGCGCGTCAGCCCGCGGAGGTTCCCGACACGCAACCCGCCGAGGTTTCCGACGTGAATACGCAGACGGATACGGTTCCCGTTGCCGCCGCGCCCGTTGCGGAACCGGAAGCCAGGTCCGGCGCAAATTCAGACAAAAGCTCCGAGGAGCGGGATCCGGATAAGCCGACGGCGGCGAAAGCGTCCGCACCCGAACTGCTCGCGCACCCCGAAATTGTCGGCGAACACGTCGCAGGTACGGAAGCACTCCGCTCGCAGGCCGAAACCGCTCCACCCGCCCCCGTCGCGCGCGAGGACCTCGTTCCCGCGATGATTGAGCGTCTTGAAGTGATGACGCAGGGGACGGAAAAGACGATGACGCTCGAATTGAAGCCGGAATTTCTCGGCAAGGTCACGATGACGCTCGTGTCCGCGGAAAACGGCGTCTCGGTGAAAATCCTCGCGGATTCGCCCGACGTGCGCAGTGTGATTAATACGGAAATCGCCGGAATAATCGAGCGTATGAACGACCGCGGCGTGAAGCTCCAATCCGTCGAACTCGCGTACACGGGCGCGAACGCGTCAGATTACGCCTCCGGAAATCAGCCGCGGCAAAGCGGCGGGCAGTCCGGACGCGGCCGCCGGAACACGGCGCAGATTCAGGGGATAAGCACATCGGCATATTCGGCGTCGCCGATGCTTGTCTATGAAAGCTCGCTCGCCTCATTGCCGGATGACGACTACGAGGCAATGGAATACACCGCATAGGAGGACAAATATTATGTCAGTAGCAGACGCTTCATATATCGCCAACGCCGCGGGCTTACGCTCGTATGAGGATTACGTTACGAAAGGCCGGATTCCGAAAAAGGAACTCGGCAAGGACGCTTTTTTGCAGTTGTTGTCCGCACAGCTCCAATATCAGGACCCGTTAGAGCCGCAAAAGGATTCCGCCTTCGTCGCGCAGCTCGCGCAGTTCTCGTCGCTTGAACAGCTTGAAAATATGAATCAGGCGATGATGAGCTTCCAGTACAACTCCCTCGCGGGGAAGTACGTCCTTGCGGAATTCACGGACGAGAGCGGTCAGGAGCGCGTCATATCGGGTCTTGTTGACCGCATCATTAAGGCGGGCGGCGAAACCTATGCCGACATCGCGGGTACGCTCGTAAAGGCCTCGAACATCACGCAGGTTTATGATAACGAGCTGTTCACGCAGTCCAATCCCCTGCTCAGTCTGTCCTCGCTCATCGGACGCACCGTCACGTCGGAGACCAAAACGGCTCCGCCGGAGGACGCGCCGGAGGGTACCGAGCCGACTGTCACCAGTCTTACCGGCGTCGTCACGCGCGTCGCCGTTGAGAACGGTCAGCAGGTCGCGTACATACGCGTTCCGGTCGTCAATCCGGAGGGCGAAGGCGGCGAGACGGAAGAATTTACAGAAACCAAAATATTCATCGCAAATATAGTAGACATTCGTCAATAAATGAAGTATAATTCAAGGAGGATACGCATATGATGCGTTCACTTTACTCCGCAGTGTCGGGTTTGCGCAATCACCAGACGCGTATGGACGTCGTCGCGAACAACATCGCGAACGTCAACACCGTCGGGTACAAATCCTCGCGTCTCATCTTTCAGGACGTGTTTTCGCAGACTACGCGCTCGGCTACGGAGCCGACGGGCAACTACGGCGGTTCTAACCCTATGCAAATCGGCCTGGGCGTAAAATCCGCCTCCATCGACATTCTGCACAATCCCGCCGCTATGCAGCGCAGCGACAACCCGCTCGACCTCACGATCACGGGCGACGGATTCTTCGTTATCCGCCTTGGGGCAAAGGACCAGGCGTTCCCCGGCAGCAACGAGGAGACGGATGTTCTCCGCTACACGCGCGCCGGCAACTTCTACCTCGACCGCGACGGAAACCTCGTCACGGCGGACGGCTCGTTCGTTCAGGGTATGCAGTTCGACAAGGCGTTTGACAAGGCCACGGACATCGTCCCCGTGAACACCGACACCGGCTTGCCCGAATACGACTTCTCGGAAACGGGTTCGAGTAACGACACCGACACCAAGTGGGGCGCGGGCTTCAAGCAGGACGCAATCAACGAGTTTCTTGAAAATCCGTTTGACGCGACGAACAGCGACCACCTGCTGTCCAAACTCAACCTCGCGGGCTTCAACGGTATCGCGATTGACCAGAACGGCATTATCACGGGCCTGAACGACAAGCAGGAAAAGTGCTACATCGGCGTCATCGCAATGGCAAAGTTCACGAACCAGCAGGGACTTCAAAAGGAGGGGCAGAGCCTCTTCTCTGAGACCGCGAACTCCGGACTTGCCGACTACAAGGTTGCGCGTTATTCCGGCTACGGCTCACTGGACGCCGGCGGACTTGAAATGTCGAACGTCGATTTGTCGGCGGAATTCACGGATATGATCGTCACGCAGCGCGGCTTCCAGGCCAACTCGCGCGTCATCACAACGTCCGATACCCTGCTCGAAGAGCTGATCAACCTGAAACGCTAATATTGTTGCGTAGGGGCGCGCTTTGCGCGTCCGTGAGTTGCGGATTGCGGAAAGCCGCCCCTACACCGTACCCGAAACAGAAAGGGAATTTGCATTATGATTCTTGTCACACGTCTTAACAAGACGGAGCAATATTACATCAATGAGGACCTGATTGAATACATTGAGGAAACGCCCGACACTGTGATTTCGCTCACCACGGACAAAAAGGTCGTCGTTATGGAATCCGCCGAAACGATCGTTGAGCGGATTCGTGAGTCCAAGCGCACAATTTTACAAAGCAAGGAACGCGTTATCCAATAATACCACACGCAAAATCTGTTACGGGAGAATGCGCAAATGGAAATTACCACAATAATCGGCTTAATCTTCGGCTTTGCCTGCGTCGTTATATCAATCTTCTGGGCCGGCGCGGATATTATGAGTTACGTGGATCTCCCGTCGGTTTTCTGCGTCATCGGCGGTGTCGTCGGCTCAACGATTACGTCATTCCCGCTGGAATCTCTCAAAAGCCTCTTAAAGGTTATGAGTATTGCATTTAAGGCGAACAAGATAGATTTGACAAAGGACATCGACAAACTCATTGAGATTGCGAACATTCGCCGCCGCGAAGGTATTCTCGCACTTGAAGAGACCGCGAACAACACCGACGATCCGTTCTTCAAAAAGGGTCTGCTGCTCATTGCCGACGGCGTTGACGCGGAGCTTGTCCGCGATATTATGGAAATGGAAATGGACTTCGTAAAAGAACGTCACGCTTCCGCACAGGCGATAATTCTTCAAATGTCGTCGTATTCCCCCGCTTTCGGTATGATCGGTACGCTCATCGGACTTATCAATATGCTCGGCGCGCTCTCCGATATGGACGCTCTCGGTCCGAATATGGCCGTCGCGCTCGTTACGACGTTTTACGGCGTCGTCCTCGCGAATATGATATTCACGCCTTTCGCCAAAAAGCTGGCCGCAATGGGTTCCGACGAAATCCTGCGTTCGGAGCTGATACTTGAAGGGCTGCTCGCGATGGAGAACGGCGAAAACCCGCAGATTATACGTCAGCGTTTGGAATCTTTCCTCCCGCACACGCAGCTCGCGAAACGCTGAACACGCGCAAAGTAAACAGACGGCACACGTGATAAGGGCAGGTGATACGGTTTGGCACGAAAGAGGAGAGGCTCCGGCGACAGCGGAGGCGGGGGCGAGGGCGCGAACTGGATGGACACATACGGCGACTTGGTTACGCTGCTTCTGTGTTTCTTCGTTCTGCTGTTCTCGTTTTCAAGCATTGACGCGGCAAAGTGGGAGGCACTCGTTGACGCGTTATCCGGCGGCGGTGCCGCCACAAACGGGATAACCGCAATCACTCCGCTTTCTCCGGCGCAGGCCGTGGCTCCGCCTATTGACAACATCAACAATTACGACAGCGACGGTGCCGATCGCAATGATCAGGCGGACGCCAACCTCAGTAATCTCGTTAATCAGGTGCAGGAATTTGTAAAGTCCCACGACCTTGAAATGGATATGAAAGTCGATTACGACGATTATTCCGTCACAATGCACTTCGCGGACAACGTGTTCTTCCGGACGGGCGATGCGGAACTGTTGCCCGAATCCTCGACTATTCTCAATAACCTTATCGCTTTGCTTGCGGACATTGACGGAATGTATTTGAGGGTGGATATCGAGGGGCATACCGACAACGTCCCGATACATACGGCTAAATATCCGTCAAACTGGGAGCTTTCTACGGACCGTGCGGTAAATTCACTGCACTATATCGCGGACACGGGGCTTGTCGATATGGAAAAGCTCTCCGTTGCGGGGTACGGCGAATATCACCCGATTGCGGAGAACACGACAGCGGACGGACGCGCGAAAAACCGTCGCGTTGACTTCGTAATCCGCGCGCTGACCGAGTTCCTCGACTCATAATATATTTTTCCGGAGGTCAAGGCTGATGAAAAAGGTCATCTCAATTATTGTCGCAATTATTATAGTCGTCGGCGGTATTACATCCTGCAAAGAAGTCGCGCCGTCTACGATTGTTACGAGCTATTACAGCCCCGGCGACTTCTTCGTCACCAACGTGAAAAACTCGAAAAAGTTGTTCAAGGGCGGCGTTGTTCTCATCGTTGAATCCGTCGATGAAGCGGCCTCCGCAGAATTTCTGGCGCGGGAGAACGCTGTTATACGCGACAAAATCATCTTCATAATCCGCGATATGGAGGAGGTTGACATCGCGTCCGCCGAAGGCTCCGAAGCCCTGCGCGAGCGCATCAGGTCCGAGCTGTGCGAGCGTCTCGACACTACGGAGATTACGGGCATTTTGTTCAACGATTATGTGATGCAATAAATTTTCGCTCACGAAAGGGGGTGCGGCTGTTGTCTGATGAAATTTTGTCCTCTGATGTTCTTTCCTCCGATGAGATAAGCGATATTCTCGGCGCGATGAAACGGCAGGATGCGCCGTCTGCCCGCACCGCTAAAAAAACGCATATTGTCGCTCATTCGTATGATTTCCGCACCGCCGACCGCTTCCCGAAAGAGCAAAAGCGCACCATTCAAATCATCTTCGACTCTTTCGCGACGCTGTTTTCCAACCAGATGGCAACCGTGGCGCGCGGCAGCGTTGAATGCGAAGCGCACGAGGTCTACGAAACGACTTTCGCCAACTACATATCCGCGCTTGAATCTCCGATGTGTATGGCGGTGTTCAAGGCTCCGCCGATGGCGGGCAGTCAGCTGCTGACTTTCTCGCCGCAGGCGTCGTATATGTTCATCAACCGTCTCCTCGGCGGGGCGTTCCCGCACAAGAACGCCACAAAGCAATTTACCGAGATTGAGCTTAAACTCATCGAGCGCATAATTCACGACGTCGCCGGTGTGTATGAGGAAGCGTGGGAGAAGGTAATCCGGCTGAAATTCCAGCACGAGCGGATTGAAACCTCGTCGCAGTTCGTACAGATCGCGCAGGGCAGTGAATCCGTCGCCGTAATCGAACTGGACGTGCGCATCGGCAATGAGTCCGGCGGCATATCATTCTGCCTGCCGCACAGCGTTATTGAGCCGATTTCCAAGTCGCTGAACACACGAATGTGGTACGAGTCGGCGACGAGCGCGGTCGAAACCGCCGCCGAGAATACGGAGCAAATCCGCGAGAGGCTCTATCGCACCTCCGTGCCGATGACCGCGAGCTTTAACGAGACCTCCGCCACCGTGGACGATGTTCTGTCGCTCGCACCCGGCGACCTGATTCAGCTCAACCACAAGGCAACCGAACCCGTTATCGTTTCAATCGCGCATATTCCGAAGTTCCGCGCAAGTCTCGGCGAGCATAATCACCGCCGCGCGCTGCGCCTCACCGAAATCCTGAAAACCGAAAAGTCGGACAAGGAGAACAAGTTATGATTAACGACGAATACAACCCGGAGGACGGCGCGGGGACGCCCGATCCCGAACCCACGGACGCGCTCGGCACAATTGAGGCGTACAGCGACGACGATTACGAATCCGTTGAACTGCCCGCCGCGGAGCCGGATTACGAGCAGGTCAATCTGCCGCCCGAAAATGCGGAATCCGCGCCGATTACGCACACCGCGCCGGCGATTAAGACGCAGGAGTACTTCGACGCGCCCATTTACGAAACCTATGACGATGAGCCGGATCCGTCCACGCAGGGCGGCATTGACCGCGTGCGTGACATTCCGCTGACCGTCAATGTCGAACTCGGCAGGACGCGCAAGGAGATCAGTGAAATTCTCGACTTCGGTCTCGGCACCATTGTTGTCCTCGACAGGCTCGCGGGCGACCCCGTTGAGGTTTTCGCCAACGGCAAGCTGATTGCGCGCGGCGAGGTCGTCGTCATCGAAGAAAACTACGGCGTCCGCATTACGGAGATTGTGAGTTAGAAAGTTGTAGATGAATAATGTCTATTCCGAGAGTTATGAAACTTTCCTCTCCAAAAGGTGAAGCCACGCTGAAAATTCTTCTGCACAAACACGCGGCAGAAAACAATATGCGGATTGAAAACGGTAAAAACCATATCACCGTTCATACAACAAAGCCGGAGAGCGGGTTGATACAGTACAAGTCATTCAAATCTGCGGTGCGTATACGTTTTCACGACGAAAACGGAATTACCCGCATTACCGCGCAGCGACATAACTCTATGACATATAACAGGCTTGGCAGTTGTATTTACATTGCGGTGTCCTCCGCTTTGGCTGTAATTATTTATAGGTCTTTTTCCGTTCTGTGGTTTTGGATGCCTTTATGTACCGCCGTTGTATTCGGTTCGGTTACCACCTTTGAAGTGGGTGTCAGCGAAAATTACGGTGAAATTGTCTCCTACATACGCAATATTATTGAAATGGATTAACGCCGTCGGTATTCTCCAACAAAACTCTTGCGAAACCGATATGTAATGTGGTATGATATGCGTCATACCACATTTTTTAGTGACGACCGAAAGGAGCGCGATGTCATATGCCAATCAAAATACAGGACGGCCTGCCGGCGCAGGAAATACTTGAAAACGAGAACATCTTTGTTATGACGGAGCACCGCGCTCTGCACCAGGATATTCGTCCGCTGCGCCTGCTGATTTTGAACCTTATGCCGACGAAAATCATCACGGAAACGCAGCTTCTGCGCAAGCTGTCCAACACGCCGCTGCAAATCGAGGTTGAGTTTTTGCAGGTCACCTCGCACATCGCGAAGAACACGGACGCCGCGCATTTGCAGTCGTTTTACACGACGTTCGAGGCCGTAAAAAGCAAGTTCTACGACGGAATGATCATCACGGGCGCGCCCGTCGAGCTGCTCGAATTCACCGACGTTGACTATTGGGACGAGCTGTGCGGAATTATGGACTGGTCTGCGCGCAACGTCCACTCGACGCTGCACATCTGCTGGGGCGCGCAGGCGGGGCTGTACCACCACTACGGCATTACGAAACGTCTGCTGCCGAAAAAGCTCTCCGGCGTGTACGCGCACCGCGTTTTGAAGCCGACGTCGCCGCTGTTCCGCGGCTTTGACGACGTTTTTGCCGCGCCGCACTCGCGCAATTCGGAGGTCAACCCCGACGAAGTGGCCGCCTGCGCGGAGCTGGAACTTATGGCGGATTCCGAGCTTGCGGGCGTTTTCGCCGTGAAGTCCGCCGACAGCCGCCGCTTTTTCATTCTCGGCCACCCCGAATACGACGCGGAAACGCTCTCGCTCGAATATTTCCG
>JAISJC010000115.1 GCA_031261745.1 Oscillospiraceae bacterium
TACAGCTTCTCGCGGGCGTATTTATGGTGATTATGGGCGTGAATATGCTCGGCATTTTCCCGTGGCTGCGCAAATTTCAGCCGCGGCTGCCGCGGGCGTTATCGAGCCTAATCAACCGCGAAAAAGGCAGGAGCAATTCACCGCTGATTGTCGGACTGCTGAACGGACTTATGCCCTGCGGACCCTTGCAGGCGATGCAGTTGTACGCGCTGTCAACAGGCTCGCCGTTCAGGGGCGCGGTATCAATGCTGCTGTTCAGCTTGGGAACGGTTCCGCTGATGTTCGGACTGGGCGCGCTGAGTTCGCTGCTGTCCAAGAAGTTCACGCGCAAGGTGATGACGGCGGGCGCGGTGCTTGTTACGGTACTCGGACTCACAATGTTCTCGCAGGGCTTCGCACTTTCGGGCTTCGCCGGTTTGAGTTTCACGGAGGGAGCCGCGACCGAGAGCGTAATCGTGGACGGAGTGCAGTTTGTTAGCTCCACGCTGGCCTCCGGCGCGTACCCTAAAATTACCGTACAGGCGGGGATTCCGGTCAAATGGACGATTGACGCGCCGAAAGGCAGTATCAACGGCTGTAACAACCGTCTGCAAATCCCCGAATACGGTCTTGAATATAAGTTTCAGACGGGCGAAAATATCATTGAGTTCACGCCGACGGAAACGGGCAAAATACCGTACAGCTGCTGGATGGGAATGATAAGAAGTTCGATAACGGTCGTCGAGGCCGGCGCGGAAACGCCGCCCGCAACCGTACCCGCAAACGTAAGCATACCCACTGACAATGTTGCGGTAGCGGAGTTGATTACCGCGCCGGACGGTTCAAACGCAACCTCGCAGGAGGTGACAATCGCGCTTACCGATGACGGATACAGCCCCGCAATAGTAGTCGTACAGGCCGACGTTGAAACGGCGTGGGTGATTGACGTCGATTCGACGGCGGACAGCAATTTCTCGTTCCTCGTGCCGATATACGGAGTTTACGAGGAGTTGAATTTAGGCGAAAACGGCTTTTACCTGTTTCCGTCCGAGAGCTTTGAGTTTTCAAACGGTGACAACAGTTTCTACGGCTACGTCGCGGTTGTAGAGGATTTGGAAACCGCGGATACAGACGCAATCAGGCGGGAAGTATCGGCGTTTCAAACGCTCATCTACCCGCCGGACACATTCCTAAATAACGGTGCGGTGCCGAGCTGTCACCGACCGCAGGACGGGGAGGAGTACTGAAATGCAATTTTTATTAAGTCATTGGCGCTGCGTACTGCCGGTAATCGTAATAATCGCCGTGGGTTTCTTTTCGCGCGAAAAGCCGAAAAACAAAGGCAAAAAATAAATCGGGGGAAATTGACAGTTAATGAAAAGAATAATACAGTTTATCGTACTCATTCTCGCGGCTTCGCTGCTCTCCGCGTGTTCGGGCGGCGCAAAAACGATAGTTGACGCGGACGTGGTTATCGCGAAGAACACGATAAGCGCGAAGGCGCAGTTTATTCCCGTCGAGGTTGACGGCACTAAGCTCGAAATTATCGCCGTGACCGCGCCCGACGGCACGATTCGCACGGCGTTCAACACGTGTCAGGTGTGTTACGATTCGGGCAAGGGTTTTTACAAGCAGGTCGGCGACGTGTTTGTCTGCCAAAACTGCGGAAACCGTTTCAAGACGAGCGACGTCGAGGTTGAGAGCGGCGGCTGTAACCCCGTTCCGCTTTGGGACGAGTGGACTACCGAAACGGACGACACTATCACCGTTCCGCTTGAACTGCTGCGGGAGGCGACCGCGATATTCTCCAACTGGAAAACCGAATATTAACAGAGGTGAAAATATGCAAACTCTAACACTGCCGATCGGCGGAATGACCTGCGCGGCCTGCGCTGCAAGGGTGCAGAAAGCAATCTCGAAAATCAGCGGCACCGACAGCGTCACCGTGAATTTCGCGACGGAAAAAGCGACGTTCAGCTACGACCCCGAAGCGGTGCGCCTTGCGGACGTCAAGGATGCCGTGGTGAAAGCGGGGTATAAGGTCCTCGAAAAGTCCGACGCGGACGAGGACAGGGCGCGCAAGCAAAAGGAAATCCGCATATTGTGGACGAAATTCATCGTTTCCGCCGTATTCGCCCTGCCGCTGCTGTATATCGCGATGGTGCCGATGATTAAGTTCGTGCGGCTGCCGTTCCCCGGCGGCATTGACCCGATGACGTTCCCGCTGATTTACGCCGTCGCCGAGATTATTCTCGTCATTCCCTGCATAGCCGTGGGGTACCGCTTCTACACAGTGGGCTTTAAGGCTCTCGTTATGCGAAGCCCGAATATGGACAGCCTGATTGCTGTCGGAACGACGGCGGCGGTGCTGTACAGTATATATAATGTGTTCCAAATCATAAACGGCAGCTTCGGCGCGGTTGAAAGCCTGTACTTTGAAACGGCGGGCGTGATTATCACGTTGATTCTGCTCGGCAAATCGCTTGAAGCCCGCGCCAAGGGGCGCACGAGCGACGCTATCAAGAAATTAATGGGGCTTGCGCCGAAAACCGCGATTGTCATCGACGCGAGCGGCGCGGAGCGCGAAATCCCGATTGACGACGTGGAAATCGGCGACATTCTGCTCGTAAAACCCGGCGCGAAAATCCCTGTGGACGGTTCTGTAGTGGATGGCCACAGCGCGGTGGACGAGAGTATGCTCACGGGCGAGAGTATCCCCGTTGACAAGGCGGCGGGCGATAAGGTTTTCGCCGCGACGATTAACGCGAACGGCGTACTGAAATTCAAAGCGGAGAAAATCGGCAGCGAAACCGCGTTCTCGCAGATAATCAAGCTCGTGGAGGACGCGCAGGGCAGTAAAGCCCCGATAGCCGCGCTCGCGGACACGGTCAGCGGAATTTTCGTGCCGATTGTAATCGGAATTGCCGTTGTTGTGGGGCTTGCGTGGTTTATCGGCACGCGCGACGTTGAACACTCGCTCACGATTTTCGTATCAATCCTCGTCATCGCCTGCCCGTGCGCACTCGGACTTGCCACGCCGACTGCGATAATGGTCGGAACCGGCAAGGGCGCGGAGAACGGCATACTGATCAAGGGCGGCGAAGCACTTGAAACGGCTCACAAGGTTCAGACAATCGTCTTTGATAAGACAGGCACAATTACCGAGGGCAAGCCCGTCGTCACCGATATAATCACCGGTTTGGACAAGACCGAGTTTTTGCGGCTTGTCGCGGCGGTGGAAAAGAACAGCGAACACCCGCTCGCGGCGGCGATTGTCGCGGAATACGAGGACGAACTGCCACCCGCGGAGGATTTCGAGTCCGTTACCGGCAAGGGCGTTCTCGCGACCGTCGAGGGGAAACGCGTGGCAATCGGCAACAAGAAACTCGTCGAGGTCGGCGGAAACACCGACACCCTCGCGGAGGAAGGCAAAACGCCGATGTACGTTTCGATTGACGGCGCGTACGCCGGAGTTATCGCGGTCGCCGACACGGTGAAACCGTCGAGCAAAGCGGCGATTGAGAGCCTGCACAAGCTCGGCATTACGGTCGCGATGATTACGGGCGACAACGCGAAAACCGCCGCCGCGATTGCAAAGCAAGTCGGGATTGACCGCGTACTCGCCGAGGTTATGCCGCAGGACAAGGCGAACGAAGTCAAAAAATTACAGGCGGAGGGAGTGCGCGTCGCGATGGTCGGCGACGGCATAAACGACGCTCCCGCGCTGGCGCAGGCGGACATCGGAATCGCAATCGGCAGCGGCACGGACGTGGCGATGGAGAGCGCGGACATTGTGCTGATGCGCTCCGACCTGCGCGATGTTCCCACCGCGTTAAAGCTCTCAAAACAGACAATCCGCAACATCAAGCAAAATCTGTTCTGGGCGTTCGGGTACAATGTTGTCGGGATTCCGATTGCGGCGGGGGTGCTGTACCTGTTCGGCGGTCCGCTATTGAATCCGATATTCGCGGCGGCGGCGATGAGCCTGTCGAGCGTTTCGGTGCTGACAAATGCGCTGAGACTAAAACGCTTCAAGGCGTAGGGAGGAGGATATTATGAAGAAACTTGCACTTATCGCGCTCGCAATTATGGTGACAGCCCTCGCCGCCTGCGCGCAGCTCGACGTTGTCGGGACGGACGCTGTACGCGCGTTTGGGGAAGTCGCCGCTTCACTTGAAAGTGTTGACGATTCGGGAACGTGGCATCTCACAGCTCCGGACGGCAAAACCGTGCTGATACTCAACGACAATTTTGTGTCGGTAGTTTTTGACGCGCAGCCGTTTTACGACGCGGGCTTCACAGGAGATTTTCAGGAACAATTTGAAAGAACGCGAAGCATAAGCGACGCGGCTGGAAGCCACGATTCGCCGCGCAATATGGTTGAGCATATCGTTAAAAATGACCGTGAAATTGTCGGCTATCACACCGCGCTGGACCATTACAATATTGATTTGGGCGGCGGCAATATGTTCGAGTGGGCAAAGAATACGGGAGCAAACGACAAAGACGTAGTGTTCGTCCTCAATCCGGAGCCGTTCATAAGCGCGGGCGTTGACCCGAACGCAATTGAGGGCTGGACTTTCGCGAAAGTGCCGACCGATAACGGAGAGGTTGACAAGCTACTGAAAGCGTTTGACTTAAAGTAGCTTGAAAAATCAATAAAAAAGGAGTATGATAACAATGGCAAAAGCAAAAATCAATGTGGGCGGAATGACCTGCGAGCATTGCGTAAAGACGGTCACAAACGCAATCAGCGCGTTGCCCGGCGTCGGCAAGGTCAAGGTGAGCCTGAAAGCGAACACCGCGACGGTGGAGTACGACGCCGATAAGGTTACGCTTGACGCAATCCACACCGCAATTAAGGAAGAGGAGTATGACGTTCTCTAAGAAAACCGTCCTCGCCGTTGACGACGAGCCGATGATTCTCGACGCCGTGACGGCGTTCCTCGAAAGCCGCGACTATCGTGTCCTGACCGCCGCAAACGGTCGGGACGCGTTGGCGCGCTTTGCGGAGGGCGGCATCGACATAATTCTGCTCGACCTGATGCTCCCCGACATTTCGGGCGAAGACATTTGCCGGAAAATACGCGAAACGTCCAACGTGCCGGTTATTATGCTGACCGCGAAAGTCGCGGAGAGCAGCCAGCTTCAAGGACTGGAAATCGGCGCGGACGATTACATCACAAAACCGTTCAGCCTGAAATTACTCGCGGCGCGCATTGAAGCCGTGCTGCGGCGCGTACACGAAAACGACCCCGCGCCGCTGTTTGCGGATATTCAGCTCACGGCGACCGAGCGGAAGATTGTGAACGCGCTCTCCCGCCGCCCGAACAGAATTTTCACGCGCGACGAGTTGATCGGTGCCGCCTTTGACGACGGATTTGACGGTTACGACCGCGTAATCGACACGCACATCAAGAATCTGCGGCGCAAAATCGGCGCGGAATATATAAGAACCGTTCACGGTTTGGGATATAAGTGGGGTGCTGACGGGTGAAATATCTGCTGTTCGGGCTGATAGTGCTGTTCACGCTCGCGGGCTTGATTTTCTACAACAATATGATGCACCTCGCCTGCGTCGTGTCAATGTTCCTCGCGCTCGCGGCGGGAGGGCTGTTTACGCTGCACATCAACCGCCGCAATATGGAAAAACTTGCGCGGCAGGAGGAATTGCGCAAGCAGCTGACCGCGGACGTCGCCCACGAGCTGCGGACGCCGCTGACCGCCGTCAGCACCAACTTAGAGGCGATGGCGGAGGGCGCGCTCGCGCCGACGCCGGAACGGCTGAACGCCTGTTACGACGAAATTCAGCGGCTCGGCAACCTCGTCGCTGACTTGGAGAGCCTCGCTAAAACCGAGAGCGAAATCCTCAAACTCAACCTCGCGCCCGTTGACCTGTTGGAAGTCGCGGAAGAAGTGTTCGGCAATGTCGGCGGCGAGCGCGTTACGGTTCAGGCTGACCGCGAACGCCTTTTGCAGGTGCTGAATAATCTGCGCAGCAACGCCGAGAAATACGGCAACGGCGGGATTTTTGTCACCGTAAAAAACAACGGCAAGTACGGCGAAATCGTCGTCGCCGACGACGGTTCCGGCATTTCCGAGGAGGATTTGCCGTACATTTTCGAGCGTTTCTATCGCGCCGACAAATCGCGGACGCGCGCCACGGGCGGCGCGGGAATCGGGCTTGCCGTCGTAAAAAGCATCGTAAACGCCCACGGCGGAACCGTGAGCGTTGAAAGCAAATCCGGCGAGGGAAGCAGGTTCACGGTTCAGCTGAAAAAGTGACGCTCCGCCCACGCGGCCACGCCGTCCGCCAAGCCCTGCGCGCACTTCTCCTGATATTCCGCGTCCGTGAGCAGCAAATCCTCGTCCTCGTTCGTCATATAACCAAGCTCAATCAGGCACACCGGCACCGTTGACCAGTTGAAGCCCGTCATATCGCGGCGCGGACTCAATCCGTTGTCCTTCGCGCCCGTTGCGGTGACGTAACTTTCGAGGATTATTTCGCCTGCGGCGACGCTCGCGTCCACGATGTCGGGGTTGTTCTCCTGCGTCGGGACGAGCATCGACGCGCCGTGAACGGACGCGTTTTCGCTACCGTCCGCGTGAATCCGAATGCACAAATCCACGCCCGCGTCGTTCATCATCGTCGCCCGCTCGGAGTTGGAAATGTCCACCTCGTTCACAGTTCGCACCATCACAACCTCCGCGCCGAGCGCGGTCAGCTTCACTTCGAGCAGCAGCGCGACGTCGAGATTCACCTGATATTCGGGAACGCCCGAAAACCGCCCGGAGGTGCCGGAAGTCACCTTGGGCTTTTTTGTGTCCGAACCCGGAGCCTGCGGCTCCAAATCGGAGTTGCCCTTTTTCTGATGCCCCGCGTCAATCCCGATTTTCAAACCGGAGAGCGGGAACGGCTCCGGCGTGGGTTCCGGCGCGGCTTCCTGCGTCGGAGCAGCCGTTTCTTCAATCACAGGACTTTCACTGTCGCGTTGCGCGGCGCAACCGGTCAGCGCGACGGCGAGCGCGAGAAAAATTGTCGGAATCAGTTTTTTCATCATATCATTCTCCATTTTTCGCTTCATAATATATTATAGCCGCAAGAAATACGAAAGTAAAGCAAGTTATTATTTCTGTTTTGCGTTTTACTATTGCAATTTGTAAAATGATGTGGTAAAATATCACATATATTTTTATAACCACAAGAAACCGTACGGTTTCTTGCCCTTCGCGCCACAGGCGCGAAGGGCAAGAAAACAAACAGAAATGAGATGGACGAAATGAAAAAGCATTCTAAAAGCAAGCATATTATCAGTATGCTGCTGACCGTGGTAATGATTCTGTCGTTCACGGTAGGCACCGGAATCAACATCGCAAACGCGGCCGCGGGCCTAACCGTCACGCTTGACGGTGTCGGAACAACCGCAAATATTGACCTCGGCAGCCCTGGGGCGACGCTGCGCATTGCGTTTTCCGATGTGGGCGGTGTCGGGGACAAGAAAATTACGGTCACGATTCCGGAGGGACTGACGCTCGTCGCCTACGACGGACAGGGCGGAGCGTGGGCGGACACAACCCTTGACGGGCTGGTCACGGCGACGCCCTCTTTGACTACCGCCACCGGCCGGATATACGGCACTGTCGAGTACGCGCTGGATGTCGGCGTTATCGCCGGCGTCCTTGAACTGAAAGTTGCCGTCGATTCGTATCGTTATTACGGCCCGCACACTGTGCCGGGCGGCATTACGGTGGTATACACAGACGACGCCTCGACCACAATCACGGAAAACATCGCAGTGACTACGACCAACACGGGCGTAACCGGTTTCTCAAATCAGATTACATTCTCGCAATCCGACAGAAACGTTTACACCACGCTGGGGGTGTCGGCGAAAAGTATGTATTCACAAACGCAGAAAGACTACAACGGCTACACGTATTCACCGTACTGGAAAGCGGCGGTGTTCACCCTGAAATATCCAGCGGAGGCGGTGGTGAGCGGCGTATGGTTTGGCAGCACGGCTGCTACAAGTATGCCGACCGATATAACCGCTATGAATGTGTCAATAGCCGCGTCGGGGGGTAACGAGGCACAGTATACCGGCCCCATTTATAACGCGTCGGGAGACGAAATTGTAGCGAATAACTCCGCATATGCCATATCAATTAATACGGCTACGCGTGAAGTGAAGTTCTATGCCGGCGCGGGTGTCAATGCCTCACCCGGACTGTATCTGACGTTCCCGACCTCGCACCCACCAGATCAAGCGGTAGCGGGCGGCACCTATAATATGATATCATCCGTTTATGTCACGGCGTATGACGGAACGCATCCGGCGGTTACTTCTTCCGGTGCCGCGACCGCGACGATGTTCCATATTGCAAACGCAGCGACAAACCGCTTGGATTGGAATGATTCGTTTGGCAAAAACTGGTCTGTTGCCGTGCCGTACCCGGCGAATCTTGAAGGTCTGACGGTTATTCATCGACCGACATTTATGAACAAAACGGGCGCAGAACTGACAGATCAGGTCGTGACGTACACGTTCCCTGAGGACCTCGGCGTGCGCGGCTTCGACCTGCCGATAGCGGCGGCACCGCCCTCCAATCAGTTAACCATTACATATACCGCCACTGACGGAAGCACACCGCACACAGAAACCGGTGTCGTCGTGACCGGAACATTCGGGTATGGCAATTCTTCCGGCAACGGCGGCAGATTACGCATCGCCCCGTCGGGTATTCCGGGTTTGGGAGCTAACGACGTCATCACATCTGTCACGGCGGCTGTCGGAGACTTCCCCGCGGATTATAAGCAGGGCATTAACTCCTCTGACGGCTGCGGCATCTTCGGAAATCTGGCACCAACAGCAACCGGAGTGTATAATATCGGCGTTTCGTTTAATTCCACAACCACAGGTGACTCAAACGTAGCGGTTGCTATTTCACCCCCTTTTACCTCCACGGTCGTCACCGCACACACCAGTATGACGAGACTTATTACGGAAATCAAGCCGCACGCTACACACGGTGTCAACTTCTTCGGCGAAGATGATATTGAGGTGACAACCACGCTGAATACGTATTCCGGAATCTTCACCGGAACAATCCAGCGTGTCAGCAATCCCGATTTCTTCATTTACCTCCCCGAAGGCGTGAACTTGAAGCCGGGCAGCTTGACGTTGACGCAGACGGGCGGAACGCCGACGATTGTAGGTACGCCGGATGTGCAAACGAACTGCGAAGGAACCGGCAGAACGCTTGTCCGCGTGCATACAAACGGCGTCATCGGCTGGATGAACGAAAACTTGCTGAATTACAATGCGCTTATCCTGAAATTCACAATGACGCCTGATACGACGGTAACCGGCGGTTCGTTCAACACCACCGATCTCGTGTTTGCGTCGGGCAGTGCGGGCGACCCGTTCCTGCCGATTAGCGGCACTAACTCGGCAATAAAATTAGAATCGGCACTTAACATAGACATTAACGGTGACACCGATAAATTGGACACGGTGGCGATGCAGTCCGGCGGCGGTACGAATTACTCGCTGTCCCCGAAAAAGGCGTTTACTGTGACCTCGGCTGTTCGCGCGGGCGACACCGGCCCGTTAACTACGTATATACCGGGTACTGATACGACAATCGTCTCGTTCACCGAGGGGACAGTGATGGAATATCACCTCGGAGTCGTCAACAACTTAGATAGCCCCGCGGGCGGTTTTACGGCGTATGTTCCCGTGCCGCATTTCAGTTCTGGCACCGGCACGAATTACGGGTCAAACTTCCAGTCCGTCGCAGCCGAGTGGGATATGAAGCTCTCCGGCGCGCCGACGCCCGGCCCGTCAACGAACCTGGCGGATTATACGATTACTTACTCGACGGACGCAATCGCGGGCAACAGCCACGCGTCGGCGACGTACAGTCCCACTCCCTCGTCGTGGGACGCTGTCACAATGATAAAAATCATAAATAATGCCGCCATACCGAATCTGACGAATGATACGATCATATTCAAGTTTATTGCCGGCGCAAATGCCGACTCGGCCGATACAAATAGCGACAGCTATAAGCGGAACATCTTCAATCCGTACTATCATATCAACGCAACCTCCGTTGTGGGAGATTTCGCCGGAAAACCTGTTGCGATGCAGCTTGTCGAAGGTTCCGTCTCCGGCACGGTCTGGCTTGACGAAAATGGCGACGGCTTGATGAACGGCACCGAAGCCGGTGTCGCGGGTATACCTGTGCGGCTGCGGCTGCCGGGTACCGGCGCGGGCAACGCATACGCTCCGGGCGGGTCAATCACCGTGCATTCGGACGCTGTCGGCAAGTACGCGGAGATTCTCACGAGCGGAACAGGTACGTATACGTTCCCCGACATTCCCTCGTCAACAATCGGGTACGACCTCGAAGTTGCCGCCGACCGCAACCGCTACAACTTCACCGTAACAGACGCAGTATCAAGTCCGCCGTCCGCGACAGACGATCAAATTGATTCCGATGTCGATGCAAACGGCAAAATTTCCCCCGTAAACATCGCCGATCTCGCGGTGTCGCAGTACATCGGCGCGGGACTTGTGCTCCGCGACGATTACGTAGTTAAATACGACGTAAACGGCGGCACGCCGACGATTTCTGATGTAACCGGAGTCGAGTGGGACGATGACGGATTCCTGCCGTCACCCCTGCCGCAGAAAAACGGCGAAGACCCGATCCGCTGGGATGTCTCCGTGGGCGGAACGCGCACAAATGTCACCGATCTCCATAAGTTCTCCGAATTAGCCGAGAACGGAGCGACGTCGGTCACGTTAAAGGCGATTTACCCGACGCACAACACCTTCACCGAGACGTACAGCATCTCCTACGCCTATACGGGAACGGTCCCGACGGGCGCGCCGTCCGCACCGTCCACGGTCTCCGGCGTTGAAGCGGGAGAATCGCGCAGCGTCGCGTCGGCTCCGTCGCTGACGGGCTGGACATTCAGCGGCTGGGCGACGTCGGATACGTCGGTCTCCGGCGGCAGTTTCACGATGCCGTCGGGCAACGTCCGCTTCACGGGTTCGTGGACGGCGAAAACGCACAACGTCACATACGCCTACACCGGAACGGTACCGGCGGGCGCGCCCGCGAAACCGTCGGATATGCTGAACGTCGCGTACGGCACATCCGTCACGGTTGCGGACGAACCGACGCTCACGGGGTACACTTTCGTCGGCTGGGAGGTCAGCGGAGCGACGGTCACGGGCGGCGGATTCACGATGCCGGATAACGACGTGACAATTACGGGTCACTGGCAGCGCGACGGCGAGCCGCCGGAACCGACGCCGACCCCAACCCCGACGTTGCCGCCGGACATCATCGTTAACGATCCCGACGTGCCGCCCGACGTCATCATTGACGACGACGGATCGCCGCTCGGCGAATGGGTCTGGGACGAGGAGATAGGGGAGTGGATTTTTGACGAATTCCCGCCGCTCGCGGATTTCGACGCACCCGATACCGGCGAGAAAAACGCGATTCTGTGGCTGATACCGGCAATTTTTGCCATCGCCGGCGTGGCGTATATCCTGTCAAAGCGTGAAAGAATTAAATAAAAACACTTTTTCCACTGAATAAATATTGCAAAGACGCCCTGTAAAGGGCGTCTTGCTATTGACTTTACGGTTATAATAGTATATAATTTTCTGATTATTAGGTAAACGGCGTTTTCGCCGTGGGAGGTACATATGAAATCCACAAAACGAATCCTATCCATCTTGCTTGTGCTCGCGTTTTTGATCCCGACAGTTGCGTTCAAAGCGGCTGCGACTGCGGACGAAAACGACAGCGAGGGCTACATTGTTAAGCTCAAAGACGGGGTGGAAGCTCCGCTTTTCGCATTTGACGCGGACACACCCGCGCCGGAACTCATTCCGTACACGGGCGATATGTACATCGTGGACACGTGGGCGGAAGCCCTGCCGCTGATTCGGGCGGGTCTCGTGGAGTACATCGTGGAAAACGAGACGCTCCAACTGTTTGAGGAGCTTTCGCCGTTTGCAAATGTCACGGGTACGACTTGGTATCAGTATCCGGACTTTGTGGAAGTCGCTGCGCTGCGCGCCGCGGGATATGACGGCGCGGGCGTCAAGGTCGCAATCGTGGATTCCGGCGTGCGCGCCACTCACGAGGACTTGAATCCGGCGAAGTTAAGCGGCAGCAGCTTCATATCCACAATAAACGGAGCTGTTTACAGCGACGACAGCACGGGTCACGGCACGTTCATTGCCGGTATCATCGGTGCCGTGCGCGGCAACGACAAGGGCGTCGATGGCATCTCCGACGCGGACCTCATCATCGCGCGCTGCTTTCCGGACGGTTACGTGCAGACGAGCGACGCGATAGCGGCAATCAGCTACGCCATTGCCCAAAACGCGGACGTTATAAATCTGAGCTTCGGCGGCGTGGGCGGCGAATTGGCGTCGGTTATGGGTACGGTGGTTCAGCGCGCGATTGACGCGGGCATTATCGTCGTCGCGGCGGTCGGAAATAAAGGAGACGATGCGATAAACTATCCCGCGGGACTGCCCGGCGTTATCGGCGTCGGTATGGTGAAATCAGACGGCTCTGTGGTGACCAGCAGCAATCCCGGCGATCCCGGCTCCAACCACAATTCCTCGGTGGACGTCACCGCGCCCGGTTACAATATGCCCGGACTGTGGCACACATCGAATACGCAATACGCCTCCGGCGGCGGAACCTCTTTCGCCACGCCGATTGTCGCCGCTATTGCGTCTATGGTGCGCGACGCTGACCCCAAAATCGACAGCGCGGACTTCCGCGCGCTGCTGCCTGAATTTAC
This sequence comes from Oscillospiraceae bacterium, assembly GCA_031261745.1. GTDB lineage: Bacteria > Bacillota > Clostridia > Oscillospirales > Oscillospiraceae > JAIRRO01. The sequence goes on from JAISJC010000115.1 coordinate 12,824, forward strand.
GGAGGACGCGGGAGCCGCAGGCAGAGACGATTACTACGGCTACGGCATTATTAAAGGCTCAAAGGTGCTTGCCGCACTGAATGCGCCGCGCACAATCACATATGAGACAGACGGCGGAACCCCTGTCGCGCCGGGCAGCTATAACATTTCACGAACGCTTCCCGGAACGCTTCCTGCTGCTGCGACAAAGATAGGATTCGATTTCGACGGCTGGTACGACAACGCGCTTCTCGAAGGCTCACGGATAACGGTAGTGCCGCAGGGAACCGTCGGAGCCGTCACGTACTACGCGAAGTGGATTGCCTCGGCGAACAATACCAATGTAGCGAGCGTAACGGTGGCCGGTATCACCGCCACAGCGGGCGCATCTAACACTTTCGATGTACAGCTCCCCGCGGGAACAGACCGTTCAACGCTCATAGCGGCTGATGTCGTCATTGTCCCCGAAAAATCCGGCGTAACGGTCAGCCCCCCCGCAACAGCAGATTCCGGCGCGACGTGGACGTTTGATGTCACCGACAGCGGCGCACCGACGAACTACACGGTAAACGTCACTGTTGCGGCAATCAACAGACCTGTCGCCGGCGTTCTGATAGACGGAGCGGCGACGCCGGCCTCCGTTGACAGCGTAACACCGGCGGTGCCGTATTCCCGTGATTTGACTACGGCGTTCACATCGACGGAAAGCGGCACGTTATACACGGTCGAATCCTCCGACGGCACGGCAACGCCGACTATTTCAGGCAGCACTCTGAACTATATCCCGACGGCGGCCGACGCGGGCAAAACCGTGCATATTGAAGTGAGCGCGAAAACGGGCGAATTCGCCTCGTTGAGCAATCAGGCGATTAACATCGCGGTGGCCGGTCTGCCGAAGAGCAACTCGTCAATCAGTCCGACAATCGGCACGTTTGACAAGAAAACGCCCGCAGATTTGCCGGTCGTCGTGTCGCCCAACGGAAACGACCTGACGTCGATTAAGATAGGCACAACGACGCTTGTCCTGAACACCGATTACTCTTACGGAACAGAGCCGTCCATCGGCAGCACAACGACGATTTACATCAAATCGGCCTTCCTCAGCGCACAGACAAACGCCTCGCACACGCTGACGTTCACGTTCAGCGACGGACGCACGGAAGAGGCGAAAACCGTAACCTACGCCCTGACCGTTAAAGACACCACAAGCACCGGCGGTGGTGGCGGAGGCGGCGGCGGTGGCGGCGGAGGAGGCAGTACCGCCGAGCCAGAAGAGGACGATTCCGTGACCGTTCCGGCGGACGGCGGCAGTGTTTCCGTTGTGGTTGAGCAGTCGGGCGGCGAGGCCACGCTGACGCTTCCCACGGCGAAGGTCAACGAGATCATCGAGAAAGCCGACGACACCGCAACGATTGACCTGTCAAAGCTCGCCGGCACCACTGCGGCAACGCTGCCGAAAACGGCACTGGCGAAGCTCGCGGACGCGGAGCTGGCTGTCGAGATTCAGTTACCGCAGGGTACGCTGACCCTGTCGGAGGAAGCGGCGGCGTCCGCCGCGCGTCAGGCCGGCACCAACGTAACAATCGCGATAAAACCGGCGGCTCCGTCCTCGCTGAACGAAAAGCAGCAGACGGCGGTCGGCGACAGCCCAGTATATGATATTTCAATCAAGAGCGGCAGCAGAAACATCACCGATTTCGGCGGCGGGGTTCTCACGATTACGCTGCCGTATACGCTGAAAACGGGCGAGGATCCCGCGAAAATCGTCGTGTACTACCTCGACGCCGACGGCAATATCCAAAAGATGAGTACAGTCTACGACGCTAAGACGCAGACGGTGAGCTTCACGACAAAGCACCTCTCGCTGTACGTTATCGCGTATGACGAGAACCTCACGGAAGACCAAAAAACCGACGATTCTGCGGATTGGAAGAATCCGTTCACCGACGTCGCGGCTGACGCGTGGTTCTTTGACGACGTGAAATACGCCGTCGAAAACGGCCTGTTTAACGGCACAAGCGCGACGACGTTCGAGCCGGGTACCGCGATGACGCGCGGAATGATTGTGACGGTGCTGTACCGCCTCAGGGGCGAGCCGAGCATCGGCGAGCTGGATAATCCGTTCAGCGATGTCGCGGACGGTCAGTATTATACCCACGCGGTGATCTGGGCGGCGGCAAACGGCATTGTTAACGGCATCGGCGATGGGAAATACGCCCCCGAAGCGAATATCACAAGGCAGGATTTCACGGTCATCCTCAACCGCTACGCGGTCTTAGAGGGTCAAACACTGCCCGAAACGAAGCCGTACACCCCGTTTAGCGACGACGCGGATATCGCAAACTACGCAAAAGAAGCGGTCGAGACGCTCTTCAAAGCCAACATCATAAACGGCAGGGACGACGGCACCTTTGACCCGAAAGGCACGGTCACCAGAGCTGAGGTCGCGGCGATGCTGCACAGATTCGCAAAATAGGTTATAATTAAATAACAATATAAATGTGCTTCACCCCTGACGGGGGAGGCAACAGGAGGATTCAATGAAACGCAATTTTTCCGTTGGTAAGATGGCACGCTTGGCTGTACTTATCGCAATCCTGCTCGTGATGAACTTCACGCCGCTCGGCTTCGTCCAAATCCCGCCGCTGGCAATCACGCTTATGATGCTGCCCGTCAGCATCGCCGCCGTAACCGTCGGACCGCTCGGCGGCGCGATTATGGGAATCCTGTTCGGGCTGACGAGTTTTCTGCAATGCGTCGGCATCGGAACGCCCGCCGTCGGGTTGAAGCTGTTTTTCTTCAATATCAACCCGTTTTTGACGTTCATCTGGTGCGTCGTCCCGCGCTTTTTCGCGGGCTGGCTGCCGGGGCTCATCTTCGCGGCTCTGCGTAAAACACGGGTGCCGAAAACCGTCTCCTCCGTCGTCTCTTGCGGTCTCGGCTCGGCGTTTAACACAATCTTTTATATGTTCACGCTCTGGGCGTTGTTCGGGCGCACAGAGAAGGTCATCGAAACGTACCATTCCTCGAATTTTTTCACTATACTGCTTGCGGTGCTCGTGACGAACACACTGCTTGAACTCGCTGTCAACACAGTAGTCGGCGGTGCTGTTTCGCGCGCGCTTCTTCGTGGAGGAAACAAATGATTTTTGCGGTTGATGTCGGCAATTCCCACGTCGTCGTCGGCGTAATGGACCGCGGCGCGATAGTCTACGAGTTCCGGATGGTTTCCGACATATCGCGCACGGAGGACGAGTACGCGGCGGCAATATCCGATATGCTGCGCGGCAACGGAATGTCCGCCGCCGACATTGACGGCGCGATAATCTCGTCCGTCGTCCCGCCGCTCACGGGCGTTCTCGGCGCGGTTTGCCGAACAATGTTCGGCTTTGAGGCTCTCGTCGTCGGCGCGGGCGTAAAAACGGGTTTGAACCTCCACGTGGACAATCCGACCAAGGTCGGCTCCGACCTCGTTTGCGCCGCCGTCGCGGGCGCGCAGTACCGGCTGCCCGTTATCCTGATTGATATGGGTACGGCGACGACAATCACCGCCGTGGACGCGGGCGGGAGCTATATCGGCGGCGCGATTTTCCCCGGACTCTCGCTGTCGTTTAACGCGTTGTCCAACAGCGCGTCGCTCCTGCCGAAAATCCCGCTGGACGCGCCGCGGAACACGATAAGCCGCAACACCGCCGAGGAGATGCGCAGCGGCGCGATTTACGGCACAGCCTCGATGATTGACGGAATGATCGCGCGATTTGAGCGTGAACTGGGCGCGAGCGCGACAGTCCTCGCCACGGGCGGTCTTGCGCCCGCTGTGATTCCGTTCTGTGAGCGCGAGATTGAGATGTGTCCGAATCTGATTTTCGACGGGCTGCACCTGATTTATGAGCGAAACGCGAAAGCAAAGGCGGAGAGCCGATGAATATTATCGTCACGTCAGGCGGCACTTCCGAGAAAATCGACGCCGTCCGCGCCATAACAAACACCTCAACCGGCAGGCTCGGCTGCGCAATCGCGGAAAAATTCGCCGCGCTCGCGGACGTTGACCGCGTGTTCTACGTCCACGGAGAGAAAGCCGCAAAACCCTTGGGGGACAAGATTATCCGCGTCCCCGCACCGGACACCGCGGCGTTGGAAGCAGAGCTGCGCCGCCTCGCGGCGGAGAACGAAATTCACGCCGTCGTCCACGCAATGGCGGTGAGCGACTACCGCGTCGCGAAAGTCACGAACGAGCGGTTTGAGGAACTCGACAGGGCAAAAAAAATCAGCTCGAACGAGCCGCAGCTTGTGGTTTTTATGGAGAAAACGCCTAAAATCATCGCGCTTCTGCGCGGCCTCGCGCCACAGGCCGCAATCGTCGGATTCAAGCTCTTGGACGGCGTGAGCGAAACGGAGCTTTTGGACGCCGCCGCCGGCGTTTTGGAGAAAAATGATTGCGATTTCGTGCTTGCCAACGACGCGCGGGGGATTACCGAGGACGGACACCGCGCGATTCTGCTGCGGCGCGGGCGCGAAATCGCGGGCCGGTTCGCCACGAAAGCGGAGATTGCGGACGGCATTGCCGCCGCCGTCCTGCAAAAACTTGCGGAGAGGGTGCAATTATGAAAAATATCGTTCTCGGCGTGACGGGCAGCATCGCGGTGTACAAGGCCGCCGAGCTGGCGAACCGTTTCACAAAGCTCGGACACCGTGTTGACGTGATTATGACTCGCGCCGCGCGCGAATTTATCACGCCGCTGACATTCCAAACGCTCACAAAAACGAAGGTCAATTACGAGATGTTCGACGAAATCGCGTTTGAGGACGTGCGCCACATCTCCCTCGCGAAGCGCGCCGATGTGCTGCTTATCGCACCGGCGACGGCGAACATCATCGGCAAAGTCGCGAACGGCATCGCCGACGATTTTCTGTCCACCGTCGTGATGGCGGCGCAGAATAAGCCCGTCGTAATCTGCCCCGCGATGAACACCGCGATGTACGAAAACCCGATCACGCAGGGCAATATCGCGAAGCTCGCGGCCCTCGGCTACATTTTCGTCGAGCCGCGCGAGGCTCAACTCGCCTGCGGCGACGTCGGGCGCGGCGCGCTCGCGGATCTCGCCGACATTGAGGAACGCGTCCTTGAATTGCTGGCGTAGTTTCAGACAGTAAACAGCCGCCGCCCTTTTTGGGCGGCGGCTGTTGTTTTGTAATCGGTGGCTTACGACGCCTCGACGTCCTCAAACTGACTGTTGTAGAGGTCTGCGTAGAAACCTTTCGCCGCGAGCAGCTCCTCGTGGGTACCCTGCTCAACAATGTCGCCGTCGCGCATACAAAGAATCAAATCCGCGTTGCGAATCGTGGACAGACGATGCGCGATAATGAAGCTCGTGCGGCCCTCCAAGAGGTTATCCATCGCGCGCTGAATCAAAATCTCCGTGCGCGTATCAACGGAGCTTGTCGCCTCGTCAAGAATCAGGATTTTCGAGTCCGCGAGGATCGCGCGCGCGATCGTGAGCAGCTGCTTCTGACCCTGCGAGATGTTCGTGGATTCCTCGTTGAGAACCATCTCGTAGCCCTCCGGCAGGGTGCGCACGAAGTGGTCAACCTGCGCGGCTTTTGCCGCCGCAATGACTTCCTCGTCCGTCGCGTCGAGCTTTCCGTAGCGAATATTTTCCATTATCGTGTCGTTATAGAGCCACGTGTCTTGCAGAACCATTCCGAATTCCTTGCGCAAATCGCGGCGGGCGTAGTTCGTGATGTCGCGCCCGTCAACGAGGATTCTGCCGCTCTGAATGTCGTGGAAGCGCATAAGGAGCTTAACCATCGTAGTCTTGCCCGCGCCCGTCGGCCCGACGATAGCGACCTTTTGACCGGCCTTAATCGTCGCGGAGAAGTCGTGGATAACGGGTTCGCCGGATTTTTTCTTCTTGATCTCCTGCTCTTCCTCCTCGGCACCTGCGAGCTTCTTGACCTTTTTCTTGTCGTCACCGAAGCCGGGGAAACCGCCGGGACCTCCCGGAGAACCTCCGGGGAAGCCGCCGGGCGCGCCTTTTTTGCCCTTCTTCGCCATCTTCGCTTCCATTTTTTCCTGCATCTTCTTGAACATCGCCTCAGGTCCCTCTTCGTCCTCGTCCTTTTCGATATACTCATACGCGAAGCGGACGTGCTCAAAGGTGACGTCGCCGTTTATCGGGTCTTTTTCGATGTCGTAGATGGTGTTGATGTCCAGCTCGTCGGACTCGTCAATGAACGCGAACACGCGCTCCGCCGCCGCGGCGGTGGATTGCAGCTGGCTGGAAATGTTCGCAAGCTGCGTAATCGGCTGCGTAAAGCTGCGGATATAGGTGATGAACGCCTGAATGTCGCCGACGTTGATAACGCCCTTGGAAATCAGGAGCGCGCCGTACATACAAACCACGACGTATCCGAGGTTTCCGATGAAGTTCATCATCGGCATCATCAGACCCGTGAGGAACTGCGCTTTCCAGGCCGTGTTGTACAGCTTGTCGTTCTGCTCGTTAAACTCGCGCATTGCGCGCTGTTCCGCGTTAAACGCCTTGATTACGGTGTGACCGGAGAAAATCTCTTCGACCGCGCCGTTGACAGTTCCGAGGAGCTTTTGCTGCGCGCGGAAGTATTTCTGCGAAACCTTAACCATAAACAGCGTGCAGAGCGCGCTGCCGGGTATCATAAGCAGCGCGACGAGCGTCAGCTGCCAGGAGATTGTAATCATCAGCGAGAGCGATACAATCAGCGTTACGACGGTCGTAATCGCCTGCGTGATGCTCTGCGTGAGGTTCTGGCTCATCGTGTCAACGTCGTTCGTGATGCGCGAGAGAACCTCGCCGTGGCTCATACTGTGGAAGAAACCGACGGGCAGCTTGTTGATCTTGATCATAATCGTGTTGCGCAGGTTATACGCGATTTTTGTCGTGACCGTCGTCATCGTATACCCTTGGAAGAACGAAATCAACAAACTGAAAATATAGAAGCCGAGCATCAGGAAAATCGTCTGATCGATAATGCCGTAATCGAACTCGCCGACGCCGCCGGCCGCGCGTTCCATAACGGCGCGCGAGACCTCGTTTGTGACGTTCGCGAGGATTTTCGGCACGAATTGCGTCAGAACCGTGGACAGCATAGACGCTAAAACCACGAGAATAATACGAACCTTGAAAGGCGCGAGGAAAATCATCAGTTTCTTGAAGCCGGTTTTGAAGTCCTTCGGCTTCTCGCCGTTTAACATTGCCATTCCGGGGCCGCCGCCGCCGGGACCGCGCTGCGGACGCTGGGGGGCTTTTTCAGCTGCACTCATTATGCCAATTCCTCCTTTGAAAGCTGTGATTCGGCAATCTCACGGTAGGCTTCGCAGGTTTTCAGAAGCTCCGAGTGAGTGCCTTTCCCGACGATTTTGCCCGCGTCCAGCACGATGATCTGCTGCGCGTACATAATCGTGGAAATACGCTGCGCAACGACAAGCGTCGTGGCGTTATTCGTGTATCCGCGCAGAGCGCGGCGGAGTGAAGAATCGGTCTTGTAGTCCAGCGCGGAGAAAGAGTCGTCGAAGATATAGACGGGCGGGTTTTTCACGAGCGCGCGCGCAATCGACAGCCGCTGACGCTGACCGCCGGATACGTTGTCGCCGCCCTGCGCAATCTCCGTCGCGAGTCCGTCCTTGTCGGCGTACACAAAGCTCTCCGCCTGGGCGACTTCAATCGCCTTGCGGAACTGCTCGTCAGTCGCGTCCTCTTTACCGAACGAGAGGTTGGACGCGATATCGCCGGAGAACAGGATGCCTTTTTGCGGCACGTAGCCGATGTTTTCGCGCAGCTCAATAACGGACAGGTCGCGAATATCAACGCCGTCAAGCGTAATTTTGCCGTCTGTCACGTCGTAGAAGCGGGGGAGCAGGTTAATCAGCGTGGATTTACCGGAGCCTGTTGAGCCGATAAACGCCGTCATCTCGCCGATTTTCGCCGTAAAGCTGATGTTTTCAAGCACGGAGGCCTCGGCGTTCGGATATTTGAAAGTCACGTTGTCGAAAATGACCTCGCCCTTCGCCTTGCCGCTGAGCGTCCGGATTTCGTTGGCGGGTTTGTCCTGAATCTCGGTGTCCTTGTCCAGAACTTCGGCGATACGGCGGGCGGAGACGAGCGACTGAGGAATCATAATGAACATCATACCGATCATCGTAAACGCCTGAACCGTCATCATAACGTACTGCGAGAACGCCATCATCTTACCGACTTCGAGGCTGCCGGAATCGACGAGCCGCGCGCCGAGGAAGAGAATCGTAAGCGACGTCAAACCGTTTACAAGACCCATCAAAGGCTGCATAAACTGCATTATGCGCTGAACGTAGAGGTTCGTGTTCTTGATGTTTCCGTTGGCTTCGTCAAAGCGCGCGATTTCACGCGCCTCGTTGCCGAACGCGCGGATAACGAGCATACCGGTCAGACTCTCACGCGTGACAAGGTTCAGCTTGTCGGTGAGTTTCTGCATAATCTGGAACTTCGGCATAACCTTGCTGAACATAAAGAACTGCATTCCGAGCAGGAGAATAACCGTAACGGCGATCGTCCAGCTCAGGTCTCTTGATGTCTGCAACGCCTTGACGACGCCCGACACGCCCATAATCGGCGCGGAGAGTATCATACGCAACGCCATCATCGCGACCTGCTGAACGCGCGAAACGTCGTTCGTACATCGCGTTATCAGCGTAGCCGTGGAGAAATGGTCGAATTCGGCGGGGGAGTACGTCTGAACCTTCGCGAAAACGTCGTGGCGCAGGTTGCGGCCGATTCCGGTCGAAATCTTCGCGGAGAGGAAACCGTTTCCGATGGTAATCGCCATACCGCCGAGCGTAATCGACAGCATAATGATACCGATTTTCAGAATGGTTTTCTGCTGAATCGCGTTCATTTCCGCGCCAAGCTCACGGTAGAACAGCCGCGTGAGCGTGGAGCCGATTTCCGTCTGCATTGTCGGCGGCACGGACGCGGGGTCAAACGGCTTTGTCGGGTCCTCTGTGTCGGGCGGGAGCTGCACGGAGAATAAATCCTTGCCGTACAGTTCAGCCTGCGCGTTCACGCCGGCAATCTTGCTGATGTTCGTCAGCTTGTCGGGCGCGACGCCGGGATTTTCCGTTGCGGTGAGAATGCCGAAACGCGTGGAGATTTCGACGGCGGCGATGCCGTAGATTTGCCCAGGGCGAACGAGGGGGTCGCCGGAAAACTTCAAAACGTAGTCGCCATTGGAAATGCTCGGAAAGTCTTTTCTGAGTTCTGCTGTGCTGCCGCCCTCAGGGGAGTAAACGGCGGTGAAGATTTCCGCGTCGGCTTCCGTCATAAACGACGTAACGAACGCGAGCGCGTCTGCGGACAGGGCGCGCGGCACGGGTTCCTCGATACCTCCGCGCATAATGCCTGTGTCAACCATATTGCCCATATATTGCGGCAACTGCAAATCTAGCAGTTGCTGCGCAAACAGCAGGGCAATCGACACAACGGCCATTAGGAGATAGGGCTTGAAGTATTTAAGGATCAGCTTCAATAAAATAACCTCTTTCTTAATCCCGGGAGTGACCGCGTTTCCTACTCGCGGCGTCCCCGTTATTTACATATTAATGGATTCCCGCCGGGTGCCATCTGCGGCAAAGCTCCGTCGGAAGGAGCATCGCGCGTCTGCGGAGCTGCTCCCTTAACATCCGTATTGCGCGCCTGATTACAAAGCCGTTCACTCGTCCTCGCCTTTGTCCTCTTCGGCTTCGGGAAGCGCGGCATTCGTTGCCGCAGGGTTCCAGTACGGCGTTCCGACAAACGGATTCATACCGAAATAGGGACTTGAGAATGCGTTGAAGTACGTCTGCGTCGCGTCAGGTTCGCCTTCGAGCCTCTTGTCGATCCAGTCAATGAGCTTTTTCAGCGTGGCGCGCAGGTTTTCGCGCTCGGTGTCGGAAAGCGACTCAAAGACCTTTTCGGAGGAACTGCGGCTGTCGTCCGCCTCCTGCGAAGCTGCGACGCCGGCCTCCGTAAGCCGGATAATCATCGCGCGCTTGTCCTCCTGGGACGGCGTGCGCGTAATCATTCCGGATTTTTCGAGCTTCACAAGAAGCTCGCCGAGGGACTGGTTGCGCATATCCAGGAGATACGCGAGCTGCTTCTGGGAAATTTCGGGCTGCATTTTCAGAATTGACAGAACGCGTCCCTGCCCGCGGTGCGGGCTGCCCATCGGTCCGTACTCGCGAAAACGGATAACTTCAAGGCGGTGCATCAGAAGCTCCGCGCGGAAAAACAATTCAAGTAAGCCTTCTTTGTTCTCCTCCATATCAAGGTACCCCTTTCACGAAATTATTAATGTACCTTGGTATTTTAAGTCTAATTATTGCATTTGTCAATAGTTATTTACTGTAAAGCTGATATTTATTTTTTACGCGCAAAACGAAACGCCCCAAACGGGGCGTTTCGTCCATAATATTTGCAATAGGAGGAGGTTATCTCTCTTGGAATTCGTAGTTGCCTTCCGGCACTTTTTCCGCGAAGAGAAGACGCTTGTGGAACTTTTCGAGCGAAGAACGGTGACCGATCGAGATAATCGTCGTCTCTACCATACGCTCTAACAGCATCGTGTAGAGTTCTTCTTCCGAAGGTTCGTCCATAGAAGCGGTCGCTTCGTCGAAGAACAGGTAGTCCGGGTTGTACAGCATCGCGCGGGCAATACCGACGCGCTGTTGCTCACCGCCGGAGAGCATCATATTCCAGTGACCGACTTCGTCGAGACGATCGACGAGACCCGGCATACCGACATCGATGAACGCCTGCTTGATGTCCTCACGCTTGTAGGTGTCGGCCGGCATCGGGTAGGAGACGGCTTCTACAAGAGTACCGATCGGGAAGTACGGGTTCTGCGGGAGAACGATAACGCGCTTGTTCTTCGGAAGCGTAACGGTTCCCTTACCATACGGCCAAATCTGGGCGAGAACACGGAAGAGTGTGGTCTTACCTGCACCGGTGCGGCCCTTGATGAGGATTTTCTCACCGTGTTTGAGCTGGACGTCTTTGGCAACGATTTGCAGCTTGCCTGTCGGCAGGTAAACTTGCAGATCCTTGATGTCGATTTCGTCCTTGTCGCCGTCTTTGAAGCGAAGCTCAGAGGTACGGAGGACTTCGATGGTCTTCTCATAGTTGATGTTGAACGCGTAGAGACGGTCGATAACGGCGACGTACGCGGCCAGACCGGCGTATGAGGTCTGGAACCACTTAAAGCCGTTAACAACGCTCTGGAACGCGGTCGCGATCTGGTTAAACGTACCATAAGAGGGGATAGCGTTGTAGAAGAAGTACGCAGGTCCGAGGAGCAGTGTGAACATCATCGCGTCAACATATTGCAGCGCGCCGGTTGTGATACCGATTTTCAGGTTTCTTCCCATTGAGCGGAAAGTGTTCACAACGGAATCGCCGAAGATTTGCATCAGGCGGGAATGTTCGACTTCTTCACCGCGCAGAAGCGCGATTTGCTCGGAAGACTCACGGAAACGAACGAGCGAGAAGCGGAAGTTCGCGTCGTACATTTGCTGGTTGTAGGTCAGTCGTGACAACGGCTTACCAATGATGTGCGTAACGAGGGTCGTGATTGCCGCCCAGACGATGGACAGGACGATGAAGTAACCGGGGAAGCTCCAATCGCGGCCGCCGAGGATCATCGGGATGGAGTTGGACAGTTGCCAGAGCATCTGAGTGTATGTAACGAGCGAAACGATGTTCTGAACAAAGGAGAACGAGTACATCCAGGTGCTGCCGATGAATCCGCCGATGTCGTCTGTGATACGCTGATCCGGGTTATCCGTTTCGTTGCCGGACAGTTGCATCTTATAGTGGTTGCTGTTCTCCATCCAAAGACGGAGGTAGCGGGCGGTCATCCAACGACGCCAGCGAATGGCGATCCAGCTCTGAATATAGCCGTTGAACGAACCGGAGAGCAGCATCGCCGCGCCGACGAGCAGGAAGACGAAGATTTGCTGACGCCAGAGGTTCGAGTTGTAGTTCGTGAAGCAGTTCTGCCAGTCACGATTCCACAGAACCATACGAACGCCGACGAATGTCGTCAGGAACATCATTCCGATGTTGATTGCGAGAAGCAGGATACTGCCGATTGACTCCTCGGAACCCACCCAGTAAGGAACAGCCATCTTTACGATACGCTTGAATACCTCACCTAATTTTTGTTTTTTCATACCGAATTATTCCTCCAATAAGTTTAAGTAGAGTATCTGATGGCGGTACTAACCGTTGAGTTTCGCGCTGCCGATTTTTGAACGCGAGAATTTCAGACCGCGGTTCTTGATCTCGTTGTGCTGCGCATAGATAACAATCGCGAAGAGCGGGACAGCCGCGCCGAGTCCGACGACGAGGCAGATAACGAGGTCACGTCCGTCGGGACCCTTGAAGAGCGGATAGTATCCGGACTTGTTGGTGTTCGAGGCGGTGAGACCGGCAACTGCCAGGATACCGTCGCGGTCACCGGGGAGGAGTGTGACTTCAAAGTAGCCTTTTTCGTCTGTAACAACGCCGTTGGTTTCCAGAACGGAACCGTTCGGGTCGGTCAGTGCTGTGCTGGGAAGCGTGCCTTCGCCGTCGCCGCCGACAAGCGGCGCACCGACGCGCACTGTCTTTGTGCCGTCCGGATTAAGCGTGTAGACATTGCCGATCGCGATGGAACCGTTTATAAAGTAATCAATCCAAACGAGTTCCGGTGTAACACGCGGGTCAGAGGAGAGCGCGAGAACAATGTTGTCATAGTTATCGATTTCAATGCTCGCCGCGTCGGCAAGCTGAACTTCCTTGTCATTGAAGAGAATTCTCGGTTTCGCACCCGAAATACCCCAGAATGTACCTGCGTCATATCCTTGGAGCTCGCCGGGAACGCTGCTGTAATAGGTGGCGTGGGCTTTCTTGATAACGCCTTCGAGTGTGCGCTCATCGCCGTCGTCAGTCTTGGTGACGGTTACGGGGAGCGCGGCAATCTTGGAGATACCGCTGATTGCGAACTGGCTGTTGACACTGACGGAGACGTAAACCGTTTTCGCGTTCGTGTCGAGCGGAGTTTCCTTCGTAACAGAGGTCAACAGGTTGATTGCCGTGTCGGTACCGACGATGACGACGCCGTCCTCAGGGATATCGGCGATAGCAATCGTGAATGTACCGTCTTTGGCGGTTACCGCGAGGACGTTTCCGGCCGTGTCCTTAACTTCCTGGTCGGCATAGCCGCCGGGGGTGTAGGAGAACGTCGTGAAATCGAGTGTCTGCGTCGTCGCCTTAACATCAAGGGTGTCAGGCTCAACGCCCGCGACTGCCTTAATGGTGACGATATACGGTGCGCCGCTGGCGGAGCAGATTACGCTGTCGCCCGCTTTGAGGGGCGCGTCGCCCATCGCCGTGTCGTTGTTGACCGCCTGATATGTGTTGCCGTCTACGCCCCAGACCTTTGTAATCATAAGCATATTGTAGGTCGGGTCGATGCCTGCGACGAAGCCTGCGGCCGCGCCGCCTTCATAGAACAGGTCGTGAGCCGCCTCAACCGCGCCGTCAAGGGTCATTCTTTTGGGTGTAACGGGCTGCGCCGCGACCTGAACCGCGCCGGCTGCAACGATTGTTACATAGACTTCCTTGGAAGCCGCAGCGGGGGGAGGAGCTGCCGGCTCTTCGGCCGGAACTTCGGGGACTTCCTCAACGGACACGTCAACGTCCGGGGCAGCGATCACGCCCGTGTCGGGTGCAGCCGCGCCGCCGCCACCATCGGAGAGGATAACGTAGTTGAATCCGCTGCTGCCTACGAGCAGGAACCATTTCCCTTCGGCGAGGTCGGCGATTGCGTCAACCTGCTCATAACCGGTGAGGGAAGCGGGAGGGTCGATTACGGCATATGCCGCGTCAAACAGACCGTAGATGGTCGCGCCATCGGGGATGCCTTGCCCGTCAAGGGCGGGGTCGTACGAGCCTGCGGCCAGGGGCCAGTTGCCAACGGCGAATGCGGTCGAGAGTTCGGCCGGCACTTCCGCCGCGAGAGCGAAGTTTGCCATTGACGCTAACATAATTACGACAATGACGAGTGCGAGTACCTTTTTCATCGGGTTTCCTCCTATTATGTACTTGGAATTATTTGCTAAACGCCCTGAAAGGCGTGATAGCCGTAAGAGTTCGGGGACACTGCATTTGTCACATTTTGCCGAAAACCGCCGAAAAAAATCAATACCTTGTGTTCATCTTTTATTAATATATAACGCTGAAACCCATTTGTCAAGATATTTGTTGTATATTTTATATAGTTTTTTTCAAATAATTCGTCTTTTGTTTGTCAAACAAATACAAAGGTACCTGTACGCGCTTTACATACAGGTACCTTTTATTACATAAATGTTATGGTTTTCCAACAGCTTTTATTAAAACCTACTGTTTCTCCATAAATTGCGCAGCGGTTTTCATCATCAATTTCTTTTTTCCCGCGTCGGCGAAATCAATGTCGAGAAGCGCGTCGCCGCCCGTTTTTGTGACCCCCGTGACGGTGCCGGAACCGAACGCACGGTGTTTCACGCGGTCGCCTACATTAAACAGCAGCACAATCTCCTTTTTCGGCGGGGGAATGGCCGCCTTTTCGCGCTTCGGCACCGCGGGACGCGTCACGCCGGAGCGCGGAGACGGAGCGCGCGAATAGCCGTACGCCTCCGGCTCGGCCGCCCACGGCTCGTCGAACAGCTGCGCGGCGGGTTTATTAATGTGTTCGTCCGCAATTTCCTCGACGAAGCGCGACAGGCGGTTGTGACCCGTCTTGCCGAACAGCATCCGCTGTTTCGCGTAGATGAAGAACAGCCGCCGCTTCGCGCGCGTCATCGCGACGTAGCAGAGTCGCCGCTCCTCTTCCTCCTCCGCCGCGTCGCCGGTTACGCGGATTCCCGGAAAAATGCCCTCCTCCGCGCCGACGATGAAAACCGTGTCGAATTCCAGCCCCTTGGCGGAGTGAATCGTCATCATCGCAACGGAGTCGTCGTTGTCGTTCAGCTTATCCAAATCCGTGTACAGCGCGATCTCCGCGAGGAAGTCCGCGAGCGTCCCGCCCTGGTTGTCGCGCGTAAAGTTTACGATGTTCGTTTTCAGCTCGCGGATATTTTCGATGCGGGTCAGGTTGTCGTCGCTGTTTTTCTTCTCTAACTCGCGGATAACGCCCGTCTGCTCAATCAGCAGGTCGTAGAACTCGTCGAGCGGCAACGCCGCCGACATCTCCCGCAGGTATTCCATCATATCCACAAATTGCAGCAGCCTCGCCTCCGCCTTTTGCAGCTCCGGAAAGCGGCGGCACTGCGCGATGATGTCATAGAACGGCAGTCCCGTGGCCCGCGCAATCTCCAACGCCGTGTCCTGCGTAGTCTGACCTATTCCGCGCGTCGGCGTGTTGATAATCCGCAGCAGATGCACCTCGTCCGTCGGGTTCGCGACGGCGCAGAGGTACGCCGTCATATCCTTGACCTCCGCGCGGTCGAAGAAGCCCGTTCCGCCGTAAACGCGGTAGGGGATATTGTTGCGCTTGAACTCATACTCAAAGTTGTTGGATTGCGCGTTCATTCGGTACAAAACCGCGTGGTCGCTCCATTTTTTACCCTGCGCGAACTGCTCGATGATTGTCTGCGCGACGAACCTCGCCTCGCCGCGCTCGTCGTCCGCGAGGTGAGCCGTCGGCAAATCGCCCTCGGCGATGTCGGTCCACAGTGTTTTGCCGTGGCGCGTCCTGTTCCGCGCGATTACGTCGTTGGAGGCGTCGAGAATGTGCGTCGTCGAGCGGTAATTGCGTTCGAGCCGAATAACCGTCGCGCCGGGATAGTGCTTCTCAAATCCGAGGATATTCTCAATCGTCGCGCCGCGGAACTTGTAGATGCTCTGGTCGTCGTCGCCGACGACGCAGATATTCTTATGCCCGCCCGCGAGTAAACTCGCGAGTTTGTGCTGCAAATTATTCGTGTCCTGATATTCGTCCACGAGGACGTACTCAAACTTCCGCTGGTAATACTCGCGCGTTTCCCGCGAATTTACGAGCAGCTGAACGGTTTTCAGAATTAAATCGTCAAAATCGAGCGCGTTGGACTGTTTCAGCCGCGTCTGGTACGCATCATACAGCGTCGCTATCACCTTGTCGCGCGGGTTGCGCCGCTTCTCCGCGTCGGCGCGAAAATCATCCGGCGACTGCTCCGCGTCCTTTGCGCGGGATATCGCGGACACGACGGAGCGCGGCGGCAGCTCCTTGTCGTCGATATTCTCGTCCTTCATAATGCGCTTCATCAGCGACAGCGTGTCCGCCGTGTCGTAGATGACGAACGACGTGTCGTAACCGAGCTTGTCGATGTCGCGTCGCAATATCCGCGCGCACGCGGAGTGGAACGTCATCGCCCAGATGTCCCGCGCGGATTCGCCGAGCATTTTTTCAAGGCGCGTTTTCATCTCTCCGGCGGCCTTATTCGTGAACGTAATCGCGATTATGCGCCACGCGTCCACAGGGCGCACGGCGAGCAGCCGCCGGACCCGGACGCGCAGAATGTCGTCCGGTTCGGCTATGTACGCTTCGAGGAGCTTTATGTCGTCCTCCGTCGCGTCCTCCGGAACCTCGTCGCTGTCGGAGCCGCAGCCGTAGGCGAGCAGGTTCGCGATGCGGTGGATAAGCACCGTCGTCTTGCCGCTGCCCGCCCCCGCAAGAATCAGCAGCGGACCCTCGGTTTTCAGCACTGCGTTCTGCTGCTCCGCGTTTAAGTCCGTGTAATCGAGCGCGATAGCGCGGCGGCGCAGCTCGATAAATCTGTTTTTGAATTCGTCTGTCATATGTACCCTCCGTTTTAATTCAACGATTATACCACAATCCGACCTTTTCCACAAGCGCAAAAAAATCGGCGTTCACGGACCGAAGCCCGCGAACGCCTTATTGCGGAAAGAGGATAAAAAATGAAAAAGGAAAAATAAGAATTTCAACCCTGCGAGATTTATAATAAAGCACAGATGTTAATGAATCAACAGTCTAAATGTTACACAAATATTAAATCCGCACATTATTCAAACGCAAAGCCGAAATAACCGCCGTTAAGAGGGATATTTGCCATTCCGAAGCGTTCTCCGCGCGGCTCCCCGCAGTCCGGCGTGAGGTATTCTTTTACGACCTCGCCCGCCGACGCGTCAATTGCGACGCAGCCGTCGCCGAGGAAGAAAAATCCGCCGTTTTCGCCGAACAGCCGCTCCTGAACCGTCAGCGCGCGGCGGTCAAACGCGATGTGCGTGATACCCGCGAGTAATTTTTCGCGGCGTTCGCGGTATTCCTCCGGCGTGACGCGGACAAGCGCGCCGTGCGTCTCCGCCGTGAGTGCAGGCGCGTTCCCGAAGCCGTAAAACCCCGTCGTCAGCCCGCATTTCTCGTAAAATCCGAACAGTCCGTCGTCGGCGGGGCGCAGGACTATCGCGCCGAAGCCGTGCTTCGTTCCGATTTTCAGCAGCTCGCGCGTGATTGCGGAGCCGACGCCGACGTTGCGGAACGCGGGCGCGGTCGCGATTGCGTACGCCATTACGCACTGCAAATCCGGCTTATCGGGCTGTTTCAGGTCGCCTACGGGCAGCAGAAATCCCATCCCCGCGAGCTGCGTTTCGCCCTGCGCGACGACGGCGAGGTTGATGTCAATATACAACTCAAAAAAGGTTCCGAGAACCTCGTCCGGGTCGTGAAAAACCTCCTGCCACAGGCGTTTCACGTACGGCGTGTCACGCCCGTGAACCTCGCGCAGGATAAATTTGTTGTTCAATGCGTTCTCCCCACTTCTAATCGTCCAAATCCGCGTTAAGCCTGTTGCGAGACTGAATGTGCGACATAAAGCCTTCTTCCACGTTTTCCACGTTGTGCAACGACAGCACGGTAACCTTGCCGTTAGCCCAAATGTTGGTTCGGCGCGCTTCAAGCCGCGGCTTTTTGGAATACGTCTTGTCCGAGATGAAACCCAAATAAAACAGACAGTCACGAATCTTCAAGTCGCGTATGTAGTACTTTGTTTTCTCGATATCGCTGTCAAATGCTCTTTCGGGCGTACTGTGTTTCAGTTCAAACAGCGCGACAATTTTATTATCGGGGCAGGCGTTGATGTATCCGTTAAATGCGGGGTCAGTCTTGACAATCGCGATATCCGCGCGGAATCCCGTTCCCTTTAATTCTCCGCTGTTAAACTCGGTGAATATCCGCAAATTGTTGTATTCGAGAAACCGCTCGCCGAGCCGCCGCCGCAGGTGAAAATAGAAGCTGTTTTTCAGCGTGTCTTCGTTGGGCAAATAGCGGTTTACGCAATCGTAAAAAATGTCGTAAAGCCATAATTCCTTTACGGCGCGGTCAATCGTTATCAGTACGTCCTCTCGCATATTTCACCGATCTTTCTCTGCAAATTCTTCAAATCCACGAATGTGTCCGGCTTGCGGTTCGGGTCGCGCAGCAGCGCGGCGGGGTGGTAAAGCGCGGTGAACTGAACGCCGTCCTTGTCGTACCATTTCCCGTGGTCGCGCGTGATTTTGAAGTCGCCGCCGATCATTACATTCGCCGCGATACGCCCCAGACACACCACGATTTTCGGGCGGATCAGCCGAAACTGCTCGCGCAGCCAGTCAATGCACGCGTCCTGCTCGGAGTTGAGCGGGTCGCGGTTTTGCGGCGGGCGGCATTTCACGATATTCGCGATATAGATATTGGTGTTGCGCGACAAATCTATGATTTCCAGCATATCGTCGAGCAGCTTGCCGCCGCGCCCGACGAACGGCTCGCCCGTGGCGTCCTCCTGCTCGCCCGGACCCTCGCCGACGAACATAATCTCCGCCTCTCGGTTCCCGACGCCGACGACGCAGTTGCGCCGCGTCTCATACAGCGCGCACTTAGTACAGGCTTTGCACGCGTTTTCCAGTTCGTTCCACGTCATTTCAATATCCTCAACGCTTCCTCAACGCTCTTCACAAACGCCAGTTCCAGCCCTTTCGGAGCCGTGACCTTCGTTCCGGCGGGCAGTATGCACTTCTTGAAACCGAGCCGCGCGACCTCCGCGAGGCGCAAATCCGTCTGCGTGACAGAGCGCAGCTCGCCCGTCAGACCGACCTCGCCGACGGCGGCAGTGTCGTCGCCCACGGCGAGGTCGCGATAGCTCGACGCGAGCGCGAGAATCGTCGCGAGGTCCGCGCCCGGCTCGTCCAGCTCCAACCCGCCGATGACGTTCAAATACGCGTCGCAGCCGCCGACGCGCAGCCCGCCGCGCTTTTCCAGAACCGCGAGGAGCATCAGCGTGCGGTTCAAATCCAAGCCCGTCGCGTTGCGGCGCGGATTGTTCAGCTGCGACGGCACCACGAGTGCCTGAATCTCCGCCAGAATCGGCCGCGACCCCTCCATAACGCAGGTTACGCACGTTCCGGGCGTGTTCACGGGCCGCCCCGCAAGCATTTGCTCCGACGGATTTTTCACTTCGCGCAGCCCGTCGCCCGTCATCTCAAACACGCCGATTTCGTTCGTCGAGCCGTAGCGGTTTTTCCGCGCGCGCAGAATGCGGAAGCTCGTCCGCGGCTCGCCCTCAAAGCTCAGAACGCAGTCCACCATATGCTCCAAGACCATCGGACCCGCAATCGCGCCCTCCTTGTTGACGTGACCTATCAGAAACACTGTCACGCCCGACGTTTTCGACAACCGCAGCAGGCTCAGCGCGCAGTCCTTTACCTGACCGACGGACCCCGGCGCGGACGCGATGTCCGCGTTGTACAGCGTCTGAATCGAATCGACAATCAGAATATCCGGCTCGCAGTCCGCGACGGCGTTTAAGACCTCGCCGATGTCCGTTTCCGTCAGTAGCAGCACGTTCTCGCCCGTCACGCCGAGCCGCTCCGCGCGTAATTTGATCTGCCGCTCCGATTCCTCGCCGGAGACGTATAAAGCCTTGCGGTCCTTGGCGATTTCGTCGCAGATTTGCAGTAACAGCGTGGATTTTCCGATGCCGGGCGCGCCGCCGACGAGAATCAGCGAGCCGAGTACGGCCCCGCCGCCGAGAACGCGGTCCAGCTCGTAAAAGCCCGTCTCGACGCGCCTCTCGCCGCCCGCCGCAAGCTC
>JAISJC010000093.1 GCA_031261745.1 Oscillospiraceae bacterium
GCGGGTCCATAAATTTGCCGAAATCGGACACCAACCCGCGCTTTCGCGCGATATGCCCGTCGAGAAAATCCGTAAAGCTCGCGGCGATAAAAATCCCCATCGCGACGAAATTCGCGTACGTGAAATCCAGATACAACACAATGAGAAACACGGGAATCAGCACCACGCGCAGCATTGTCAGTTTGTTCGGTGTGTTCATAAGACCTCCATTTCACCCACGGCGTCGCCCTCGTCGCTGCCGACGATTTTCACGGTGACGAACTCGCCGATACGCGGCTCGCCGCCCGTCACGACGACAACGCCGTCAATCTCCGGCGACTCCGCGAAGCTCCGCCCGTAATACCAGCCGTTGTCCACGCCCTCGACGAGGACGGTTTCCGTCGTTCCGACGCGGCGGTCATTAAAATCATCCATAATCCGCGACTGCAATTCCTCGACAATCGCCGCGCGTTGCAGCGCAACGTCATTGTCGGGGTACTCCATATCATATGCGGCGGTTCCCTCTTCGGGTGAGAACGCGAAAATCCCCGCGCGCTCAAACTTCGCCTCTTTCAAGAACTCGCAAAGCTCCTCAAATTCCGCGTCGCCCTCCCCCGGCAAGCCCGCAATCAGGCTCGTCCGCAGGACAAGCCCCGGAATGTCGCGCCGCAGGCGCGTAATCAGCTCACGCACCTGCGCGCCCGTCGTGCGGCGGCGCATTTTGCGCAAAATTTCGTCGTTTATGTGCTGAATCGGAATGTCGAGGTATTTCAAAATTTTCGGGTTCTCCGCAATCTCGCGGACAAGCTCGTCCGTAATGCCGTCGGGGTACAGATAATGCAGGCGAATCCAGAGAATTCCGTCGATCTCGGACAGCTTATGCAGCAGACCCGCGAGCCGTTTTTCGCCGTATAAATCCACGCCATAGCGCGTCGTGTCCTGCGCGATAACAATCAGCTCGCGCACGCCCGACGCAGCGAGGTCGCGCGCCTCGCGCAAAATCTCCTCCTCGCGGCGCGAGCGGTATTTTCCGCGAATACTCGGCACGACGCAGAACGCGCAGCGGTTGTCACAGCCGTCGGCGATTTTCAGATACGCCCACGCCCCCGGTGAGGACAGCGCGCGCGGCAAATCGTCGTCGCACGCCTCCGGCGCGGGAAAAAGTTCCGCGTGTTCGCCGCGCAGCGCGGCCTGCACCGCGCTCACAATATCGCCGAACGCGCCGACGCCGACGAACGCGTCCACCTCCGGCAGCTCCGCCGCAACCTCGTCGCGGTAACGCTCCGCAAGACAGCCCGCGGCGACTATCGCGGCGATTTCGCCGCTCTTTTTCATCTCGGCAAGCTCCAAAATCGTGTCAATCGCCTCCTGCTTCGCGGGTCCGATAAACGCGCAGGTGTTTACAACCACCGCGTCTGAGCCTTGCGGTTCCGGCGTGATTGCGTAACCCGCCGCGGCGAGCAGGGCGAGCATTTGCTCGCTGTTTACAAGGTTTTTTGCGCAGCCGAGCGAGATTAAGCATACTGTTTGTGGCATTAAAATTCTTCCTCGTTTTCTTCGTCCAGTCCCTCAATGTAATTCGCGAACGCGGCGTTGATGTCGCTCCACGAATGCCCGCGCCGCGCGAGCGCGGCACCGATTTTGCGCTTGTCGTCAAAGTCCGGCGTTTCGCCGCGCAGCTTGCGCTCAATGAACGCCTCCGCAGACGCGACGGTTTCGCCGTCCTCTATCTCCGCGAGCGCGTCGTCCCACAGCTCCCGCGGGACGAGCCGCCTGTACATCTCGTCTCTTATGCGCCGCGCTCCGAAACCGCGGCGGACGCAGCCGCGCACAAGCTCCGCCGCGTAAGCCGCGTCGTCAATCAGTCCGATTTCAACGAGCCAGTCGGCGGCGTCCGCCGCGTCCTCGTCCGATTCGCCCAGCTCTTTCAGGCGTTTTTCCATTGCCCCGCGCGTCAGCACACGTGCGCCGAGAATGTTCATCGCGCGCTTTTTCGTCTTTGAGAGCTTTGTTTCAAACTCGACGAGCGGCTCGAAATCTTCCATTAATCCTCGTCGAAGTCGTCGGCGGCGATATCCACCGCGCCGCCCGTCGTCGCGGCTTTCGGCGCGGTCTTTGCCGCGGGAGCGGCCGCTTTCTCGTCCCCGCCCTCGTCGGATTCGGAGACCTTTTCGAGCTTCTCGGAATTCTCATAGATCCTCTGTTCGAGCGCGTCGGCAAGCTCCGGATTCTCGCGCAGGAACTGCTTCACCGCGTCGCGGCCCTGAATGCGGTTGCCCTCAACGGTGAACCACGCGCCGCCCTTTTCGATAATTCCGAGGTCAACGCCGAGGTCGCAAATTTCGCCGACGCGCGATATGCCCTCGCCGTACATAATGTCAAATTCCGCGACCTTGAACGGCGGCGCAACTTTATTCTTCACAATTTTCGCCTTGGTGTGGTTGCCGATTATCTCCGTGCCGTCTTTAATCGGCTCACCGCGCCGCACGTCAATGCGCACGGACGAGAAGTATTTCAGCGCGCGGCCGCCCGGCGTAGTTTCCGGATTTCCGTACATCACGCCGATTTTCTCACGCAGCTGGTTGATGAATATCACGACGCAGTTCGTGCGCGAGATGCTTCCCGCGAGCTTACGCAGAGCCTGAGACATCAGGCGCGCGATTACGCCGACGGTCGATTCACCGATTTCGCCCTCAATTTCCACGCGCGGCACGAGCGCGGCGACAGAGTCCACGACGACGACATCAAGCGCGCCGGAGCGCACGAGCGTATCCGTAATCGCGAGCGCGTCCTCGCCTGTTCCCGGCTGCGCAATCAGCAGATTGTCGATGTCCACGCCGAGAGCGCGGGCGTATGCGGGTTCCAGCGCGTGTTCCACGTCGATAAACGCGGCCTCGCCGCCGGCCTTTTGCGCCGCCGCAACAACGTGGAGCGCGAGCGTCGTCTTGCCCGACGATTCCGGTCCGTAAATCTCGATTATGCGCCCGCGCGGAACGCCGCCGATGCCGAGCGCGAGGTTCAGCGACAGGCTGCCCGTGCTGATTGAATCCACGTTGATGTTCAGGTTCTCGCCGAGGCGCATAATGCTCCCCTTGCCGTAGGATTTTTCAATCTGCGCCAACGCGGTTTCGAGTGCCTTTTTGCGGTCCTCCGTCTTTGCCTGTGACGCAAAGGTAGTCGCCTTTCTTTCCTTAGCCATTACTTAATTTCTCCTTCGATTACTCGTTCTGTATTATTCAAATCCCGCGTCGCCGCGATATTTACATATTCATTGCGGCGCAATATCTCCGCAACCTCCGCCGATTGGTCGTACCCGACCTCAAATAGTATTTTTCCGCCTTTTTTCAGTGCCGTTTTCCATTGCGCCGCAACCGCGCGGTAGAAGTCCAGCCCGTCATCTCCGCCATCAAGCGCGGTAATCGGCTCAAACGCGCACACCGACGCGTCCAGCTCCGCGATTACGGCGGTTCTTATGTACGGCGGGTTGCAGACGATTACGTCGAATGTGCCGAGGTTTTCCGGCGGTGCTTTGAGTGCGTCCGCGCGGCGCGCCGCAACGCGTCCCGTCAGTCCGTTGAGCGCGATATTCTCGCGGCAGACCGCGAGCGCGGGCTCGGACAGTTCCGCGAGAATTGCGGTCGCGCCGGGAATATTCGCCGCGAGCGCAAGCCCGACGCAGCCCGTTCCGGCACACAAATCCAATATGCGCGGCGCGGCTCTGCCTTTGAGCAATTCAATCGCGCGGTCAACGAGCGTCTCCGTGTCCGGCCGCGGGATCAGCGTGTCGCGCGTTACCTTGATCGGCAGGGAATAAAACTCCCACTCACCCAGAATATACGCGACCGGCTCGTCATTCTCAGCCCGCCGCACAAGCGCGTCGAGCGGTTCTCCGCTCTTCTGCGCGTATTCCCGCAGGAGCCGCTCTTCGAGGCGGTTTACCACTTATCCTCGCCCTCGGTCTCCGGTAAAACAAGCGTCAACGCCTCAATCGCGACCTCAATCATATCGTCGTCGGGTTCTTTCGTCGTTATCGTCTGCAACGCGCGCCCCGGCGCGGAGATGAGCCGCGTGAACCAATTGTCGTGCCGCCCGGCGAGTTTCAGCAACTCATAGCTGATTGCGACGACGACGGGCAGCAGCAACAGCCGCAGACCCATCCGAGTCCAGACGTTGCTCCACCGCGCGATCGAGAACACGAGGATTGACACAATCATCACGATGAACATAAAGCTCGTACCGCAGCGCGGGTGGCGGCGAGGCTGGATGCGCACATTCTCCACGGTCAGGGGTAAACCTCGCTCGTAGCAGAAGATCGTCTTGTGCTCCGCGCCGTGGTACTGCCATACTCTCGCCATTTCTTTGAGTTTGGACGTCAGTCCGATATACGCGACAAAAATCGCAATGCGCAGCACGCCTTCAATCAGGTTGCGCGCAATCGCGCTTTCAACGAAGCGCGTGACGAAGCCCGCGAGGAACGTCGGCAACAGCATAAACAGCCCGACGGACAGCGCGATTCCGATGATTACCGTAATTGTGACGATTGCTCCCTCGGCTTTTTCGCTGCCGAGTTTTTCTTCAACCCACGCGTCAAATTTCGAGGTAGGTTCCGCGTCCTCCTCCGGCATAAAGTTCGCGGAGAACATCAGCGCGCGGACGCCGTTCACCATTGAGCCGCCGAAGTTTACAACGCCGCGGATAAACGGCCATCCGACTATCGGGTACTTGTCTTTGAGGAGTTTCAGGTCGTCTACCTTGGTTTCCAGTCCGTCTTTGCCGCGTACGACGACTGCCTGTTTCTTCGGTCCGCGCATCATAATGCCCTCGATGAGGGCCTGTCCGCCTATTGAAGTTTTGTAGTTATTTTCTTGCATTATTTCCCTTTCGATTGCCTATATCATTGCTGACAGCGTCGCGTTGTTCGTCATCGGCAGCCAGATCGTAACGCGCAAACCGCCGCCTTCGGCGTTTTCAAGTTCGAGTCTGCCGCCGTGGTAACGGATAATCTCGTCGCAGACGGCGAGACCGATTCCGCTTCCGCGCGCCTGTGAATTAGAGCCTTTGTAGAATTTCATTTTCACGTTTTCCAGTTCGTCCTCGGCGACGCCTGGACCGAAGTCGCGGATAATAACGACGATGAATTCGCCGCGCGTCTCGACATTCACGTCGAGGCGTCCGCCCTCGTGACCGTACTTCGCGGCGTTGTCGAAGATGTTCAGAAACACCTGCTTCAAGCGGTTCGGATCGCCGGGAATCATCGGCAAATCCGCCTCGTACGGCGTATAGTGCAGTCCGAGCGAGTCCTTTTGGAACAGCTCGCGATAGGTGAAAATCGCGTCTTCAAGCTCAACGCCGAGGTCGATAGGCTCAACGTTCAGCGTGAACCGCCCGTCCTCCATCCGCGTGAATTCCAGCAGTTCCTCAACCATTTTCGTGAGCCGCCGCGCCTCTTTCAGGATTATCGCGATGCCGCCCTTGGTGTCCTCGTCGAGCGATTCGTTGTAGATGAGCGTCTCACCCCAGCCCGTAATCGCGGTGAGCGGCGTGCGCAGTTCGTGCGAGATAGAGGAGATGAATTCCGACTTCATCTGCTCCGCCTGAGCGATTTTCATCGACATTTCGTTGATGGACGCGACCATCTCACCCATCTCGTCCTGAAATTCGTTATCAATCTGAATGCCGTAGCTGCCCTCCGCAATGCGCTTTGAGGCCTGCGTAATCTCGCCGACGGGCGCGATTACGGATCGGATAAATATGAGGTTAATCGACATTACGAGCAGCAGGATTATCACCCCGACACCGGAGACGACGAGGATTCCGAGCGTGACCTGACGGTCCACGACGCGCAGACTTGTGAGGTACCGCATCACCCCGATGACGTGTCCGTCAGAATAAATCATCGGCGCGGAAACCGCCATAATGCGCTCGTTCGTGCTGTCCCTGCGCCCGACCCAGACATTGATTTTGCCCGTTTCAATCGCCTGCGTAATGTCCGGCGTCGTCCCCTGCGTACCCGCGGTGATGCCGCTCGACGAGATCATAACGCGGGCTTTCGTGTCCAGAAATTGAAGTTCGAGCTTATCCGCGTCCTTAAATGTGTCCGTGTACCGCGCGGCGGACTCATAATATTCGACGTAGGACTTCGCGACGTAGTTTGAGAAAAAGTCCGTCGCGGTTTTCGCTTTGGCCTCCAAACCTGCGCGAACCGTCGTGTAATAGTAGCTGTGAAAGAATACCGAAAACGCTAAAATGACAGCGGCAAGAGCCGCCGCAACGACTAATACGCTTCCGCGCACCCATCGCCGCCGCAGCCCACGCGACAACTCTGATTTTTTTCTGCCACCGGCAATGCGTTCACTCAGCTTCAATTACAGCCCCCACTTGTATCCGTAGCCCCAAACCGTCGTTATGAACGTGGGATTTGTCGGGTCGTCCTCGATTTTCAGGCGCAGACGGCGAATATTCACGTCCGCTATCTTGACCTCGCCGTAATAGTCGCGCCCCCAGACGGTCGCCAGAATATCGTCGCGGGAGAGGGCCTTGCCCGGATTGTCCATAAACATCTTGATGATAGAATACTCGACCTGCGTGAGCTTTACGCGCTCGCCGTTTTTTTCTAACGTGCGGTTACGCGTATTCAGGCGGAACGGTCCCTGGCTGACCTCGCCCGGATCCACAACCGCGCTCGCACCGGAACGCCGGACAAGCGCGTCAATGCGCGCGATAAGCTCGACGGAATTAAACGGCTTCGTGATGTAGTCGTCCGCGCCCGTCATCAGTCCGGTTATTTTGTCCACGTCCTGCGCTTTCGCGGAGAGCATAATGATGCCGATTTGCGAGTCGGACGCGCGGATTTTACGGCAGACCTCAAATCCGTCCGTGTCCGGCAGCATAATGTCAAGGAGCGCGATTTGCGTATCCGGATTTTGGCGCAATTGCTCAAACGCCTCCGCGCCCGTACCCGCCTCAATGGGGTCGTAGCCCGCGCGGCGCAAGTTGATCACGACAAAGCTGCGTATAGATGTTTCGTCTTCCAGTACCAATATCTTTTTTGCCATAGTAACCCGCTTCCTTCTATGTTAATTTCCTGTAATCCAGTCGGAATAAATACGACGGAACGATGCGATAACCGCTTCCCGCGTGAGCTTCGGCGTTTGATTATCATCCGCATTGAGAATTTGTGCCGCGTAGATTATGTCGCCCTCTTCAAGGACGGGGAACCGCCCTTGAAGGCGCGAGCGTTCCTCGCGGTTGTCGCCGGAGAGCGTGAAAACCGTCAGAAAATCGTGGACATAATCCATCCCGCGCGCGTCGGTAAGAGAGAACACAAACGCGCGTTCACCATAGACCAGATCCTCGCGCCGCACGGTGAGCTTGCCTCGCCACGACTGCGACAGAATGAAATACCAGTTGTCTGAGTAATTGTGATAGGTAGAAATCACCAGAGAAGATGTGCCGTCCGATGAGTAGTCGAACCAATCAATGGCATAATAGGTCGTGTCCGACTGCTGCGGCAGCGCAATTGTGCGCGGCGTCTCGATAAACCCGTCGCCGGTGATGTCCGTCGAGTATACGGACATCAGACGCGAATCCCGCATACCGCTCACACGGGTGATGTTGCTCAGGGTTTTCCCCGTGAAGCAGAATATATCCGTGATTATGCCGCCGCCCGTCAGCTTTCCGTCGAGGAAGAGCGCGGCCTTACCGTCGCGCAGTTTGCCGGTGGCAATGCGCGAAATGGACTCAATTCCGTCGGAGAAGTACGCCGTCGCGCTCGCGACCTCGCCGTCGGGCATAAGGGTAAACACGTTGATTTCGCCCGGCGCGTCCGAGGTTCCGATGCGCGATGCGGCGACATCGGGCAGCCCGTCGCCCGACATATCCGAAACGGTGAGTGTGGAATAATCCGCCTCGGCGATATTCATATGCTTGAAACCGCGCTCCGAGTACAGCGTCATATGGCGCAGCGCGGCACCCATCTGCCAACCGACGAGCAGTTCTGTCGTGCCGTCTCCGTCCATATCAATATACCGGATGCTCTCAATTCCGGAGCCGACGCCCTCAATAATATCCGCGACCTCGTAATCGTCGCCCGCGACGCGGAAAATGTAGATTTTGACGGGGTGATCCTCCGCCGAAACCATAAAGAACGCAACGGCCTCTTTCACGCCGTCACCGTCAATATCGACGAGCTGGACGGACTGGCGGTTCTCACCGCCCGCCGGCGGCGAATACTCCGCGCCCGCAGCGATTACGCCGTCGATTTTTGTTTGAAGTTTGATGAATTCATCGCTCGCCCGCGGGAGATAATACAGCTCGTCCGCCGCGGTTCTGAAACAGCCGGTTAGCGTCAGAAGCGCGAATAATGACAGCAATATCGCTTTTGTTTTCACTATTGCGCCCTCCTTGAATATTCATTCAGAATATTGTAACACATTTCGGTGGTGTATGCAAGATTTTTTCTTTGATTGAACCAACGGAAATTTCCGTTGCGGAAATGGTTGTAAAATTATGCGTTCATTTTGTTTTTTTTGCTTTACATTGCAAAATGTATTTGACTTTTGCTCGTTTTTTTAGTTTACTATACTAAGTATTATGTATCTTTGCGCCCACAGGGCGAATTTTGAAAGGGGTATATTCAACAATGGCAGTTAAAGTATCGGACATTATGAAAAAGCGTATGGCGTTTTCCTTTGAGGTATTCCCTCCGAAGACCGACGCCGGAATGGACAAGCTCGTCGGCAAAGGCGGCGTTCTTGACAAGCTCAACACCCTTCACCCGGACTACATCTCCTGCACATACGGCGCGGGCGGCGGCAACGTCGGCAAGAACCTCGAAGTCCTCGACGCGGTCAAGGCGGGCGGCGTCGCGGTGCCGATCACGCACTTCACCTGCATCGGCAACACCAAGGAGGGCATCAAAACCCAGCTTCAAACTTACCTCGACCACGGCATCAACCACATCCTCGCGCTTCGCGGAGATCTGCCGTTCGGCTGGTCCGGCACCGGCGGCGACCTCCATTACGCGACAGAGCTTGTCAAGTTCATTCGTGACGAGTTCGGCGACAAGTTCACGATCGCCGTTGCCGGTTCTCCGGAAGGCCACATCACCTGCCGCAGCCTCGAAGCGGATATCTCATTCCTCAAACAGAAGCAGGACGAGGGCGCGGACTACATTATGACCCAGCTCTGCTGGGATATGGACCAGTTCCGTTACTGGCGTGACGCCATTGCCGCCGCTGGCATCACAATCCCCGTCGATGTGGGTATAATGCCCGTTCTCGACTCCAAGGCGACGATCAATATGGCTCTCTCGCGCAACGGCTGCGTTATCCCCCGCAAGCTCGCGGAGATCATCTCGAAGAACTGGATCTTCGACAGCCCGTTCGCCCCGACCGAAGCCGAGGAATCCGCCAACGCCAAGAAAGCCTCGTTCAAGGAAGCCGGCATTGAGTACACAATCGGCCTCATTGACGAGTACCGCGTCGCCGGTATCGACGGCATCCACCTCTACGCGCTCAACCAGTTTGACGACGTCGCGCGTATCGTCAAAGAATCCGGTATCAAAGACATTTTAGACTAATTATTTAAGGAGATTACATCAAAATGGCAGAAATCAAATCGGATATCCAGATTGCCCAGGAGCAGGCCGGCAATATGAAGAAAATCGGCGACATCGCGAAAATCGCGGGCATCGACGAGAAGTACCTCGAACAGTACGGCAACTACAAGGCGAAAGTCGATTACAACATTCTCAAGGACCTCGATAAGAAGCCCGACGGCAAGCTGATTCTCGTCACCGCAATCACCCCGACCCCGGCGGGCGAGGGCAAGACGACAACCACCGTCGGTCTCGGCGACGGTCTGCGTAAGATCGGCAAGCAGTCCATTATCGCCCTGCGTGAGCCGTCCCTCGGCCCCGTTTTCGGCGTCAAGGGCGGAGCCGCCGGCGGCGGATACGCGCAGGTCGTTCCGATGGAGGACATCAACCTCCACTTCACGGGCGACTTCCACGCCATCGGCGCGGCGAACAACCTGCTCGCGGCAATGGTTGACAACCACATCTGGCACGGCAACGCGCTCGGCATTGACCCGCGCAACATCACCTGGCGTCGCGCCGTCGATATGAACGACCGCCAGCTCCGCAACATCACGGACGGTCTCGGCGGCAAGGCGAACGGCACCCCGCGTGAGGACGGCTTCGACATCACCGTCGCGTCCGAGGTTATGGCGGTTCTCTGCCTGTCCAAGGACATCACGGACCTCAAAGAGCGTCTTGCGCGCATCATCATCGGCTACACTTACGCCGACGCGAACAAGAACACGAAGCCCGTCACCGCGGGCGACCTGAACGCGCAGGGCGCGATGGCCGCTCTGCTCAAAGACGCGTTGAAGCCGAACCTCGTTCAGACGCTTGAAAACACCCCCGCGTTTGTCCACGGCGGCCCGTTCGCGAACATCGCCCACGGCTGTAACTCCGTCACCGCGACGCGCATCGCCTTAAAGCTCGGCGAATATTGCGTCACCGAGGCCGGCTTCGGCGCGGACCTCGGCGCGGAGAAATTCCTCGACATCAAGTGCCGAATGGCAGGCTTAAAGCCCGCCGCGGTAGTCATCGTCGCGACCGTACGCGCGCTGAAAATGCACGGCGGCGTGCCGAAAACAGAGCTTGGCAACGGTGAGAACCTTGAAGCTCTCAAAGCCGGTCTGCCGAACCTGCTCCAACACGTTGAAAACATCACCACAGTCTATAAGCTCCCCGCAGTCGTCGCAATCAACGCGTTCCCGACCGACACGAAAGCGGAGCTTGACCTCGTCGAGTCCGAGTGCAAAAAGCTCGGCGTCAACGTCGCTCTCTCCGAGGTCTGGGGCAAGGGCGGCGACGGCGGCGTAGCCCTCGCGAAAGAGGTCGTGCGCCTCGCCGAGTCCGACGCGGCAAAGGACTTCACGTTCAGCTACGACGAGAATCTCTCGATTGTCGAGAAGCTCGAAGCGATTGCCAAGAAAATCTACCGCGCGGATTCCGTCGAACTCATCGGCAACGCCGTAAAGCAGGTCAAGGAACTGACCGATCTCGGCTTCGGCAAGGCCCCGATTTGTATGGCGAAAACGCAGTATTCCTTCTCCGACGACGCGGCAAAGCTCGGCGCGCCGCGCGGCTTCAAGGTCACTGTTCGCAACCTGAAAATCTCCGCGGGTGCGGGCTTCATCGTCGCTCTGACGGGCGATATTATGACAATGCCCGGCCTGTCCAAGTCCCCCGCGGCGGAGCGCATCGACGTTGACGCGAACGGCGTCATCTCCGGACTTTTCTAAAAAATGGTGAAAAAGCTCGTTCTGCTCGCCGCCGCGCTCGCGATTTTCGCACTGACCGCGTGCGTGAGTGACGACGCTCCACCGTCTCCGTCGCCGACGGAAACCTCAACGCCCGCACCCTCGCCGACGGCGGCTCCTCCAAGCCCCTCGCTGAAACCCGCGCCGCCGCGCCCCGCGCCCGAAAAGCCGGTCATCTACCTCTATCCGACCGAGCCGACGGCGGTTTCCGTTAAGCTCAACTTCGCGGGGACGCTCGGTACGACATATCCTGAGTACGCGGACGGCTGGCAGGTCACGGCGTATCCCGACGGCACTCTTATCGCCGAGGACGGCAGTGAGTATTCGTATCTGTTTTGGGACGGCACAGGCGGCGCGGAATACGATTTTACCAACGGATTTGTCGTCGAGAGACGCGATACCGCGGAGTTCCTGCGGGAAAAGCTCGCCTATCTCGGCTTGACACCGCGCGAGTACAACGAGTTCATCGTCTACTGGCTGCCGCAAATGGAGCAAAACGCGTACAACCTTGTCGCGTTCCAGGGCGCGGCGTACACTGACAGCGCGCAGCTCGATATTTCGCCGGAGCCCGACAGCGTTTTGCGCGTGTTTATGGCGTACAAGCCGCTCGAAAGCGCGATTGACTTACCTGAGCAGACGCTCGTTCCGTTCATTCGCGAGGGTTTTACGGTCATCGAGTGGGGCGGCGCAGCGGTAAAATAGCGAAACTTAAACAAGGAGAACACTATGTCATTTGTTAATGTACCCATAACCGAGTTTGTGGAAGTCCTCGCCTCCAAGGCCGCCGTTCCCGGCGGCGGCGGGGCCTCCGCGCTCGTCGGAGCCATCGGCACCGCGCTCGGCAATATGGTCGGCTCGCTGACCGTCGGCAAGAAGAAGTATGCCGACGTCGAGGCGGACATCATCGCCCTGCAAGCGCAGGCGGACGCGCTCCAAAAGGAGTTTCTGTACCTCGTGGATCAGGACGCCGTCGTGTTTGAGCCGCTGTCCAAGGCGTATGGTATTCCGAAGGACGACCCGACGCGCGAACAGGTGATGGAGGACGCGCTCCGCCTCGCCTGCTCCGTTCCGATGGACATTATGCGCGCTTGCGCGAAGTCCATCGACATCATTGAGCAGTTCGCCGCAAAAGGCTCCACACTCGCAATCTCCGACGCGGGCGTCGGCGCGCTGTTCGCCGGAGCCGCGCTTCAAGGCGCGTCTTACAACGTCTATATCAACACAAAGTCAATGACCGACCGCAATTACGCCGCCGCTCTTGAAAAGGAATGCGACGCGATTCTCGCCGAGTACACCTTAAAAGCGGAAAATATCTCGTCGTCGGTCTATCAAAAACTCCGCGCATAAAGGAGGAAGCAACTATGGCAAATTTATTAAAGGGCAAGGACGTCGCCGACGCGCTCACTGCGAAGATGACGGACGATGTTGCCGCGCTGAAAGCGAAAGGCGTGACCCCGACGATCGCGATTCTGCGCGTCGGTGAGCGTCCGGACGATCTGTCCTACGAAAAGGGTGCGGTTAAGCGCGCCGAATCCGTCGGCGTCGGCGTGAAGAGCGTCGTTCTCGACGCGGAAGTCACGCAAGCCGAGCTGATTAAAGCCGTCGAGACGTTGAACGCGGACAAATCCGTCCACGGCGTGCTGATGTTCAGCCCGCTGCCGAAGCACCTCGACGAGAAAGCGGTTCGCGCCGCGCTCGCGCCCGAAAAGGACGTGGACTGTTTGACGGAGGGTAGCCTCGGCTCCGTGTTCACGGGCAACGGCAAGGGTTACGCGCCCTGCACCGCGCAGGCGTGCATTGAGATTCTCGATCACTACGGCATCGACGTCACCGGCAAGCGCGCCGTCGTCGTCGGCCGCTCGCTCGTAATCGGCAAGCCCGTCGCACAGCTGCTGCTCGCGAAGAACGCGACTGTCACGACCTGCCACACCAAGACCGTCGATATGCCGAGCGTCACGCGCGGCGCGGAAATCATCATCGTCGCCGCCGGCAAGGCGGGCGCGGTGACCGCCGACTATGTGTCACCCGGACAGGTCATCATTGACGTGGGTATCAACGTAAACGCCGAGGGCAAGCTCTGCGGCGACGTGGACTTTGCCGCCGTCGAGCCGATTGTCGGCGCGATTACGCCCGTCCCCGGCGGCGTGGGCAGCGTCACCACCTGCGTACTGATTAAACACGTCGTGGATGCGGCGAGCAAGACATTATAAACGATTGTAAAATTTTACGCATTAAATTTTACAAAAATATTGACAAATTAAGGAGACAGTGCTATGATTGTTATAGCTGAAAAGCTCAACGGCTCGATTCCGAGCTGCGCCAAGGCGATTGCCGCCAAGGACGACGCATACCTCAAAGACATCGCGGCAAAGGAAGCCGCCGCCAACGCAACATTTATCGACGCGTGTGCCTCTGTTAAGGACGGCGAACTCGAAACGCTCAAATGGATGATCGACGCGATTCAGGCCGCCACCGACACCCCGATTTCCGTTGACTCCCCCGACGTCAATGTCTGTATTGAAGCGATGAAATACGTCGTTTCCAAGGGCGGCAAGCCGGGTCTGTTCAACTCCGTTTCTGGCGAGGGCAACAAGATTGATGTTGCTTTCCCGATTCTCGCCTCCGAGGATTACAAGAAGTGGGACGTTATGGCTCTGCTTTGCGACGACACGGGCATTCCCAAGACCGCCGCTGACCGTATCCGCGTTTTTGACGCCGTTATGGCCAAGGCCGCGCAATACGGCATTGCCGATAAGCGCATTCACATCGACCCGCTGATTGAAATGCTCTGCACCACCGACGACGGCGAGGGCATCTCGATGGTTCTCGAAGTTATGCGCCACATTAAAGAGACGCATCCGCAGGTGCATATCTCCGGCGCGGTCTCGAACATCAGCTTTAACCTCCCCGCGCGCAAGCTCGTCAATCAGGCGTTCGTTGTTCTGGCTATCAACGCCGGTATGGATTCGGGCGTTCTTGATCCGCTTTCGCAGGATCTTATGGGCGTCATCTACGCCGCCGAAGCTATGATCGGGCTTGACGATTTCTGCGCGGAATACACGTCCGCTTATCGCGAAGGCATCTTCGGCGTTAAGAAGGCGTAACAAGAAACCAATGCACCGGAAACGGTGCCGGTTAATAAATAAAAAATATATATAACAGGAGGAACAGTCCAATGGCCACATTACAGGATGTCGCCGCCGCCGTCGAGGCCGGCAAAGTTAAGCTCATCGAAGGTATCACCCAGGAAGCTCTTGATTCCGGCGTCCCCGCAGAAGCAATCCTCAACGACGGTATGATCGCCGCTATGGGCGTCGTCGGCGCGAAGTTCCAGGCCAACGAAATCTTCGTTCCGGAGATGCTCGTTGCCGCAAAGACAATGAAGAAGGGCGTCGAAATCTTGAAGCCGCACCTCGCCGGCGATTCCGTTGGCAAGAACGGCAAGTACATCATCGGCACCGTCGCGGGCGACCTTCACGACATCGGCAAGAACCTCGTCGCGCTGATGATTGAGTCCGCCGGCTTTGAAGTCATCGACCTCGGCGTCGATGTTCCGGCTGAGAAGTTCGTCGAAGCGATTAAAGCGAATCCCGATTGTAAAGTCGTCGGCGCGTCTGCGCTTCTGACCACCACGATGGACTCGCTGAAAAACACCGTCAAGGTCATTATCGACGCCGGCTGCAAGAGCCAGGTTAAGATTATGGTCGGCGGCGCACCGATCACGCAGGCTTTTGCCGACGAAATCGGCGCGGATGCTTACACCCCGGACGCGGGCGCGGCCGCCGTCAAGGCTGTCGAGCTTTTGAGCAAATAAGCGAACGAAAACCAAAAAACCCACTCGCCTCACGGCGAGTGGGTTTTTACGTATGCCGCAACCTCTTCAAGTGTTGTTGCATCGGCAATTTCCGAAAAGGTTTCGCGGTCAAAGATGAGTCCGTCGTCGGTTTCGAGGAACGCGAAGCGTTGACCGTCCGGAAATCCGAATTCGGCGATATCGCGGACGCGGAGCGTGTTTTCGTCGCTCCCTACCCACTCATACTCGTCGCCGGAATAGCGGCGCGGCAGGAAAATCCCCGTCTGACCGACGCGCAGATTCTCCATAACGTCGTTTCCGCAGCCGGTCTTGATGTCGAGCGGAAAATACATCATCACCTCGATAACGTCGCCCGCCGCAAGACCGCCGCGGTAAACCTCCCCGACTTCAAGCGTCACGAGCGCGCGGTAACTCTTCTCCCTGCCGAAGTCCACGACGAGATTACGCAGGTCCAGCACCGTCGCGCGCACGCTGTCCGTGGACCATTCGCTGAAAATCTCGTCAACGGTCAGTGCCACAAGCGCACCCTCCGACCCTGAAATCGGCGCGTCGTCAACAAAATACGCCTTGACGTTCCCCGCCGCGTTCGGCAGGTCAATGTAATCCCGCCGCAGCTGCGGCGCGGCGATTACAACCGCAAGCACAAGGCACGCGGCGACGGGCGCGAGCGTCGCGGGGCGGAATAATTTCGGTTTCGCCTGCGGCTGCTCGGCCGCGCGCGCGTGAATGTTACCGAGCATCCGCGCCCTCGCCGCGTCGTCGGGATTTACGCCGTTCCACGCGGAAATAATCGTATTACTTTTCATAGTTTTCGCCCAACCTTTCTTTCAGCAGCCGCCGCGCTTCAAGCATATAATTGCGGACGGTGGACTGCGGACGGCGCAGAATCTTCGCAACCTCCGCGGAGGAATAGCCCTCGTAATAGTACAGGTAAATCACCGTTTTATACTTATCCGGCAGCGCGAGAACCGCTTGCAGCGTCTCGTCAATCTGCGACGGCTCCGCCGGCAAGTCCCCGCGGTCGGACAAGCTCTCGTTCCTCCGCGCCGCGCTGCGCAGCTTGTCCTTGCAGACGTTAATCGCCGTCCGGATTAGCCACGCCTTTTCGTACTCCGCGCTCTCAAACGCCTTGCCCGATGTCAGCAGCTTCACAAACGCGTCCTGCGTCGCGTCCTCGGCGTCCGGCGCGTTTTTCATATACGCAAAGCAGATGCGGTAAATCATATCAAGCTCCGGCAATTCAATTCCCCCTTTCACCTGTGATACGATTGAGCCGCCCGAAATGTCGGGTGCAAAAACCGCCCCGACGATTGTCGGGGCGGTTCGTTGTGCAATTTGCGGATTTAGCCGATAGTGAGGTTGATGGTCGCGGGAAGTGTGGAAATCGCCTGGTCGGGAACAAGCGCGGCGTAGTTGACCGCGTTCGGCGCGGAAACCAAGCAGACACTGTTGCCGTCGGAGAGCGTGACGGACTGCTCGTTGATGTCCTTTACGGGCGTCGCAACACCTGCGGCGATGTTTGTCGTCGTGGGCGTAAACGCCGCGTCAAAACCGGTAACAACGACATCGGTGTCAAACGTAACCGTGCCGCCCTCGTCGAAGTACAACGCGTAGACGAGACCGGTGCCGAAGCCTGCGGCGGCGAGGTCAAAAATGTAGTATTTGTCCTGAACGCCGGTTGCCGTGATTCCGAGTGCGCCTGTCGGCAGTGCCGGAGCTTCGGGAGCCGCGGGAGCCTCAGGAGCCGCGGGGACGTCGCCGAGGTTGGCGGTGCCGACTACGATGTAGTTGAAGCCGCTGGAACCGACGAGCAGGAACCAAGTGCCGTCCGCGAGGTCGCCGATAGCGTCAACCTTCGTGAGGCCGTCAATTTCGGCGGGGTCGGCAATAACCGCGTACGCCGCGTCAAACAGACCGTAGAGGTCCGCGCCGGAGGGGATTCCCTGTCCGTCGAGAGCGGGGTCATAGCTGCCGGCCGCGAGCGGCCAAATGCCTACCGGAAACGCCGTCGCGAGGTCAAACGCGCCGCCCGCAGGGGCTTCGGGGACCGTCGCCGTCGGCACTTCGGCCGTCGGGGTCGGCTCATCAACCGTCGGGGTCGGTGTTGCGACAGGTGCCTCTTCCTTTGCGCACGCGAAAAGCGTGACGACCATCAGAAGCGCAAGCAGGATTGCAAGTGTTTTCTTCATTTTTTATTCCTCCATATTTTTAGATTTTGCGCACGGCTCCGCAGGCTTGCGGGTACCGCTTACAAAAAGAAATTATACGCCTGTTTTCTCGATTTGTCCATAGTAAATTGACTTAAATTTGTAATATTTTTATTAAGATTCCACGGCGACACCACTCGACAGGCTTCGCGGAACGTCGATAATGCGCTGGTTGCGGCTGCCGCGCCACTTCAAGTCGAGTGAACGCCCCGAAAGCTCAAACCGCCCGTCCACAAGCACGTCCGCCGCCCGCAGAAGCCGCATAACTTCCGGCTCCGCGCCGGCTTTTTCCAGCAATTCCTCGAATGTCCAGCCGGAATACACCCAGACGTTCAACCCCGCGGCCTTTGCCGCTTCGGCAAGCTCCGCGCAGGCCTCCGCCTGCGCGAACGGCTCCCCGCCCGACAGCGTGAGTCCGTCCGTCAACGGATTTCCGAGCATTTGAGCCGTCAAAGCGGCGGCAGTTGTTTCACTGCCGCCGTTAAAGTCGTGCGTCTGCGGGTTGTGACAGCCCTCGCAGCCGTGCGGGCATCCCTGCGTAAACACGGTGAACCGCAGGCCGGGTCCGTCAACAATCGAGTCCTGAACGGTACCTGAGACGCGCATTACAGTCCGTGCTTCACGCGGTCCGCTTCCTCGGCGCGCTTGCCGTCGTTAAAGCGTTCGAGCGTCCCGACGAGGTAGCCGGTGATGCGGCGTATGCGCTCAAACCCGACGGGACCGTCGCGTTCAATGCGCCCGCACTTCGGGCAAACGTCGCCGATTATGCCCGTGTGTCCGCATTCGGGGTCGCGGTCAACGGGGTGGTTCACGCTTCCGTAGCCGACGCCGGATTCCTTCATACAACGGATAATCTTCTCAAACGCTTCGAGGTTGTTCAGCGGGTCGCCGTCCATCTCGACGTAGGTGATGTGTCCCGCGTTCGTCAGCGCGTGATACGGGGCTTCGAGCTGAATCTTCTCGAACGCGCTGATGGGGAAATAGACGGGAATATGGAAACTGTTCGTATAGTAATCGCGGTCGGTGACGCCCGGAATTACGCCGAATTTCTTGCGGTCGAGCTTCACAAACCGACCGGACAGACCCTCGGCGGGAGTAGCGATAAGCGTGAAATTCAGCTTGCGCTTGCGCGATTCCTCGTCCATACGACGGCGCATATGCGAGATGATTTCCAGTCCGAGGTTCTGCGCGCGCGCGGATTGTCCGTGGTGCTCGCCGATTAGCGCGACGAGCGTTTCAGCGAGACCGATGAACCCGACGGTCAGCGAGCCGTGACGCAGCACCTCGCGCACCTCGTCGTCCCAGTTGAGCTTTTCGGAGTCAATCCAAACGCCCTGCCCCATAAGGAACGGGTAGTTGTAGACGTGCTTGCGGCACTGAATTTCAAAGCGTTCCAAAAGCTGCTCGACAATCAAATCGAGCTTGTGGTCCAGCTCCTCAAAGAACCGCGCGATATCGCCCTT
>JAISJC010000008.1 GCA_031261745.1 Oscillospiraceae bacterium
GGTACAGGCCACATATCGTTTATGTCGTTTGTGATTACGGGGAAGCCCATCGCAATCGCGCCGCCGCCGCAGGCGACGGTGATGTCCGCCACGGGCGCGAACGCGTTGACGAACGCGAAGATGCGGTGGAATGAGTACTCGTTAAACGCTTCCCAGTCGCCAGGAGTAACCGCGCCGAAGATCATCGCCGCGCGCTCAACGAGAGATATGATGTGTCCCACCGCCCAGATGTCGGGGCCGACAGGCACAACGCGGACAGGGAAACCCATTCCGATTCCGCCGCGAACCGCCTGCTCGATGACGGCGCCGATGAGGAACACAAATATACCGCGGTTCTGGTAGCCCTTAATCAGCGCGACGGCCTCTTCATCCGACGGAGCCGCGTCAATGATGACGACAAAACCGGGGATATCCTGCGTGACGAGCGGAACGCCCAGCTCGCGAACTTCCGCGTCGGAGAAGTGACCGTGATACACGGTTCCCTCATACGGCGTCGGGGTTTTCGCGTACTTGACGGCTTCGATAACCTCCGCCGCCATTGCTGTTCCGATACCGCTCGTGAATACGTCTTTCAGACGCGGATTAGTCGTCATTTTCGACTTGATTTCGTCAAGTGCCTCTTTCAGCTCGCCCAGTGTCGTGACCTTCCTGCCGAGGAACGCATACGCGCACGCAAGGAAATACGCCGTGTCCGGCATTTTCAGGGGCGCGGACTCGCCGAGTTCCGCAAGCGCGGCGGTTAAATCCGCCTCCGCCTTTGCATACATCTCTGCCGAACCGCGAAATACTCTTTCAAAAAGACCCATTTATTTCATCCTTTCATTGGATAATTTTTTGAGATTTATCTATTTTTGCTTTTATCACCTTTATATCGTCAATAACCGAGCCGCCCGCGTCGTACGACGAGACGCCGTTCATATCAGCCTCCCGCAGTTCGTCGTTCCACCGCACCAGTCCCAGAATCGCGCTTTCGGGAATGTTCTCGCGTATAAACGCCTCGTCGCGTTCCGACCGAATCTTGTTCCCGACGACCGAAATGTTCTTCACCCCGATGTCGGCGGCGAGTTTCGTCACCTGATAATACGTCTGAACGCTTCTCGCGCCCGGCTCGACCACCACGATGAAGAAATCCACGAAGTCCGCCGTGCCGCGTCCGAGGTGTTCGAGACCGGCCTCCATATCGAGGATAACCACCTCGTCGCGCCCCAGCACAAGGTTTGAGACGACGCGTTTGAGCATAACATTCTCAGGGCAGACGCAGCCGGAACCGCCGGAGTCGATCGTCCCCATTACGAGCAGCTTCACGCCGTTTTTCTCAATCGCGAAGCGGTCGGGAATGTCGTCAACCTTGGGGTTGATCTTGAAAAACGAGCCGTAGCCGCCCTTTTGTGTCCCCGTGCGCTCCGCAATCAAATCCGACATCTGCGAAATCGGGGTGAGGCTGTCCACCTCCGCCGCGGAAAAGCCGAGCGCGGTGCCGAGGTTCGCGTCGGGGTCCGCGTCCGCGCACAGCACGGGGCGACCTTCGTCGGCGTAGAGCCTCGCGAGTACGGCGGCCAGCGTGGTTTTACCCACGCCGCCCTTGCCGGTTACTGCGATCTTCATTTATATACCGAGCGCGGTGCGCTTGGCCTCAATGCCCTCGATGATTGACTTGACGAGTTCGTGCGGGTCCTTATTGATGATATATCCCGCGCCCGTGATTTTGCGCGTCCCCTCGGTGATCAGCTCCATCATCTGCGAGGAGCCCGTGACCTGCGGCTCAATGCCGAGGTACACGTCGAGACCCGTGGAAACGACGTAGTTCGCGATGGAAACGGCCTTTTCGGACATCCATTCCGGCGCGCAGCCGACGACGGGGATTTCCGTGATATCGACGCCCCAGTCCTTGGCAATGCCGGTCGCGAGCAGCATCATACGCGAGATATCGACGCACGCGCCCATATGCAGAACGGGCGGAATGTCAACAAGTTCGCAGACGCGCTTCAAGCCGTCGCCGCAGAGAATCTTGGACTCTTTGTTGAGCAGTCCGGCCTTTGTCGCCATCTGCGCGGCGCAGCCCGTCGCGACGATAAGAATATCGTTCGCGATAAGCTCTTTCATAATCTCCATATGCGAGTAGTCGGGGCGCACGCGCGGGTTGTTGCAGCCGACGATGGCGACGGCACCGCGCAGGACGCCGGCGCGAATCGCGTCGATAACCGGCTTATACGTTCCGAGTTCTTCGATGTGGGAGTTCGTCACGTTATCGAGGTGCGAAATGATCTGCTCCGTCGGATAGCCGACCGTCGCGGTCTGCTTCGTGGACGGGATATAGACCTTCGACTGGTCGCGGTTCTGATAGTTGTCGATAGCCGCGCGCACGAGGTCCTTCGCCTGCTGAAACGCCGTTTCCGGATGGAATTCGACGTACTCGGAGCCGGGAATCCGCGCGATCGGGCTGGACGTGATAAACTTCGTGTGGAAGCACTGCGTCAGTGTCGCGAGTGCGGGGAAGATGCACTGAATATCGACGCACATCATCTCAACCGCGCCGGTCAGCACAACATTTTCCTGTTGCAGGAAGTTGCCGGCCATACGGACGCCGTGGCGCATCGCAACTTCGTTCGCCGTACAGCACAGTCCGACCACGTTGATGCCCTTCGCGCCCTTGGAGCGCGCATACTCGACGAGTTCGCGGTCCTCGCACGCGGTGACGAGCATTTCGGAGAACGCCGGGTCGTGTCCGTGGACGACGACGTTGACGTAATCCTCTTCAAGAACACCGAGGTTGCCCTCAGTCGTCCAGACCGTCGGAGTGCCGAACAGAATATCGGTGATCTCCGTGCCGATCATCGAGCCGCCCCAGCCGTTCGCGAGGGACATACGCAGTCCCTGGCGTACGAGGGCTTCCGCGTCGGACGAGTTGCCCATATGCGTCATATGCATCGCGGTGACGACCTCGCGGTCGATTGCGCGGGGCTGAATCCCCTCTTTTTCCCAGAGCTTCTGACGCTCCTCGGTGGCGCGGCGCGTGAAGAGCTGGAAGCCGTCGGGCTTGCCGAACTCCAAAAGACCGACGTCGGCAACATCGTGAGCAATGTCATAGATGTCGCGTCCCTCGGTTTTTACGCCCCATTCGGTCGCGAGTTTGATGAGTTTTACCTCGTCGCGGACCTGATAGTTCCCGTCCGGGCTGGATGATTTGAGTACGTGCAGAATCTCGCGCGCGTGGTCCGAGTGAGAGCTTGTACCCGCCGCAATAGAGCGGACGTAGTTACGCGCCGCAATTGCGTGCGCGTCCGCGCCGCAGATGCCGCGCGGTGCCTTCGGCGTGATACGGCAGGGACCCATTGAACAGTTTTTGCAGCAGATACCCTCCTCGCCGAACTTACAGTGCGGTGTTTGAGCCTTAACGCGGTCTTCATAGGTTTCCGCGCATACCGCACAGGCGGTTTCGCGCAGGCGTGCGTTGTCGGTCTCCATCTCCTCGATGGTCGTTGGTTTGAAAGTTGAAGCCATATTTCCTCCTATCTTCCCGCTTTTCGTCGGGAATGTTTGGGTTTGTGAATTTTATACGGTACCTTATATTCATAAGACACCCTCATTTTAACCTTATTTATTATGTGTGTCAATTACGCAGACTAAAATTGCGGTATTTTTACAAAAAGATTATTGCTTTTTTATAGTAAAATGCGAAGAATTACTATTATTGATTAAAGTTTCCCCGCACTCCCCGCAACGGCGGGCAACCCGTAATCTCGGCGGAGCATTTCCGCAAGCTCCAAAAGGTGCGCCTCCCAGTCCGCTCGCTCCGGCGGGGCGTAATCCCCCATCGGGTAATCGTCGCCGAGCGAATCATACTTCTCCGTCCCCATTTTGCGGTACGGCAGCAGCTGATACGCCGCAAGCTCAACGGGCAGACCGCGCAAAAACTCCCCCGTCGCGCGGATATTCGTGTCGTCCGCGTTATAATCCGGCACAATCGGCGTGCGGATTACGAGCGGAACGCCGCTCCCGGCGCAGAATTCCGCGGTTTTGCGAATATTTTCGAGAACAAGCTCGTTCCCCGCACCCGTGATTTCGCGGTGCTTCGCGCTGTCCATATGCTTGACGTCCGTGATAATCATATCCGCGAGCCTGAACACGCGCTCCGCCGCGCTCCACGGGACGTTCAGCGCGGTCTCGACGCAGGTGTTAATATTTACCGCCTTGCAAGCCTTTAACAGCTCAACCGCGAAGTCGGCCTGCGCCAGAACTTCCCCGCCGGAGAGCGTCACACCACCGCCCGTGCGCTCGTAAAAGCTGCGGTCCTCCTCGATTATCTTCATCAGCTCCGCGACCGTATACCGCTCGCCCCAGACCTTGATCGCGCGCGGCGGACAGACCTCCGCGCACTTGAAGCAGCCGTCGCACTCCGCAACCTGATTCACGCGCCGCAACACGCCGTCGTCACCGAAAACGAGCGTTTTCTCCGGAACAGGACAGGCTTTCACGCAAAGCCCGCACTTTTCGCGCGTAATACACTTCGCGGGATAGAAGCCGAGGCGTTGTCTCTGCTCTATTGTTTCCGGATTACTGCACCAAATACAGCGCATAGTGCAACCGGAGAAAAATACCTCCGTACGAATCCCCGGACCGTCGTGAATCGTGTATTTCTGTATGTTTG
Organism: Oscillospiraceae bacterium; assembly: GCA_031261745.1. Taxonomy (GTDB): domain Bacteria; phylum Bacillota; class Clostridia; order Oscillospirales; family Oscillospiraceae; genus JAIRRO01. The sequence continues at coordinate 4,649 of JAISJC010000008.1, forward strand.
AAACGAGTGCGGTGTCAGACAAAGAAATATCCTCCGAAAATTGATTGATACACTAGATATTGTATCACAATCATCGGAGGATTGCAAGTGTTGGATTTTATTCTTTCAGCGTCAATCCGAGCATTTCGAGCTTACGCACTATCTCCTCGACATTTTTCGGTGCGACCTTCGCATTTTCCATCAGCTCGACAGCCGTTTTTTCGGTCAGCTCCGCGACTGTGCAGATTCCCGCGGCCGCGAGCCGGCCGGCGGCGGCGACGGATAAGTCGAGGTCGCCGATGTCGATGTACTCCGCGTTTTCTTTTTTCACGCGATTCACCGGAACCCTGCCGAGCAGCGCGTCCGCGCTCACGCCGAACGCGTCCGCGAGCGGCACAAGCTGCGAAATATCCGGTAGCCCGTCGCCACACTCCCACTTGGAGATTGCTCTGTCACCAACGCCGATCAACTCCGCGAGTTGTTTCTGTGTCAGATTGCGTTCGCGGCGCAGTTGCCGTATTATTTCACCCATTGGCTTACCCATTAAGCGCACCTCTTTCATCAGCTGTTGTCATATTTTAGCACAAAATATTCGGAATGTAAACGCACTTGTCGTGGACGCTACCCACGCTCCGTAGAGCTGCCGGACAGATTAAGAGGGGCGGCCTCTCGACCGCCCCTCTTATTAAGGTTTTTTTACCATCAGCACCGTATTTATTGATGAAACAAGGTAGGTGTTTCCGTCAATCGTCACCTGGAGCTGCTCGCCCTCATAATCAGTCCAGCTCTCCAGTCTGCCCTCCAGTATCGACCCGTCGGGCATTTTAATCATTGCGTAATTAAAGGTGTACGTGGTGTCGAAGATTTTCTTGTTGCCGCACGAAGTAAGGGTCAGCAGTGAAATAACAAGCAAAATACCCGCGATGATTTTCTTCATTTTAATTTCCCCTTTAATTAGTCAAAACTCAAACTCGTTCGCCCGATAATGTCGTCCTGCAACGCGCGGTTCAGCTCGACGAAGTACGCCGAATATCCCGCGACACGCACGAGCAAATCCTTGTATTCCTCAGGGGTTTTCTGCGCCGCAATCAGCGTTTCCTGGTTCGCGACCGTGAACTGCGAGTGCATTCCGAGCCGCGCGACGTATTCTTCCAGCAGCGCGATGAAATTCTCACGCCCCGTGTCGCCCGCGAGCGAGCCGGGCGAGAATTTCCAGTTGAGCAGCGTCCCGTTCGTCGCCCGCGCGTGGTCGAGCTTCGTGACGGACTTCAAAATCGCCGTCGGACCCTTAATATCGTGGCTGCCGAGCTTCGTGTGGACCGCGCCCATACAGTCGGAAAGCGGCTCATACGCGACGCGTCCCTCCGGCGACGCCCACTGGTTCTGCCCGTGCGCGACGTTTACCGTGACGGAATACGCGCCCGGCTGATAGAACCCGCCGCGCGTGTTCGGGCGGCGTTCGATGTGCTTGCACCACGTGTCCATCGCGAATTTCGCGAGCGAGTCCGCGTAGTCGTCGTCGTTGCCGTAGTGGTGAACGCGGTCGGAATTCACGTACGCGTAAAGCTCCTCGTGGCCGTCCCAGTTCGCAATCACCGCGTCGAGAAGTTCGCGCCCCGTGACCTTTTTCTCCTCGAAAACGAGCTGCTTTATCGTCGCAAGACCGTCGCCGGCCGTGCCGATTCCGACGCCCTGCGGACCCGTGAAGTTGTACTTCGTGCCGCCGCGCGTGATGTCAACGCCGTTCTCGACGCACCCGTCCATAAGCGTGGACAGCAGCGGCAGCGGGTAGACGATCTGGTGCGCGATATCCACGGCGTTTAACAGCGCGATTTGCCGGTCGCACCAGTATTCCATCTGCTTATCGTACGCTTCGAGAACCTCGTCAAACGATTTCATATCCGCGAGCGAACCCGTTTTCAGTCCGAGCTGCTTCCCGACCTTGCCGCACTTCTCCCAGCGCGCGCAGTCGGGGCCGCAGTTATAGCAGCGTCCGTCATTGATCGCGAGTTCGAGGACGCGCGCGATGTTCATATGTCCGCAGTCCTTCCAGCCGTAAGCTTTCCCCGGCGGGTCCGGCTCGACGCAGCCGACGACGTGATAATCCCGCGCGTCGTCAAGGCTGATATCCGACGAGAGCATCGACGGAATCGCAACCTCGTCGTTGAAGATTTTCGGCTCGCCCGTGCCCATACGAATCAGGTTCGCGACCTTGATTTTCAGCTCGCGCGGGGTCTTGTTGTGCAGCCGCACGGCCATCCACGGACACGGAATCCGCGTGTGCGCGTGCGCGTCGAGGGCCATAAACGTCAGCTCGTTCGTGCCGTCGGAGCCGTCTTTGAGTATGCCGCCGACGGTCAGCGCGGTGCCGCCCACGCCGCCGTTACCGAAGGTCTTAATCAGCGTGTGGTTGCGCAGCTTATTGAGGTCCCAAATCTTGATGAAAAAGTTCTCAATCAGCTCCTGCGCGCTCTCTCGGCTCCCCTTTCCGCTCGCCAAGTCCGACTTGAAGAACGGGTACAGGTACTGGTCGAACCGCCCGTAGGAGATTGAGTGGCCGTTGCACTCCAACAGCGCGAAATCAGTCGCAAAAACGACAAGCTGCAACGCCTCGCGGAATGTGCGCGGCGGCTTCGTCGATAAATGTCCGCAAATCTCCGCAATCTCGCGCAGCTCCGCGGCTCTCGCCGCGTCCGTCTCCGCCTCCGCGAGTTCCAGCGCGCGCGTGACATACCGCGCGACATAGCGCGAACACGCGTCGTTGACAATCTTTTCCGCCTTGTAGAACAGGCGTTTTTCGGACGAATCGGGGCTTGTCAAATCGACCTTGGCGGCGTGTTCCGCAATCAGCTCGCCGATTCCGCCGAGGCCCAGCCGCAGCAGGCGGTCAAATTCCAGTCCGAGGTGTCCCGCGCCGCAGAATACGTACGCGTCGGCGAAGAAAACGCCCTTGCCGTCGTGGCTGCCCTTCGTGATTTCGTCGTCGAGCATTGTGTTCACGACGTCGTTTATCGTCTTGCCGTCCCAGAAGTCGCGGAGCTTTTCGAGCCGCGCCTGCGTCTCCGGCGTGTACTTAAAATAGTCGTGCGTGCGCTGCTCCGAATAGTCCATCAGCCCGTCGCGCATCTCGTCCACGACCCAGTTAAAGCCGAATTCCGGGAAAACCGGCGCACCCTTTTTATCGCAGCACAGGTTCCCGACGAGCAGCTCGTGCGGGAAGATGAAAATCGGCGCATTGTCGAGGATGTTTTCCATTGAATACGCGCGTTTGAGAATCGCGGGTTCGCCCGAATGCGCTTGGTACGCCTCGGTAATCAGCTCCGCCGCGTCTGGCGCGACAAAGCCGTTCGTGGACTTCACCGTAATCGCCAGAATGTCGTTAATCCGCTTGAACGGCGACGGATTCGGCGTGTTGCCGCTCACGGCGATGCCCCAGTCCTTGTCATACGGCTCAATCGCCTGCGGCGTAACCTCCACAAGGTTCGCGGTCTTGTACGTGTCGCCCGTCAGGGCGCGCGCGGTGGCTTGTGTTTCCATTATTTTACCTCCTGTTCGGTTCTCTTTTTCACAGTTTCGGCTATTTTTCCGAAAACTTCGGTTAAGCTGTTATCTATTTCCGCGTTTGAAAATCGCAGTACTGAAATTCCCATTGACGCTAAATATTCCGTTCTGATTTGGTCATAATCCGCCGCGTCGTCGGCACTATGCCACGCGCCGTCAAGCTCAACTGCGAGCATTGCCTTGTGGCAGAAAAAATCCGCAATATAACTGCCGATAATACGCTGTCTTGTAAACCTCGGCGAAAATCCGCGCAAAAAACTATTCCACAAAATCCGCTCGTGTTTCGTCGGCACATTACGCATATCGCGCGACCGCTGTCTCAGGTCGGTGTTGCGCGGTAATATTTCGTGTTTCATATAACACCTCGTTTCCGGAACAAACCCCCGCCTCCCTATGGGAGGCACCCCCTTTTATAAAGGGGGCGGCGTGCGCGCCGAAACAGGAACACCCTCCGCCGCAGCGGCCCCCTTTCGGAAAGGGGGTGTCACGCGCAGCGTGACGGGGGTTTGTTCCCCCACTGTGGGTTTGCCATTTTCCCTGTGGGGGTTTGCTGCCAATGCGTTCGCCCTTAATCAAAGCTCAATTCCGTCCGCCCTATCAAATCATTCTGCAATTCCGTACTCAGCTCCGTAAAATACGCGGAATAGCCCGCAATCCGCACGACGAGGTCGCGGTATTTCTCCGGTGTTTTCTGCGCCGCGAGCATCGTTTCGCGCCCGACAATCGAGAATTGCGACTGCATTCCGTGGTTCTCAAAATAGGTGTCCATCAGCGCAATCAGGCTATCCAGGCCGCCCTCGCCGCTCACCGCCGTCGGCGCGAATTTCCAGTTGAGGATAATTCCGTTGCCTATGCGCTGGTGGTCGAGCTTCGCGACGGAATTCGCGACCGCCGTCGGACCGCGCGTGTCGTGGCTACCGAGCTGCGTGTGCGCGGGACCAATGCAGTCTGAAACGGGTTCGCCCGCTTTCCGTCCGTCGGGCGTCGCTGACAGCACGGAACCGTGCATTACATTATTCGTCACCGAGAACACGCCCGGCGCAAATTCGCCGCCGTGCGCCGTCGGTCGATGCTCAATGTGCTTGCAATACGTCGCCATCACGAACCGCGCGATGTCGTCCGCGTAGTCGTCGTCGTTGCCGTAGTGGTGAACGCGGTCGGAATTGACGAACGCGTAAAGCGGCTCGTGTCCCTCCCAATTCGCTTCAAGCGCGGCGAGCAATTCCGTTCCCGTGACGCGCTTTTCGTCGAAAACAAGCTGCTTAATCACCGTCAGTGAGTCCGCCGTCGTGCCGATTCCGACGCCCTGCGGACCGGAGAGGTTGTACGTCGCCGCGCCGGTGGAAACGTCCGCGCCCACGTCAATACAGCCCTCAATCAGCAGCGACAGATACGGCAGCGGCTTTAACCGCTGGTGCGTCAAATCGTTCTTATTGATCAGCGTGACGAGGATGTCACACCAGTATTTCATCTGTTTGTCGTAGGATTCCAGCACTTCGTCGAAGCTCGTAAACGTCGTCAAATCGCCCGTGTCCGGCGAGAGCGTTCTCCCAGCCCCGACGCATTTGCTCCACTGTTTGCAGCCGGAATTACAGCCGACGCACTTGCCGCCGTTGATTGCGAGCTGCATTATCTTCGTGAGGTTCACGGAGCCGCTGTCGTGCCAGCCGTAGGTTTTCCCCGGTACGCTCGGCTCGACGCAACCGACGCCGACGTAATCCCGCGCGTCCTCCAATGTCCGCCCGTAGTTGAGCAGCGACTGAATCATCGGCTCGTCGTTGAAGATTTTCGGCTCGCCCGTGCCGATTCTGATGACATTAAACACCTTAATCTTGAATTCCGTCGGCGAATCCTCGTGCAGACGCACACCCATCCACGGATTCGGAATCCGCGTGTGCGCGTGAGCGTCGAGAACCATATAAGAGAGGTCATTGGTTATGTCGTCGCCGTTCTCGTCCACGCCGCCGACGTCGAGCGCGGTGCCGCCCATAATCGTCCCCGACGAGAAGAAAATCGCGTTCGTGTCACGGATTTTCCGCATCACGTGCATTTTCAGGAACGAATGTTCAATCAGCTCCTGCATAAACTCGCGCGTCAGCGTCCCGTTCGCAATGTCGTTCTTGTAGAACGGCCAAAAAATCTTGTCGAACCGCCCGTAGGTCACGGAATGCCCGTTCGTCTCGATGATAATCATATTCGTCGCAATGTGCCAGAGCTGAATCGCCTCCCAGAAGTCGCGCGGCGCGCCCTCCGCGACGTGCAGACAGTTCGCGCTCACGCGCGTCAGCTCCGCCTTTCGCGCCGCATCCGTTTCGGATTTCGCCATATCGGCGGCAAGCTCGCCGTAGCGCGTGATGTACGCTTTCACGCCTTCGAGCATAATCAGTTCCGCAATGTAGAATTGCTCGCGCCGAATGTCCTCCGGCTTCGCCGTGTCGAGTTCGGCAAGTCTCGCCGCAATCTCGCGGCGAATGCCGCCGAAACCCACGCGCAGCAGCTTTTCGTAGTTCGCCGTGACGTGGCCGATGCCGGCGTAGATGAA
>JAISJC010000055.1 GCA_031261745.1 Oscillospiraceae bacterium
TTCGTTTATGTTTAACTTACCCTTGACAGGACAGTACGCATATTCATTCGCATATCCTGCTGAGTGCCGTCAATCTTGACAGCTCCCGGAAGTTCCGAAACTTCAAAGGTTCGGCGTTCGCGCTTCGCAAAATTTCCGATTTGCTCTGTCTGCAAAACGGGCTGTCAGTTATAGTGGAACCGAAAAATTCTCGTGGGAGTTACGCCGACTGGCTCGGCAAAAAGCCGCCGACAGCGCGGGAACAGCTTTGCGCTCTGATTGACGAAAATCTAATTGTCGGACAGCAGTTCGCCGACTTCCTCGTCAAACTGAAACGCGCCGGGTGCGAAATAAAAACCGGCAAGCACACAGCGGTAAAAATGCCGGGCGGCAAAAAGTTTTTGCGGTTCGATACTATCGGCGGCGATTACTCCGACGAAGCACTCCGCGAACGGCTCTCCGGCAAGCGAACCGTCACGCCGCGCAAAACTTCCGATGCGGAAGTCGAACGCAAAACTGCGGACTATATTGCGGTAACTCACGCCTCTATAACTCCCAACTTGCTGATTGATATTCAGGCGAAAATCCGCGCAGGTGCGGGCGAGGGATACCAGCAATGGATGAAAATTTTCAAGGAGATGTTGCCATAGGGAACTGTTTTTATCACCGGCTTGACGCACGCGCGCCAAACCCAAACCGATAGACAATCTCTAAGTCTGTAACTTTCTTGCTCTTACGCCCAACGCTCTTGCCGACAACAATATGGTCGATTAAAGCGGTCAGCGTTTCGTGTGACGGTGATTCCAGCGACAGGAATTCCCGCATAAGCGGTACCGCCTGTTTCATATCCAAAACGCGGCGCTCCGATTCGCGGAGCATTTCCGACAGCCGCTCAAATTCGAGATGAGCCTCGGCGCGTTCCTCTTCGGACTGTGTGTAGAGCGTCGTGAAAGTGTTGACGGATATAATGCCTTTGAGCCTGTCCTCGTAGAGCTTCTTGCCGACAGACTCAAGCTCGGTCAATCGAGCCGATAGCTGTTCGTGTTGCTTTTTCGCTTCTTCCAGCGAATCGAACCGCATCCGTTTTTGAATCTCCCGCAAAATTACGCCATCGTCAAGCTCAAACTTTTCAAGCTGTTTCCCGATATCCTCTCGGATGATTTGGAGCAGGGCTTCCTCGGAAACCATGTGCGACGAACATACCGAGCTTCCCGAATGAGCGAACTTTGAGCAGATGTAATGGTGGTACTTTAATTTTTCACCGGTGATGCGGTTTGTGTAATAACCGTTCTTTTGCTGCATTGCGCCGCCGCAGTCGAAACAGCGTAGTAGCCCGCTAAACAAACTGCGCGCTGCTTTGACGGATGAGTTCTCTCCGCGTTTTTCTCCCAACCGCCGCGCTTGCTCCCAAACCTCGCGGCTGATTATCGGCGGGAAAACATTATCGCAACGAATCCACTCGGCTTCGGGCTTGCGTACTTGCAAACGGTTCCTGTAGGAGATATACCCTGTCTTGAACCGCACGGCGTTTCCGATGTACGCTTCGTTCGCGAGAATTTTCTTAATCACATCGGCAATCCATACTTTTGGCGGGCGTTCCGCGCCGGTTTTCTGATAGAAGTAAGTCCGCGGGGATGCGATTCCCTCATTGTTCAGCGCCGCCGCGATTTTGCCGAAACCGAAACCTTGAACACGCATATCAAAAATCCTTCGCACGATATCCGCCGCGTAATCATCAACAAGCAGGCGGTGAATGTCGTTTGGGTCTTTTATAAATCCGTAAGGCGCCCATGTGCCGATGTACTCGCCGTTCGCGGCTTTCGCCTTGTAAACCGATTTTACTTTGCGGCTCAAGTCACGCAAATGATAGTCGTTCATGATGGAGCGGAACGGCATTAGGTCGCTGTCGCCCTCGCTGTCGATGTTATCCATCAGGGCGATGAACCTCACGCCCAATGACGGAAACACCTCGTCGGTATAGTAGCCGGTTCCGATGTAATCCCTGCCCAGCCGGGATAAATCTTTTACGAGAATCAGGTCAATCAGACCGGCTTTCGCGTCTTCGACCATTTCGAGAAACGCGGGGCGATTATCGTAGCTTGCGCCGCTGTAGCCGTCGTCGCTGTAGACCTTTGACACATTCCAGCCTTGAATCCCGGCGTACTCAGAAAGCAAAGCCCTCTGATTTTCTATGCTCGCCGAATCGTTTTGAAACGGATTCACCTTGCCGCGTTTCGACGTATTGACCGCGTCCTCGACGGAGAGCCGGAGATACAGGCCGGCGTTATAACAGCGTGGTATGTTGTAAGCGTTGGAGTCAGACAACTTGCTCACAAAGGTCACCCCCTTTCTCCTCCGCCAGCGCATCGGACACGCAATCGACAAAACGGTAATGAACGCGAATATTGCATATACGCTGTTTGCCAACGCTCTCCGGCTCGAAAACCTCGATGTAGTCGATTAACTCAATCAGAATCGCCTGCGTCAGTTCCTCCAGCGCCGAGTATTTGCGAATTGCTGAAACCCACGCTCCGACATCGCAAACATCGCGCTCGCACTGCTCTACCTTCGTCCGGAGTTCGTTGACGTCCTTTTCTTTCGCGGCGCGTTCGCGCTCAAAGCCGGTCATCATATCCTTGAAAATCGTCTCGGTGATGACGCCGTTCACGCGGTCTTCGTAAAGTGTCCTCACAATCCGGTCAAGCTCGGCGAGCCGGTCAACGGACATTTTCAGCTGCTGACGGTGCAGTGCATTCAGCGAAAGGCTCTCTTTGTTTTTGCTGTTCAGAATCGCCTTAACGACACGTTCTTCGTCAAATGCCGCAATAGCGGCGTGTTCGCGAATTTCGTCCAGCACAAGCTGTATCAGAGCGGTTTCCTGAACCATGTGAACCGTGCAGGCTGCCTTGCCGCTGTGAGCGTAGTTTCCGCAGATATATGCGACGCGGTGGTTTATCGAACCGTCCTTGCGTTTGTCGCGGCTGATATGCGAACGAAGCTTGAATCCGCAGTCCGCGCACCGCAGAAGCCCCGTGAACATTTTTACCTCGCCGTCCGCGTCCGGTCGGGGCTTGTAATTCCGGCCGTCGAGTGACCTGACGATATCCCAGTCCGCACGGCTGACAAGCGCCTCGTGCGTATTTTCCACCCGCACCCACTGTTCTTCGGCTTTTTTTACCAAGCTGTGGTTTTTGTATGAAACCGAGCCGTGCTTGCCTTGAACAAGATTGCCGAGATAGACCTCGTTGCTGAGAATCGCTTTCACACCGTCCTTGCTCCACAGATGGTTGGTGTTGCAGGGATTCTCCTTGCCGGCTTTGCTGTAGTACAGTTCCCTCGGCGACGGAATATGCTCCGTGTTCAACAGATTGCTGATTGCCCGCTGTCCCGTCCCCTCACGGCGCAGCGCAAAAATGCGACGCACTATCGGGGCAGTCTCTTCGTCAATGAGCAGCCGGTGTTTATTAAGCGGATCTTTTTTATAGCCTATCGGGGCATACGCGCCGAGAAACTTGCCCTGCCGCATACACGCCTGCTTGACTGCGCGCACCTTCTTGCTTGTGTCCTTTGAATAAAATTCGTTGAAAAGGTTGCGGTAGACCATCATGTCGTTTTCGCCGAGTGTGGAGTCCACAGAATCGTTCAGAGCCACGAATCGGCAGCCGAGGCGGGGGAGCGTTTCCTCCGTCAGTCGTCCGACTTCGATGTAATTGCGGCCCACGCGGGATAAATCCTTCACGATAATCATGTTGATAACGTGATCCTCGGCGTCGCGGAGCATACGCTGGAACGCCGGGCGGTTCATGTTCGTGCCGCTCCAGCCGTCGTCCGCGTATTCGTTTTTTATATCAATCCCCCTGTCTTCGGCATATTTAGTCAAGAGAAGCCGCTGATTTTCGATGCTCACCGACTCGCCGATTCGCTCGTCGTCCTTGGATAAGCGGAGATAAATCCCCGCCGTGTATTTCGTTTCGCCCATAATATTAACCTCCCGGCAACCGAGCCGGGCGGGCGATACGTCCCTCCGACTCCTATGTTAACTCTGAAATCCTTGTAATACAAGCATTTGTTTGAGTTTTTACTCTTTGTTATCCGATTGTTTTCAAGCTCTGAGAATCTCATTTGCGCGCCCATCCATCTCCGACAAAACGTGATGGACGGCGAGCCGTTCAAGCGTGGGACCGAGTTCCTTCTCGCCCTTGTACACGCTGGTGATGCGGTAAAGCGTCCTGCCTATTTTCACTTCGCGGTACGAGGTAGGATAATCGTTTATCCTCGCTTCCGCTGTCTGAGCAGTTTTCATAATCGTAAATGCCTCCCTATATTTCGCCGAAATACGGCGCTGATTTCTTTTCTCGTATAAACCGCTCGACGTCCGCGACACTCGAAGTCACCCCGCAGGACGGCAGCGCCGCCAGCACCCGGCTGCGGTACGCCCCGCGCATATTGGCGCGGCTGTCGAGAATGGCGACGACGCCGGTGTCGGATTCCGTGCGGATGAGCCGCCCGAAGCCCTGTTTGAGCTTGATGAGCATTTCGGGTACGACCACCTTGGATGTGTACTCGTTCATTTCGTCATACAGCGTCCGCTCCCACTCGCTGACAGGGTCGGGTACGGCGAAGGGCAGACGGACGATGACGAGCAGGCTCAGAATGTCTCCGGGGATGTCGATGCCCTCCCACAGAGCGCCGCTGGCGAACAGAACGCCGTTCCCGCTGTTTTTGAACCGCTCGATGACGGCGGCTCCGCCCCGGTCGAGCCGGAACAGCGGGTAAGGCAGCCTCCTCGCGGAGATTCGCTCCCACACCATGTCCATCGCCTTGTAGGAAGTGAACAGGAGCGCGGCGTGACCGTGCGAGGCGGCGATGAGCCGCTCCGCCTCGTCCGCGATTGCTGATATATAATCCTCGTCGCGGTTGTCGGGGAAGGTTGTGTTTTCGCTGATATACAGGAGCGCGTTATCGCGGTGGTTGAACGGCGAGGGCTTCGCCGTCTCGGCCAGCCGCTTCGGCGGGAGCAGGTCAAGCCCCAGCTTGCGTTTGATATGCTCAAAACTGCCCGCCGCCGACATCGTGCCGGAGGTCAGGACGATTGGGAGTTCACGGC
>JAISJC010000151.1 GCA_031261745.1 Oscillospiraceae bacterium
AATTCCGACTGGAACGGGCGCGAATTTGACATCGTGGACACGGGCGGCATTGAGCCGGAGAGCGTCAAGCTCGCCGCGTCAATGGTCGATGTGCCGACGGAAATGCTGAAATTTATGCGCGAGCAGGCTCTGCTCGCAATCGACCTCGCGGACGTGATTGTGCTTGTCTGCGACATCACGACAGGCGTCACCGCGGCCGACGACGAGGTTGCGACTATGCTGCTGCGTTCGCACAAGCCGCTCGTTCTCGCGGTGAACAAGTGCGACGGAACGGGAGCGGCGAACCCCGATATCTACGAATTTTATTCGCTCGGACTGGGCGACCCTATCGCCGTTTCGGCGGTTCACGGTCACGGCACGGGGGATTTGCTCGACGAGTGCGTCAAGAATTTCCCGCCGCGCGACGATAGCGAGGAGGAGGACGACCGCGTGGCCGTCGCGATTATCGGCAAGCCGAATTCCGGCAAGTCGTCGCTGCTCAACCGCATTCTCGGAGAAACGCGCGTGATTGTTTCCGACATCGCCGGAACGACGCGCGACGCCGTGGACGCGCGATACGACAATGACACGGGCAAGTATCTGTTTATCGACACGGCGGGGCTGCGCCGCCGCTCCCGCGTGGACGACAGAATCGAAAAATACAGCGTTCTCCGCGCCGAAATGGCGATTGAGCGGGCGCAGGTCTGTCTGATTATGATTGACGCGACCGAGGGCGTGACGGAGCAGGACACAAAGGTTGCGGGACTGGCTCACGAGGCGGGCCGCGCGAGTATAATAGTCATTAACAAGTGGGATTTGGTGGAAAAAGACGGCAAGACGATGGACCATATGCGCAAGGAAGTTATGCGCGACCTGTCGTATATGACCTACGCGCCGATTGTTTTCATCTCCGCAAAGACGGGGCAGCGCGTTGACAGGCTCTTTGAGCTGATTAACTTCGTCAATGAGCAGTCCGCAATGCGGATTACGACGGGCGCGCTCAACGGCGTTCTTGCGGACGCGCAGGCGCGCGTGCAGCCGCCGACGGACAAGGGCCGCCGCCTGAAAATCTACTATATGACGCAGGTCGGCATTCGGCCGCCGACGTTTGTGTGCTTCTGCAACGACGCGGAGCTGTTCCACTTCTCGTATCAGCGGTATTTGGAGAACCAGATACGCGGCGGTTACGGGCTTGAAGGCACGCCCGTGCGAATGGTAATACGGCAAAAGGGCGACGAATAGGGAGGCATTGTACTTGGAAATCCTCATTTACATCATTACGGCTGTGCAGGCATATATTATCGGCGGGGTAAACGGCGCGATTATCGCGTCGAAATACCTGTACCGCCGCGACATTCGCGAACTCGGCAGCGGCAACCCCGGACTGACGAATTTTTACCGCGTGTTTGGCAAGCGCGGGGCCGCGCTGATGATAATTATCGACGTCGCAAAGACGCTCGGTCCCGTTCTGATTGGCGGACTGCTGTTCTCACGGTTCCTGCATTCGGGGCTGTCGGGGCGGATTTTCGCGGGCTTTTTCGTTATGCTCGGCCACGCGTTCCCGCTGTTTTATAACTTCAAGGGCGGGAAAACCGTTCTCGCCATAGGCGTTTTGCTGTTTAGTATTGACTGGCGCGTCACGCTCCTCGGCTGGGGAATTTTCGTTGTCGTGTTGCTGGCGACGCGATACGTTTCGCTCGGAGCAGTAGTCGGCGTGTGGGGTTATCCCATCGCGCTTGCGCTTTTCCGCGTCGGAACGGGGCGCGACCTCGTAATCGCAATCCTCTGCGCGCTCCTGCTTGTTGTGCGGCACAGCGCGAATATCAAGCGGCTCATTAATCACAAGGAATCGAAACTGAAACTTCACCGAGGGGGTAGATCCAAATGAAAATATCCGTTTTCGGCTCCGGCGCGTGGGGCATTGCAATCGGAATCCTGCTGCACGGCAACGGTCACGAGGTCACGCTGCGGTCATCGCACGACGACGTGACGCGTCTGCTGCGCGACACGCGGAGCAACCCGCACTTAAAGGATATTATCATTCCGGAGGGGATTCGCATTGCCGAAACGCTCGACGAGGCGACGGCGGGCGCGGAGATTGCGGTCATCGCGACGTCCTCCGTCGCGCTGCGCGAGATTGCGGTGAAACTCGCGGAAAAGCTCGCGCCGGAGTGTGTAATCGTCTGCGTTTCCAAGGGAATTGAGCGGGACACCGCGATGCTGTTTTCCGAGGTTCTGCGCGGGGCGTTCGGCGAGGAGCGGAAGCTCGTTTCGCTATCCGGCCCGACGCACGCGGAGGAGGTCGCGCGGAAAATCCCGACGGCCTGCGTCGCCGCGTCGCGCGACAGGGACGCGGCGGAACTGGTGCAGGACGTTTTTATGAACGAGGATTTCCGCGTCTACACGTCCGACGACGTTGTGGGCGTGGAGCTGGGCGCGGCGTTGAAGAACGTAATCGCGCTCGGCGCGGGCGCGTGCGACGGCCTCGGCTACGGCGACAACACGATTGCGACGCTCGCGACGCGCGGATTGACGGAGATTGCGCACCTCGTAATCGCCCTCGGCGGGCGGCGGGAAACCGTCGCGGGTCTCGCGGGCCTCGGCGATTTGATCGTCACCTGTACCTCGCGTCACTCGCGGAACCGCCGCGCGGGCGTTTTAATCGGTCAGGGCGCGACGGTCGAGGACGCGATGCGCGAGGTTGGCGCGGTCGTCGAGGGGTATTACGCCGCGCAGGCGGCGCACCTGCTCGCGGCGCGGGCCGGCGTGGATATGCCGATTTGCGAGGAGACGTACAGGGTTCTGTACGAGGGCAAGGCACCGCGCGCCGCGATTTCGTACCTGATGACGCGGACGAAACGCAGCGAAACAGAGACGAATTTCGTTTGATAAAATAAACCCACAGTTGATTAGCATAACCCGACAGTCGATTGACTGTCGGGTTTTTGAAGTTCAACGCGTATGTTTCGGTAGACTGCATCAGTGCAGGACACTTGGTTGACCTGCTCAATAGTCGTCACCCAGGCCAAGCTCCCGCAATATGCAGTGGAACACGTCGAAATCGTTCATAGTGATTCCGCCTATATCACCGGTGAATACTCCGCTGTCAATAACCTCCCGCCAAGCTGCGCTGAGTCTGCCGCCGAGCGGCGGATTTTTCAGCATCGCCTCGCGGAGTACATCAAGCTGTGCGTCGTCACAATACAGCCCGTTGGTGAAACGCTCCGCGCGCGTCAGAACGGCGAATTGCCAGCCCAAGCCCCTGCGGCACGTATATGCCAAATCCGCAATACGCATACGCAGGTCGTCATCAACGGACACGCAAAGCACCTCGTCCGCTCTGCGACCGTCGCCGCCGCTAATGATTACGGCGCGGCGCGGCGTCACCACCGGACTGTAATCCAAGGTGATTATGTCGCCCGGCGCGAACGGCACAGGGAGGTTGATTTGAGTTTCCGGCATAAGCGCACCATCCTCAACCAAGCGGTCAACGCGCTCCCACAACCGGCCGTAACGCGGGTCGCGTCTGTTCATCTCCGCAAGAAACGCCTTCATATCCTCGCCGCCAATGGACAACTCGCCGAGGAACGCGTCACACCGGAGGATATCACCCTTTGAATCAAGCGTCAGGACCGCCGTCGGATAAAGGATTCCGTCGAACAGCGGGACGTATTTTGTGACCTCATAGTAGCCGTAATCCCGCCTGAGCCAGTTGCGTTTAATAAAGCGTCGCACCGCGTCAAGGCTCAAAAACGGTGTCGTCCGCACGTCGTCCCATTCTCCGAAGCTCAACTTGCGCTCATATTCAGCCAATAGAAAAACCGTGTTTTCGGGGAAGGTGCCGTTCGCAATTTCAAGGGCGCGGCGCGCGGCTACGGCAGCGGAGGTCGCCGCAGTTTGCCGGCCGCAGCTCCACGCGATGGCCTCAAGCGCGTCGGCTTTTTGTTCGAGCGGCGCGCGCGAACAGCAGATGATGTTGCAGTAGTCCTCTTCTGTAAGCAGCTGCGGATTTCCGCGCAGGTAATCACATATTTCACGGGATTCCACGAAGCTCAGGGCGAGTTCGGTTTCGGAATGCGTCATTGCTTTCGGTCCTTTCTTACCTGCGCGGGATAAACTCAAACGGGTCTACGCGTTTTAGCAACTCCGCAGTCATCGGCGTCTCGCCTTTGATGTGCAGGCTAATTTCGCGTAAAAACACTTGTTCAGTCGGTAACTCACCGTCGTATCGTTCGAGGTCCCAAGTGAATTGGTGCGTGTGTCCGATTTCACCCGTTTCATCATTGCCGTCGGGATATTCGTCCAACACAATTTCCACATTTTCACGCGACCCCGACGATTTTTGTGAACCGATTACCCCGAAGTAACCATAATAACCGTTGCTCCACGTCACAATATCTCCGCTTTTGAACACTTCGCCGAGGTCAATAAACGCATTTTCGAGATAGTCGAAGGTGTACGGAGTTATTCGGTCGGTCACATCTTTCAGCTTGCCGTCAAGATTAAAGTAATACTTCACAAGTTCCTTGTTTTCATCTAAAACGACCTCGGTAATGCTCTGAAAACTCACGATTGGCTCACCGTCCGCCAAAGCCTCTCGCCTTTCTGCGTCGATAAAGCGTTTTGCTTTGCGGTAATCTGTGAAATACCGCACCTCATCGGTGAAGATGCCGCTTCTATTACCAAAGAAATCCAAGTTGTCAATACTCGCGTCCGCGACGAAGATATGCCCCGCTTCGGGAGACCGCTTCGGTGCGTTAAGCCAGCGGTTGACGCATTCTAAATACCGCCGCAGGTGTCTTTCGGTTTTTCTGTCGCCGCCGAACTCGGTGAGCAGCTGCTCATATGCCTCCTTTTTCTGAGCGACAGGACGATCGCTGTGGTAGATTAACGCGAACTGCTCGAAACTCGTGAGCGGGCGGTAGTTTTTCAGATGCTCCGCCAAGGTTTTGTTTACAAATTTGTCAAGTTTCATAATTGGTTCCTTAAATATTCACTCAGTATTTTGAGCGGCTTTAACTCGTCCGGCAATTCGTCCGTGTAGTATTCGAGATTTGTAAGCGGGTCCAGCAGGTCGTAGGTCAGACCTTGGTTGCCGATTGTGTGACAGTACGCGGAAACGGAAAAGAACATCGCATATTTATCGTCGCTGATTTCATCCTCACCGTCCAAATGGTCGAATATCCCAATCGCATCACCGTCGGTAATTATGTCTCCGCGGACAAACGGCACCGGCACGGGTATGTAAATATCCTCGTACAAAAGCTCACTAGGGTGTTCGGGCTGACCTATAAAGTCCAGCATACCCGTAATTCCGCCCGCTCTGTTTACAGAAACGGCGTTTTCCGATTTGTGTCTGTCAAGATTGTATCGGCTGATGCAATACCGCTCGTAATCATACTTCGACGGGAAAAACGCGAGCGCGTCCTCAAACGTCTTATAGACGCCAAACAAGTTGCCGTTCCAGGATTCCGTGAGCGTGAAAACGCAGTCCGCGCCGCCGATTTTTGCCGCTTCAACCGCATTTACGGTGTTTGTAATAACCGCTTCGATAAATTGCGGAAAATCGACCGCGCCCTCGTCCGCGCCGCGGTACGGCTTTGCGTAAACTCCGGCGCATTCCGCCGCAAGCTCCCTGTATAGCGCAATTCGCCGCTCAAACGTTGATGTTTGGGCGTTCCCGCCGTGCGCAATCAGGCTCATCTTGTCCATAGGTGAAAACTCGTGTCCGATTTTGACGCAATGCTCCGCAACGGCTTTTGATTTTATGAAGTCATAGATGTTCATTTTTTCACCTCTAAGTAGATAACTCATCGTGTAACCGTTCTGCAGCGTGACGGATATTATTTTTGAAGTTATCCGTCTGTAACACCAATTGCTCTAAACTATGAAATGTAAGCCACTGGATTTCATCGAAGCATAGATGTGAAAATCTCCTCATAATCATTCTAAAATCAAAATCAAAAGTTACCCATAAATCAATCCAATTCATAGGATATTCGTCTTCGACTGAATCAATCAAATCAGTTAAAACAAATATTAAATGATTAACTGATGTACCTAAATATGGTATATCAATTTCTAATTCATCTGGAATTTTATTGTTTTCAAGTAAATTACGTAAACTTTTTCTAAATTCCTCTTCTGTCATTGACGGAAAAGACGCAATTTGCCAATTCACGTCTCCCGTACTAATTTTATTATATATATCAGTAAAGTCCATTTATATATTCTCCGTTTTCATTAATTTTCTTCTTCCGTTTCCGACGGCGGCAGGTATCCTTTCAGCCGCTCACTCAATTCCTTGAGCGGCTTCAAATGCTCCGGCAGCTCGCCTCTGAAAAACTCGATGTCCAAGGTTGTATTCAGTTGGTCAATGCAAAACTCACCATTTACTATGGTCTTTACCCGAAACCCCATATCGTAATAGTCGCCGGCACTCAGCGTTTTGTCATCAGAAACCATATACCTATAGGTTCCCTCCAATACACCCGCCGGAGAATTGTGTACCGACATACCATTCGCGCCGCAAGTTACAATATCCCCCTGCCGAAACGGTGTGGGGTGCGAAATACAGCGTGACAAATATGATTCGGACCAGCCGTCCCCACTTTTCACATTCTGCTCGAACTGCGCTAAAACGCGCAAAATCTCGCCATTGGCATTTACTCGAATCGTATAATACGGGTATGGACTTCCGATTTCGCGCCGGTATATATGGCATCGGCTTTTATATTCCCGCACATTTTTATATAAATCCGTCAAACGCTGCCGCGCTTCCGCGAAAGTACGAAATATTTCGTGCGTTTCCTCGTCGTAGTAAACGCAGTTTTCCCCGTAAGCCAGCGCGGCGTCCCTTGCGGTCGTCGCGTCCGCGATGATATCTTCGAGGACTTCCGCCAAGTCATCTTCCCGGTCGTCTGTGCCACTTATCGCGGCACCCCTCGCGTGCGGAATTAACTCGCGATATGCGTCAAGCCGCTCGTCGAGGGTTTTGCCGCTGTGGCAAATAACAACCGCTTGCTCCTGAATGGTAAACTCGTGTCCGATTTTGACGCAATGCTCCCGCACATCGCGGGAACTTATAAAATCATAGATGTTCATTGTCCTGCTCCCTCTTTTTATATTCGGCCCAAGTCGGCACATCGACCATAAGCGCGGCGTATTCTTCCTCAGTGTAGGGCTTCGTTCCGTTTTTCAACGTTTCTTCAAATTCGCGGACACTTTCATTGATGCTCGCCCGCTCCTCGTCCAAGTCCTCTTCGGTAAAACCGAAGAACGTCAGCTCGTACAGCGCGTGCGCCGCAAAGGCGGCCGCGCCGTAATACTCAACGGATTTTTCGTCCGCCGTCAGCGGGAGCCACTCCGCCCACGGCATAAGCATCGGGCTGTAACGCGATTCGTCATTTGCGAACACGACATAAACATCGTCGTCGCTGACGATATTGTCGTCCTCGAAGAAAAATCTCTCGATAAAAAGCGTTCCCTGTTCTCCGTCGTCCTTCGGCTGCATTGCCTTCAAGCGTTCGACCACGACGAGGTAGGCGTCGTGATGATTGTCTGAATCGTATTCCGTCTGCAAAACCGTCCAAATGCCGTCATAACTGACAGTTCGCAGCAGCTCCTGAAACGTCATAGGTAAATCGCTCCCATCTCGTCCAGTTGAAGCACGTTCGCGTAATTATACGCCAGCGTCGCGGCGCGCTCACCCGCGCGCCAAGACGTTTTGCGCCAACCGTTCGCCTCTAAAAACGCCAGAGCCGCGTCGTATTTCTCCTCCGGCGGCAGGTCGCCGGCGAAAAGCTCGGTCAGTTTATTTTGAACCGTTTTCAGGTTTTCGTCGAACAGCCAGTCAACGAAGCTCCGCTCAATATACGCGTGCCTGCGGTTGCGCGGCGCGGCCAAGCTGTCGTCAAAATCCGCATAGAGGTATACGCCGTCGTCGCAAAATTCAACGGTTATGTCGCTGGTTTGCTTCAGACGCGTGCGGAACGCCGCGGCAGCATACGCCTCAACCCACATATGCGCCTTGACCGCGCGGAAAAGCGCGGCCATATCCGCCCGCTCCCAGACCTCTCTGCCGTAGGTTTTGCCGGAGGCGGATTTTTCGTCGTAGTGCCAGAGGCAGCCCTCAACGCCGCCGGTTTTATTGAAACGCAATCCCGATATTTCCATTTTTGTTCCTTTCTCGTTTCCGCCGCTCCGCCCGCGATTCACGCGCAATTTTCAACGCAGCCAATAAATTTGCCCCGAAGCGCAAAATCGGCTGTCAAATGGTGCGTTTTCGTGCTTGTGAATTCGCGTATCCGTCCGGTCATCGCTCGTACATTCCGGTACGGCTCAGGGACGGAGCAGGTCACGTTGTCGTCGTGCGATTGGCAATTGGGGAGACGGTTAACGATTATCGTCCTCCGAAAGTCGTGCGGCTATATGCTTTACCGGCGAACCGTGTAAGCAAGGAAAAGTATTGCAGCGCATAGTTCCGCTGCCGAACCGGCTGACGTATCCGACGCAACGTGAATCGCGGGCGGGGCGGCGGAAGCCGCCTGTTATGCCGTTTCCGAGCCGCCCGCGAATGCCGCGAGAACGTCCTCAAAGGTGTCGTTGATGTCGTACTTGGGCGTGTACACGACCACGGCGGACAGCACAAGGCCGTCCAGCTCCGCCGAAACCTCGTCTGACTTCCGTGCGAGGGCCTTTGCAATGCCCTTGACCTTGTTGCGGTCAAAGTCGATTGTCACGACCTCTTTGATTTTGTAGACGTAGGACGTCTGGTTGCCCTCGTTGTTCAGGCGGTAATCGTGTCCCGTGGAGTCAATTTCGCGGGATTTCACGCCCGCAAGCCGCTCCATCAGCAGATTCACGTTCTGGCGCGAGCGGTTCATCGCAATCGCGCTGTCGATGTCAATCGGGCAGCTCTTTTTCGCCGCGCTGATTGCCGCGCCGAGCAGTTCTTTTTCGTCGACTATGTGGACTGTGAAGTCGATGAGTGTGTTCACGCCGCAGTCAAACGGCTTTTCCGTCGCAACGACGAGCGTTTCGTCCTGCGCGCCCGGACTCGCCGCGCCGCGCAGATGCTCACGCTTCGTCGTGGTGACGTAATCCGTTTCGGACAGGTATCTGCCCGCGGTCGTGAGCAGCCCCTCTAAAAAGTTTTGGTACCTGAAGGATTCTTTGAGGTTCATTTTTGTTTTCTCCTTTTCGATTTTGTTTCTGTTATGACTATATCAAACGGCACGGCTGTTTTCAATAAACCTGTGGTTTGATTTGTGTTGATATTTGCGCGTATTTAAGTTATAATGACCAAAAAACGGGAAAGGTCGAGAAAAATGGAAAATAGTAAAGAACCGGAAGCCCCAAAAGAAATAACAGACCCAAAAGCACTCTACCTTATTAAAACGCTCTCCCGCACAAAACGCAAGGACTACGAAAACTTTGTGGTGAACAGAATCTACAATTTGATTAATAATCCGAATTTACAGCCCGTAACCCAGCAGTATGTCCTCCGCCCGGACGGCAATTACGCGTTATTAGACCTGTATTTCCCACAGTTGGGAATTGCGATTGAGTGCGACGAGGCGTTCCATAAAGGTAACAAGCCTACTGATGAAGAACGTACAGCCGCTATTCTGGGTCAAGTGAAGAAAACTGAACAAGCCATTCTGCGTATGAACAGCGCGATAAGCATCCGCGAGTTCGCAATACAGCGTGTCGACGCGTCGCTTCCGTATGACAAGTTTATTGCGAGAATTGATGAAGTGGTCGAAATAATTAAAAACCAAGTCGTTGAGGTTGAAAAGAAAAGCGGTTCACTAAAATGGGACGTTTCACCCGATTATTATAAGGATAAGGCAACACAAAACGGTTATATTTCCGTCAACGATAACTATGAATTCCGTACACATCAAGCTATCTTAGACTGCTTTGTGCCCGGTAAAAAGGCGACTCAATCCGGTGCAGACAAATTGGACAAGGAAAATATTATTTGGTATCCGGTGCTTCAAACCGAAGAAACCGGCAGCTATGCCGGTTGGCGTAACACCATAAGTGATGACCTCAATCTTATTTACGACGAGATAAAAGACGATGAAAACGAAAAAGTCGAAAAGGAACAGTTGAAACTGAATCACAAAAAAAATGAAATCACATTTATGAAAATTCGCGACAGCGTATTTGGAAACACAGCTTACAAGTTTGTCGGAATTTTTCAAAGAACGCACATTGACAAAACAAAAGGTGAACGCGGCGCAACGGTACTTAAACGCATATCCGATAAAGTATATCTGAAGTCTCCTTGGTTAAGCGAGTAATTGCAACTCCCGCCGCACATTGTGCAGCGGGAGTTGTTTTCGTCACTCTTTACGCCACGAACCCGATTTTGCGTTTCGGCGGTTCCGCGGTTTCCATCGGGGCTTCAAAGTCCTCGGCGACGAGCGTCGTGATGTCGTCCTTTGTTACGGAGTCCAAATCGTCCGTATGTACGAGCCGCGACGCCTGCTTCATCTGTGCCTTTTCGACTAAGTTTCGGGCGAAGCGGCCGTTGCCGAAGTCGTTCCGCGTCAGCGCGGATTCGTAAATCGGCACGAGCTTTTCGCGCACATCGAGACCGAGCGTGAGGCTCTTGCCCTTTGCCAAAAGCTCCGTGATTTCGTACAGCTCACCGGCGTTGTAGTCCGCGAACGGGACGTGGAACGCGATACGCGAACGCAGGCCGGGGTTTTTCTGCAAAAAGCCTTCCATTTTGTCGGGGTAGCCCGCGAAGATGACGACCATATCCTCGCGGGTGTTCTCCATCTCCTGTACGATTGTATTGATTGCCTCGTCGCCGTAAAGCCCGTCGCGGTCGTCCACGAGCGAATACGCCTCGTCAATGAACAGTACGGAGCCTTTCGCGTTCCTGAATTTCGACTTGACAAGCGGAGCCGTGTGACCGACATATTTGCCGACGAGGTCGGCACGCCCGACCTCGTAGAGGTCGCCCCTTGACAGCAGGCCGTTCTCTTTCATTATGCGTGCGAAAAGGCGGGCGACGGAGGTTTTCGCCGTGCCGGGATTGCCCGTGAACACCATATGCATTGCGGGGCGGCTCGACGCAACGCCCTTGTCGCGGAACAGCTTTTGTGCCTTGTAGAAGTCGAGGGCCTGATTGATTACGGCTTTCGCCTCAGTCAGACCAATCATCGTTTCAAGCTCCGCAAACGCACTGCCGCGCGGCTTTTTCTCCGCGATTTGCTTGTTCACGGTTTCAAGCTCCGCGTACTGCGAGTAGACCTGCGTCCGCAGCTTTTTGTCGAACCACTCGTCAAA
>JAISJC010000126.1 GCA_031261745.1 Oscillospiraceae bacterium
CTTACGGTCAGCTGCGGGTTGATTGCCCAGGCGTCCGCGCCGACGAACTCGCACGCCTCCTGCGTGACGGGATTTCCGCCGATTATTATGTGCGTGTCGGCGCGCAAGCCCGCGTCAACAAACGCGTCAACCGTCGCTTTCATCGAGGCGATGGCCAGCGTCAAAACGCCGGAGAGTCCGATGATCGTGATCCCCTCCTTTTTCGCGGTCTCAACAACGACCGCGGGGCTGACGTCGATTCCGAGGTCGAGAACCTCGAAGCCGGCGGCTTCAAGCATTGCGCGGACGATGTTTTTCCCGATGTCGTGCAGGTCGCCCTCGACGGTGCAGAGAATCATCTTTCCGAGGTTCTGGTCCGAACCCTTCGCGAGCGCGGGTTTCAGCTTGCCGACCGCCGAGGTCATAATCTCGCCCGCGTAAATCAGGTCGGATACGAAGTATTCCCCGCTCTCAAAGAGGTTTCCGACCTCATTGAGTCCCTCGCGGCAGGCGTCCATCGCCGCCTGCGCCTCGTCTCCGCCGTCCGCGATTATCTCGTCAATTATTTCCAGAACGGTGTCCTCTTCCAACTCGCTGACCGCGGTCAATAATTTTTTCAGGTCTGCCATAATTTTTCCTCCTATATTTTATTTTGTTTTCAGCCCAACTTGCCCTGTCTGAACGCCTTGTTGTATGCCCTGCAAAACTTATCCCGCCCGAGCAGCGCGTCGACGGCGAGGATTTCGGCGAACATAACCGTATCAGTGGGGTCCATTATCGCGCTGTCCATTCCGGCTTGCGAGGCGAAAGCCAGGAAGTTTTGGT
Organism: Oscillospiraceae bacterium; assembly: GCA_031261745.1. Classification (GTDB taxonomy): domain Bacteria; phylum Bacillota; class Clostridia; order Oscillospirales; family Oscillospiraceae; genus JAIRRO01. Next base: position 805 of record JAISJC010000126.1, read on the forward strand.
TTATCAGCTTCCGCTTCGGCATACCGAAGGAGATGTTCGACAGACCCGATGTGAAATGCACGGTGGGGTATTTTGCCTTTATCTGACGGATTGCCTCGTTGAAGTTAATGAGCGCGTCGTTGACGGCCGATACGGACAGCACGAGGGGGTCGATAAAAATCCTGTCCGGCGTGATGCCGTAGGTTGCCGCCTTTTCAATCAGTTGAAGTCCTATCGCAACCTTGCGCTCCGCGTCCGCCGGGATTCCCGCGTCGTCGCAGGTTAGCGCGACGACGTTCCACTCGGTCTCGGCAATCAGCGGGTAAATTATTTCGCATTTGCTGCCCTCGCCCGACACGGAGTTAATAATTCCGGGGCGTTTTACGAGCGGCAATATGTCGCGCAAAATCTCCGGATCGGGGCTGTCGATGCACAGCGGCGTGTCAACCGCCTCCTGCACAATGTCCAGCAGCCACTCAAAAGTATCGCGTTCAAGCTCAGGCGCGGTACCGGCGCATATGTCGAGATAGTCCGCTCCGGCGTCCGTCTGCCGTATTGCCAGACCGCGTATGAAATCCGCGTCGCGCTCGGCTATCGCCTTGGCAGAGGAGGGAATTGCGCCGTTAATCTTTTCACCGATGATAATCATTTGTTTTCTCCTTCTTTCTGCGCCGCTAACTGCACATCATAACCATCAGAGTCAGGAAATCGTCCTCATTCTGCGTGAGCAGCGACTTAGCCTCGTTGGGCGTGTAGGGGAATTCCGCGAGATAATCCTCCCAGTCGGTGTAATACTTGCTCTTGAAGGCGGGGGAATTTGAATGCGTATAGTCGCTCTTGTTGAAAACTTCGCCCGCGGGCGTTCCGGGGTTGTCATACACGCCGTATTCCCGCACGGTTTCACACACGGCGACGAGATTCTCGAAGTTAATGTCCTCGTGCGTAATCGCGCCCTTGTCGAAGCCGAAGATGTACTGCCCGCCCGGAGCCATAATGTCCAGCCATTCCTTCGTCTTGTCGATGACCTCGGATTTCGTGCATTTCGTGAGGTGTTGAAGCGGGAAGCCTCCGGACAGAATGTGCTTTTTGCCCAGCTTCTCCTTTATGAGCTTGGCATCCGTACTCTCAAAGGCGAATACCGAGCCGGCCGGCAGTTCGTTGACGTAATCCAGCAGCCTGCCCCAGTCGTGTTCCAGGAACGCGCCGGACCGCATACCGAGAGACGCGTAGTCCTCGACCTGACGTTTCCACGTGGGCAGCCACACCTCCAAGAAGTCCTTTTCGCGCAGATAGCTCGCCATATGCAGCTGGAAGTTCGTACCGCGATAGCGGTCCACATTCTCCGGATCCTTGCAGACGCCGACCTTGTAGATCATAGGATATACGGCTTCAAGAGCCTCAATCAACTTGGCGCGGCTGCGCCTTACGTCGATACAGATGCCGGAAAAGCTGCGAAGCTGGTCGGCGACCCAGTCCATCGGCGCGCGGCCGAAGCCGTTAAACCCGACGCGGCTCTGATAGCCGAAACGCTCGTTCAGTTCCTGACGCAGTTCGGCGTCCTCGCGGCTCACGGCCGCTTTCAACTGGTTCTCTTGGAGCAGCGCGAGAATGTTTTTACACGGATTGCTCTCCGATGATAAGCTCTTGTACAGGCGCGGGATGCACTTCTCCATAATGAACGCATACGGGTCGGCGATCAGCTCGTCATATTCGTCCGCCTCCATACACACGGTGTTTGGGTGCTGCATATATCCGGTGCTGGACATAACCTTGTTAATTGAGCGCAGGGTCTGCGAGCTGACCGGCGTATACACGCTGCCGCCGTAAAGCGAGTTGTCCGTGTTGACCCTCTCGCCGAGTTCAAGTAAAGGTTCCCTTAGCAGCGAGGGTTTCCAGTATGTCGCCCTGATGTCGAGGCCGGCGTAACCTGCGACGACGGCATTCGACAGGGCGATAGAGATTGGTACGCGTTTGGGAATCTTATTGTCATAGATATCGCGTAAATTTTCTTCCTTTTCCAGACGCACGGCGTCAGATGTTCCTGCCATAATATAGTCTCCTTCAAAATTTATTTACTATAATTTCAGATCCGACGTCGCCTGTGTCTTTCCGGCGGCAAGATCCGCCTGAATTAACGCTATCTTCGAGTCGTTCAGATTGTAGATGAATACGAAGCAGAGGAGCGAAGCGATTGCCAGGAAGAGCGGCACCCAGGTGAACAGGGTTGTAAGACCGCGCACATATTCTGCCGTACCGAGAGCCGCGGAGCCGATAACTATGGAGGCGATAACCGGCGGCAGCGCGCTGCCGCTTGAAATCGTAAGCCCGTTGGTGGACATAATCAGGGCGTTCATCGTGACACCGGTTTTCCAGCTGCCGTATTCCGCGCAGGCGGTATACAGCGGCGTCACCCACGTTTCCAGCATCCCCATAAAGAAACTTGATATGGCGAAGAATATCAAAAACATCGGGATGGAAACCTTGTTAAAGGTCAGCGCAATCACTAAGGTGGCAATGATATGAATCGACATCGCCATTGCGCAGCTGCGCTTTGATTCCTTGAATATCTTCGTCCACATTCTGCCGCAAAAGACGCCCGCCATAGCCGCAATGCTGATGATAGCCATAAAAATGCCGACCGCCTCAGGCTGATTGAAAATATACTTGTATACGTGGACGCCGTAGACGACATAGATAAAGAAGTAAGCCTTATGCAGCGCAAAGAAGAGGAATATACCGAGGACCGGTCTGTTTGTAAAAAGGACTTTCAGCGTCTGTGACATAGGTATTCTCTTGCGCTGCAACTGCTCGGTCTGTTTCAGAGCTTCCCGTTCAACGTACGAACCCTTGATTGCAAACAGCGCGTAAGTTGCGAGACCGGTCCAGCCTATGCTGTGGAGAATGGCGGCGGTCAGCACATAGCCCTTGTTTTGGTCGCCGCCGAAGAAATTGGTGGTTGCCAACAGGACGAGCGGCACCAAATAGCCCCAAATGGCCTTGCCCGCCTCGTGGCCGATTTTGGTTCCCTGCGCGAGAAACTGCCTGTCTGCCGGCGTTTTCGCGATCAGAGGAGCCATTCCGGAAACGGGAACGCCCGAAATCTGCGCCGACATACGGATGAGCAGAATGAGGGCAAACGCGAGCGACCCCAGCGACGAAACCCTCCCGCCGAAAATGGCGGGCAGCGACATAACGGCGACGTAACCGATATGCGTTACGGTGCCGCCTATTATCGGCCAGGGCCAGAACTTTGATTTTTTGAATTTGAATTTATCGCTGAACGCCGCGAAAAGCGGAGCGAAAACCCACGTCAGAATCAGGGTTACGGCGGACAGTATTCCCGTGAAGATGATGGGCAGTCTGTATACGTCCGTCAGAAAAAAGTTCAAATACGAACCTTCAAAGGTCGTCGATGAGCCTTCGAGGATGCCTTTGACAGGCGTGAGTATTTTGAATCTTTTCAGTCTTTTGGCATCGGTAATCTCCTGCTGTTTCAAATCTGTTGCTGATTCTTGATTTATCATAAGGGCATTTCCTTCCGGATTAAAGATTGAGGTTGACTATCCTTGTGTTTGGCGGAAAAACGAAAAAGCGTTCAGGAGAGTGCGGACCTGTGAGAAGCTCGGATATGTAACTGACCGAAGCCGGAATTATTTGTAATTCAAGTTCGAGTTTCTCGGCTATCATCTCCGATTCGGCCCTTGCCGGACCGAGGTCGAAACTTCCCGTGTCGAGCAGCGCAAGATGCTCGTAGTTGGCAAGCATCGCAGACATAATGCTCTTGCCAAGCTCCTCGCCGTATTTTTTTACGGCGTACTCATACTCGACGTATATATTCCGCTCACCGCGAAGCCAGCCGGCGGTGAGGAAATACGAGGCGTGTTCAGCGTTTATTCGCATACGTTCGGCAACGGAGCCTATCATCAGCGAGATGCAGTCGTCAACCCGCGGCAGTACCAACTCAAAATCTCGCGTTTCAAGCCCTATAACGGAATTACCGCAGGTTCCGAAGCACATTAGCACCTTTGATGCGCTTACGCCGTCAAGCTCCTGTTGTAGAACGCGCCTGAGTTTTTCGGGAAAGTTATGTAATCCGGATTCTATCCAGCGCGTTTCATAGCGACAGCCGCATTTCTCAACGGCGTCGTTATACTCGTCGCGCATTGTTTCACAGACAATTGCCACACATTTCGTTTTCAACCACTCCTATCTCTTCCGGCCCCGGTCCGGATTTTACTCCGGACCGGGGAATAAGACAAACAGGACATTCGTCAGACTATGCTTTGCCGTCCGAGGTATTTTGCCGCCGCGTAAGCCGTGCTGGTGGCGAAGAGAATATTTGCGGATTTCCGGCACTCGCCGATCAGATGGAGGACTTCCGCGCTCTGGTTGAACTTTACCGCCTCCTCTTGGAGAGGCCGCATACCCGTCGCGTGGATTACGGTTTCGGCGGCGTAGAACACTTCGCCGTCCGGTCCCTGGCACTTTACGCCCTCAGGCGTTATTTCAAGAGCGCGCGTATTGAAATGAATCGGGATTTGCTTGCGCTCGATTACGTCCGCGACCGCGTTTTTGTGCGTGCTGTTGCCGCCGTCGCTGATGCCGCCGAGCATTTCCACGATTTCGCTCTCAATACCGAATTCGTCTTTGAGATAGACCGCGAGTTCGGTGCCGACAAAGCCCGCGCCGAGAATCACGGCTTTGCCCTTGACGAGAGAGGGATTGTTGAATACATCGACCGCCTGATAGACGTTTCCGCCGTCTATCCCCGGAATCCGCGGGGTAATCGGCTCGGACCCGATTGCCGCGATGATGACGTCCGGATGTTCGCTCTCGGCGTATTCCGGAGTGACCTCGGTGTTGAGCCGCACATCAATGTTTGACTTGGCGATACGCGCCCTTTGCAGCAGGATATACTCGTGCAGATTCTTTTTGAACGGAACCGCGCTCTCGCACAAGATGCGCCCGCCGAGCGCGTCGCCCTTTTCGCACAGGATTACGTCGTGTCCGTACTTGCTCGCGACAAGTGCCGCCTGCATACCCGCGATGCCGCCGCCGATTACAAGAACGCGCTGCTTCACCGGCTCCGGTAAGGCTCTGTACACCTCTTTTTCGCGGCTGATCTCCGGATTTATGGCGCAGACGAGGTCGCCGTGTCCGACGCCCTCCGCGAAGCAGTTGAGGCACCGCATACATTTGCGGATGTCTTCGATACGGCCGCTGCGGATTTTGTTCGGCAGGTCGGGGTCGCAGACAAGCCCGCGCCCGATATAAACTATGTCCGCTTTGCCGGAGGCGAGGATATCCTCCATATAATACGGGTCGGTAAGACCGCCGACGGTTGCGACGAGAGATTTTGTGACGTGCTTTTTGATCTCCGCGGCGTATTCGACGTTCACGCCCTCCGGGTGGAACATACTGACGTGCGTGCGCGCAAACGTCTCCGCGCCGAACCGGTCAATCGCGCCGACAGAGACGTGGATGATATCGGCGTGACCGTCAAGCTGCTCGGCGATGCGGACGCCCTCGTCTATGCCGTAGCCCTCTTTTACAATCTCGCTGCCGCTGATGCGGATTTCAACGGGGAAGTCATTGCCGCAGAGGCGGTGTATCTCGTCGATTACCGCGATAGGGAAGCGACAGCGGTTTTCGGTGCTTCCGCCCCACTTGTCCGTTCTGGTGTTAATCGTCGGAGACATCATCTGTTGAAGGCCGAAACCGTGCGCTCCGTGCAGGACAATCATACCGAAGCCCGCGCGTTTCGCGGCGACGGCGGCATTCGCGAAGCCGCCGATAAGCTCCTGTATGCGCGCTTCGGTCAACGCGAGGATTTTTGTGCCGTTGGAATACGTCATATCCACCGGACCCCACGCGGGTTCGCCGGCGTGGATACCGCGGTCGTAGAAAGCCTGATGTATACCCGGCCAGCAGAGTTCAATGGCGGCGACCGCACCGTGACGCGTAACGTCCCTCGCGAGGCGCGCGTAATTGTAATTGCTCATCCTTGTGATTTCGCGCGGCCATCTTCCGGTCTGATACTCGGCGGGATCGACATCAACCTCTCCGTACGCAACCGCCGCCGCGCCGCCCATCGCTTTTCTTTCAAAATACGCGACCGCGTCGTGACTGAGCTGTCCGTCATACTCTATTTCGGCGGCGGACACCGGCGAGCCGAACATTCTGTTGCGGAACATCACGCCTCCGATTTTAATCGGTGAGAGCAGATGCGGGAATTCTTTATATGCGTTTACCATACAGATTCTCCATCCTACTTGATTTTTGGTTTAATGAAATCCGGGGCAGACTGCAACACAACCTGCCCCGGATTGCGCTTAATATAGTTCCGGTGGACGCTTACCAGGATAAGTCGGTGTAGATGATGTTGCCGGAACGCATCGGAGCGTAGCCTTTCAGCGTCTTGTCATACGCCGTCGGAACCAACACGTCAACGAGTTCGTACCACAGCATTGCGTTTACGTGCGCCTTTGTTATGGTCATATAGTAGTCGTCGAGTATCTTCTGGTCGGTCTGCGACATAATGGTTTCGAGAATCGGAAGAACCACGTCGCTGCCCTCCCACGGTTCCTTGGTGTAGGAGCCGCCGGCCGCCATTCTGACCCAGGCTCTGTATCCGGCGGCGACCGTTTCGCCGAAGTTGAAGTCGAGAGCCATATCATACTGGGTCTCGTCGAACATAACCGTCAGCCACGAACCCGCGTCCAAACTGAATATGTTGACCTTGACGCCGATGTCTTTCAGGTTTGTCTGGACGAGTTCGCTGATCAGAGCGTTTACGGCCGAGCCGTTATTGATCAGCTTGATCTCGTAATTCACAAGTCCTGACGATTCCGCAAGCTCTTTTGCTTTGGCGGGGTTGTACCCGTAATCGGGTTCTCCGTAAATGCCCATATCGTAGAGAGCGTCGTAGTCATCGACCGCGCCTGTTGAAAGCGGATAACGCGATATTTCGGCGAAGCCGTCGTAGGCGATGTCACGAATTGCCTCTCTGTCGATGGCGTAGGCGATGGCGAGACGCGCTGTCGCGTCCAGTTCGGAGAACAATTTGCGCGTGGACGATATGTTCATATAAAGGCTGGCCGATGTATTTCCCGTGAACAGGTTGACATTCAGGTTATCCAGCGTCTGAACATACTTGACATCCTGGAACGGGATTGACGCTATATCGACTTCGCCGGTCTGGATTGCGTTGACGCGCTGGGCCTCTTCGCCCATAACTCTGAATTGCAGATTCGGGATATTCGGGGCTGTTCCCCAGTAACCGTCACGCGCCACAAGGTTCATATGGCTGTTGACCACGTACGCGTCCAAGCTGTACGGGCCGGTACCGATTGTGACCGTGGAGGAGGTCGCGTCGTCAAACGACTCCTTGTCGAACATATAAATTGACGCAAACGTGGCGGTAAACGAGATGCTGGCCTCGGTGAAGTTTAATTCGACCGTGTAATCGTCGATGGCTTTGCAGTTGTCGTAGTCAAGCTCGGAGATGAATGCCTGGACGCCGATTCTGTTGTTGGCCCTCCACAGAGAGAACAGCACGTCGTCGGCCGTGAACGGGTTTCCGTTTGAAAATGTGACGTCGTCACGGAGATGGATTAACCATTTGGTCGGTGTTTCCGCGGTAAAGTCTTTTGCCAGAATGAAACGCTGGGTGCCGTCGCCCTGATACTCCCACAGCGGCTCGTAGATCATACGCAGCGCGTTCAGAAGATCCCAGCCGACGTTGTACAGCGGGTCAAGCGTGCCGCTGTCGGAGGTCACGGCAATGGTCAGGGTGTCTTTTGCGGACGAGGAGCCGCCGTCCGTACCGCCGGAAGTGCCTCCGTCGGTAGTACCGCCGGATTTTTCGCCGCTGCCGCCGCAGGCGACCAGAGAGAAGACTATGCAGAGAACGAGCAGTGCTGACAAGAACTTTTTCATATTTTCCTCCTAATTTTTAATGGTCTTGTATTTACAACACGCGACAAAGTGATTTGCCGAATGTTCTTCCAGAACCTGAGGTGCCGCACAATCCTCCGCGGCGTACGGACACCTTGCCATAAACCGGCAGCCCGGTTTGGGATTGATCGGAGAAGTGATTTCGCCCTGCATAATGATGCGTTCTTTCTTGTTGCGGATGCTGGGGACGGGAATCGCGGAGAGCAGTGCCTTTGTGTACGGGTGCAGCGTGTTGGTGAACAATTCGTCCGCCGGTGCTTTTTCCACCATCTGCCCAAGATACATAACCATAATGTCGTTCGATATGTATTTTACGACGGACAGGTCGTGCGTCACGAACATATACGCAAGACCGCGCTCTTCCTGCAAGTCAAGCATAAGGTTTATTATCTGCGCCTGAATGGAGACGTCCAGCGCGGAAACAGGCTCGTCGCACACAATGAATTTCGGCTTCAACGCGAGCGCGCGCGCAATGCCGATGCGCTGCCGCCGTCCTCCGTCCAGCTCGTGGGGATAGGCATTCTCAAAGCGTTTGGCAATGCCGACGGTGTCCATCAGCGTCTTGACCTCGTCCCTTATCTCGGCTTTGCTCAGTTTGCCTTGAAGCACAAGAGGCTCCATAATAGCCGTACTCACCGACATACGGGGATTCAGCGACGAATAGGGGTCCTGAAAGATTATCTGCATCTCTTCGCGCATAGCTTTCAGCTCGTTTTTCGTCGGGTTCGATATGTCCTTGCCCTCAAAGACGATTTCGCCGTCCGTCGGGTCGGTCAGATGGAGAATCGTCCTTCCGAGCGTGGTCTTTCCGCAGCCGGACTCGCCGACGACGCCGAGCGTTTTTCCGGCTTCAAGCGTAAAACTGATGTCGTCAACCGCGTGCAGCATCCCGCTGCCCGACTTGAAATACTTTTTCAGTCCGTTTACTTCGAGTAATGCAGCCATTATTTGTTCACCTCCGTTAAAAAGCACTTTACAAGGTGCCCAGGGGCGATTTCCACGACGTCCGGAGACTCCGCGGCGCATTTTTCCGTGGCATCCGGACAGCGTTCACAGAACGTGCAACCCGTCGGCAGATTTGTCGGGTCGGGCATCAGCCCTTTTATGGGTATGAGACGCCGCGCGTCCGAATCCAGCTTCGGAAGTGAGTTGAACAGACCGATTGTGTACGGATGCGTCGCGGCCTCAAAGATGTGTTCCGCCGTGCCGTATTCCACGATCTCGCCGGCGTAAATGACCGCGACGGACTGACAACAGTCGGCGACGACGCCGAGGTCGTGCGTAATCATAAGAACCGACGTCCCCAGTCTCTCTTTCAGAGACTGCATCATTTCGAGAACCTGCGCCTGAATCGTAACGTCCAGTGCCGTCGTCGGCTCATCCGCGAGCAACAGCTCAGGATTGCACGCCAGTGCCATCGCGATGACGACGCGCTGCTTCATACCGCCGGAAAACTGGTGCGGGTACTCATCGTATCTCGCGCTCGGAATACCCACCATTTCGAGCATATCGCAGGCCCTGCGCACGGCCTCCGCGCGCGATATTTTGTTGTGCAGTCCTATCGCCTCCGCGATTTGGAAGCCGACCGTCTCTATCGGGTTGAGCGCGGTCATCGGGTCCTGGAATATCATTGCGATTTTGTTGCCGCGTATTTTGCGCATATCGTGTTCGCTCAACGCCATAATATTCTGTTCCTCGAAGAGTATCTCCCCGCTGCACAGCTTCGCCGGCGGTGTTTGCAATATACGCATAATTGAACGCGCAATCGTCGTTTTTCCGGCTCCGGTCTCGCCGACCAGACCGACAGTTTCGCCTTTCTTAATGGAGAGATTCACACTGTTGACCGCGTGGACAATGGCGTCATCCGTGTGGTACTCGACGACCAGATCGCGGATTTCTAAAATATTATCAGCCACACCATCCACCTCAATTCTTCAACCGCGGGTCGAGGGCGTCCCTCAGCCCGTCGCCCAGCAGATTAAACGCTAAAACCGTGACCATTACGCAGATGCCCGGATACAGCGCGAGTTGCGGCTGTGCGCGCATAAAGCTCCGCGCGTCGGATATCATCGCGCCCCACTCCGGAATCGGGGCCTGAACGCCGAGTCCGATAAAGCTGAGTGCCGCGCCGGACAGAACCGCGCCGCCCATTCCCATCGTAAAGGAGACGAGAACCGGCGAGATGGCGTTCGGAATGATATGCCTGATGATGATTCTTGGGCTGCTTGCGTTGATGGATTTCGCCGCCTCAATGAACTCCTGTTCCCGCACCGTCAGAAGCGAGGCGCGCATCAGACGGGCATAGCTGGGAATCATTCCGATTCCTATCGCGATAATCGCGTTCCGCAGGCTCGGTCCCAGTACCGCCGCAAACACAATCGTAAGCAAAAACATCGGAATACCCTGGAAAAGGTCGAGTATGCGCATCATCAGGTTGTCTACGAACCCTCCGTAGTACCCGGCGACCGCCCCGATGATGATGCCGACAACCGCGGCACCGGTGACCGAGAAGATACCCATTTGAAGAGACTGCCTGGAACCGTACAGGAGCCGGCTGAGAACATCGCGTCCGAGTCTGTCGGTGCCCAAAAGGTGTGCGCTGCTGGAACCCTCCAACCCGTGTTTGAGATCCGCCATTTCATACGAATACGGTGCCAGAAGCGGCGCGAATACAGCGATCAGGAAAACAACAATGAGGATACCCAGTGAAACAACCGCAACCTTGTTCTTAGCTAACCGCCGCCAGACCCCGCTGGATTTTCTCTCTTTCCTCTTAGACTTTTTCAGCACTTTGCAACGCCCCTTTCACATTTGCCCGACTTCTTTTTCTAACATACTGCGAACGAATCCGCGGGTCGATAAACGCGAATATGATGTCGATAAGCAGTATTACGACGCAGAATATCGCCGACAGGAACAGGACGCTGCCCTGAATAATGGGATAATCTCTGTTTGTAAGGCCTACCAGCGTGTAGCTGCCGAGTCCGGGAACCGAGAATATCATCTCGGCGATAAGCGCGCCGCCAAGGGACATACCGTACATTCCGCCGACTGTTTGGATGACCGGAATCAACGCGTTTTTGAGCGCGTGCCTGTACAGCACCGTACCCTCCGCCTGACCCTTTGCCCGCGCGGTAACTATGTAATCCTGCCGGATGACTTCAAGCATATTGGACCGCATTTGCCTTGCGACCTGCGCGGCGAAGCCCAGCGCGTTGGAGACAACCGGCAATATCCAGCCCTGCCATTGCATTACGCCGGATACGGGCAGCCAGCCGAGTTTTACGGAGAAATACTGGACAAGCAGCAGCGCGAACCAGAATGCAGGCATTGACGTACAAATCAACGAGAGGAAAATTGTCGCGTTGTCCCTCCACGAGTATTGATGGTTTGCGGCGTAAACGCCGAGCGGAATGCCTATCGCAACCGCAAGAACTACGCTGAGAGTCGCAATCATAAGGGTGTACGGGAACCGCTCCTTTATGTCGGCACCGACCGACCGGTGGGTTTTGAAAGACGTTCCCAAATCGCCCTGCACCACGCCGCCGAGAAAGCGACCGAACCGCACAAGGAGCGGGTCGTTAAGACCGAGTTCCTCCCGAATCTGCTCGTACTCCCATTCCTCCCTGTCCGCGCCAGCAATAATTCTTGCGGGGTCGCCGGGCGTGACGGAAATAAGGAGCTGCACTATGAAGCATATTCCCAACAGGATAGGGATCATTATCAACAGACGTTTTATGACGTATTTAATCATAATATGACAATTCCTTTCATACACCGACGAGGGTTGAAATCAGCGTCGGCGCGCGTTTGTGTTGTCCGCTCAGGCTACTCTTCCGGTAGCCTGATTTGCTGTTTTCGCTTTGCGGCAATCCGGCTATCGTTTGTTTTACCCCCACCCCCTTTTACAAAACCAAACATAGCATCGTTACCTTTCCTTTCCCTCAAATTTCTCTAACACGCGAAACTGTTTTCATATACATTTGCCTCGCAGTCGCTTGACAAATTCCTTAAAATCTGATTTAATAATAATACACAATTTTGTCGTTGTAAATTGCCATTCTTTGTGCGATTATTACATCGGTGTAAACACAAAACATCAAAAGGGGAGACGATCTGCACGTCTTTGGACGCGCGGATCCGGTGGATTTTATGCAAATGCAAAACATCACATTTCAACAGATTGACGCGTTCCTGACTATTGCCCGCTACCAGAAACTCTCGTGGGCGGCCGAGAGTATGTTCATTACGGAACCCGCGCTCAGCCGTATGCTGAGCCGCTTCGAGGAGAACGTCGGCTCGCGCCTTTTTGAGCGCAATAATAAGGGCGTCCGGCTGACCGAGGAGGGCGAATATCTGTATTCCGTACTCGAACCGCTCTATAAAATAACGGAGAAGTCGCTGACTTCCGTCCGTGATATCGCGGCACCGAAAAGGACGTTGAAGTTTGCGGCACCGATGCCTTTTGATATTGACGATAATTATAACGCTACGAAAGAGCTTATCCGCGAATACAAGGAACGTTACCCCGATGTAAATGTCGAGGAAACGCTTCTGACATATGCCGAGCTGCGGCAGCAACTCGAATTCGGCACTGTGGACGCCGCAATCGCCCAGGACTATGCCGTTGCGGATATGCGGAATATCTCATACAGCGTCATATCCCCGTTCAAGCTGTCGATTGCCATTTCCGATAAGCATCCCGCGGCCGCCGAGCCGTTTGACGCGGCATTATTGCGCGGCGAGCAGATGTTTATCGTCCGGAAAGCGGTAACGGACGACGCGCTGATGCTTTACAATGAGATGGGATTTAATCCGGAAAACATACGGTTCGTGCCGAATTTATTTACGATGCTGCATAAATTGTTTTCGGGCGAGGGTTTTTCCATATGCGGGTCGTTTATTGCCAACAGCATATCCGGCGGCCTGAAATTCTATCCCGTTGAGCAAACCAACCCCAGCCAATTGGTGGTCGCCTGGCGCAATGACCGTTTTCTCTCCGACGAAATGCAAAATCTGGTGAACCTGATACCGGAGACAGTGAGCGTTTGACCCTCTGAAATAATCAAATAAAAAACGGCAACCGTTGAAGTTAACCAACGATTGCCGTTATTTATTATGAGGGTTTATGCTCCGCCAATGGCCGCGTTTGGCGCGGCGGGAGCGTTGCCGCGTTCTCCACGCCCGCCGAAATTGCCGTTCGGCTGACCGTTTGGCGGAGCCTCGCCGTTCCACTCCGGCATATCACCGGCGGGTCTTGTGCCGCCGCGATTGCCTCCGCCGCCGAAGCCCGCGCCCATTCCCGCGCCCATACCGGCGGCGACCGCCGTCGTCGCGGTGACCGTCTGATATTCCGAGCCGTTGAGCTTGACGCTGTACGCCGTGCCGTCCGTAAGCCCCGGCAAAACGAGTGCCGCCGCCGTGACCGGCGCGTCGAGCGTGACCTCAAAGTCCGCAACGGTGATGATATCGCCCGCGGCGAACTGCCCGTTGAGATACAGCGTCGGCAGAACCGTCGCGGGTCTGTCCGCGTCAAAGGTCTGACCGTCGCGCGGCGCGTTTATCAGCACGGCGACGGTGCCGCCCGTGATGTCGAGCGTGCCGTTGCTGTCGATTCCGTCGCTGTTCGCGTAGATGAAATGCGTTCCGCCGCTGATTGTGACGGACGGCGTAACGCCGTCCTCGTCGCTCGCGGCGTTCACTCCGTCGTCGGACGCGTGAGTGGTCAGCGAGCCGCCGCTGATGTTCACATACGCCGCCTCGACGCCCTCGTAGGAGCTTAGAACATTGACCGTGCCGCTCTCAAAATTCAGCGTATCGCCCGCGTGAAGTCCGTCCTTTACGGCGGTCACGTTGAGTGAGCCGTCGCCCGTAATCGTCAGGTTGTCCTTGCCCTGAATCCCGTGCTCCCCGCCCGAAACGGTGCTGCTGCCGACGAGTTCAACGGTGAGGTTCTGTAAGGTTTTCTGCCCGTCGCCATCGTCGCCGAGAATCGCGGAACCGTCCGCGCAGGTGATAGACGCATTGTCGAGAATCAGCGTGACGTTCGACGCGGTGACAAGCACCTGACCGTCAATCACGCCCGTCAAAGTGTAGGTTCCGTTCTTTGAGAGTGTGTCCGCGCTCTTAATTTCCACAGCCGCCGCCGTGACCTCGGCCGTCGGCGTATCGCCGGCCGCAGGCGCGGCGTTCGTCGCGGCGCAGCCCGCGAGCAGGAACGCCGCGAGCGCGATTAAGCAAAGTCGTTTCATAAATCCTCCTAAAATTCGGAATCCGTCGGTGCGGCGAGCGCGAGCGTAATATTCAGGTTGCCGTTGCGCGTCCGCAAAGCGTCAATGAAGTCTTTTTCGCTGTAATCGGAACGCGCAGTCACGGAATAGGTCAGCTCAAACAGGCTGCCGAGTTCCGTGGTTTTGATTTTCAGCAGCGACGCTTTCTGCGCGAATTCGCTGAAAATATCGTCAAACGCGCCCTGATAGTCGAGGTTTTCTGGGATTATGATTTTCAGCGTTTTCGCCGTGGACTTCGATTTGCCGAATTTGCAGACTTCAAGCAGTGCGACAACCGCGCAGAGCAGAACGCCCGCGACGACGGCGTACAGCAGAAAACCCATTCCCGCAGCAAGCCCGACGGCCATAGAAAACAGCACGAACGTGATGTCCTTAGCGTCGCCCGGAGCGGAGCGGAAACGGATAATCGAGAACGCGCCCGCGAGCGAGAACGCCCGCGCGACATTGTTTCCGACGAGCAGAATGATGATTGTCACGACAGCGGGGAGCAGAACGAGCGTGAGCGCGAAGGACTGCGACGGCGATTTATTCGCGTGTGTTTTAATGTAGACGAAGCTGATCAGCAGTCCGACGGCGAAAGCGACGCCGAGCGCGGCGAGCAGCGTCGGCAGCGTGATTGTCACATCGCCGGCCGAAGTCGCGTAGATTGATTCAAGCACGAATATCCCTCCTTTTCACGCAGATATTTCTTGTATTCCGCGCCGTATTTGGAAAAGCTCTGCGGATAAATCGCAAATTCCGAGAGCGTTTTTGACAGCCAAAGCGGGATTGCGCGCGCGACCTTGATTTCCATAACGTACTGACCGCCGCCGAGCAGCGATTCGCTGTGGTCGCCGGCTTCAAGCCGCAAATCGCAACGCCGCGAGCGGACATTGCAGTCGAACGACACGCGCAGTTCATCCTCGCCGAAATACGCGCGGCGGTCGTAGGCGAGGTACGCAGCGGGGCGCAGCTCGCGCGTTGACGCGATGTACTGCAATTCCGCCAGAACCTGCGTATTCGTGTACGCCTGCGGTTCGGGCGGCTCCGCCGTTTCGAGGAAACCGTACGCGTCGGCGAGCGGGAGCGCGGTACGCCGCTTGTTCACGAGTCCGCCGACCTTTTTCTTGATTTCCGCGTAGACCACGGCATTCGGCTCCGGTACGCCGTAGGCGCGGATGCGCACCTTTTCCTTGTATCTCGGCTTTGCCAGCGAGGTGCGAATCAGATAGCTGTCCGGCGTGTCGTAGTACAAATTTGTGATGGGATAGGTTTCGCGCGTTTTGTTGTACGCGTCAACCTCCATTTCGCGCTCCAATCGCTCGCGCAGGCGCGAATACGTCCGCTCGCCGAGCAGATATTTGTTTTCAAAGCGGTTGAAAACCTCGATTGCCATATTTTACACTCCTGTTCGGTAGTGCATCAATGATAACACCGAAATGTGGCAGAAAAAGGGCAGGGGAGCAACAAAAACAGGCACCGGAGTTATCTCTCCGGTGCCTGTGAAACCGTAAACTCAAATGTCGTTACGCCGTCCGCGCTAGCGGCGCGAATGCTCTCGCCGAGACCGCCGACAATCTCGCGCGCGATGGACAGCCCAAGACCGTAGCCCTCGCCGCTGTGCGACTTGTCCGCCTTGTAGAACCGCTCGAAGATATTCGCTAAGTCCTCGGCGGCAATGGTTTCGCCCGTGTTGCTCACGCCGACTGTCACCTTTTCGCCGCTCTGACGCGCGGTGAGCGTGACGGTTCCGCCGCCGCCCGCGTGCTTCAACGCGTTGTCCATTATTATGACGAGCAGCTGCTCAATGCGGTCGGGATTGCTGAAAACGCGGAGCGGCTCGTCCGGCTCGTCGATGTTCAGCGCGGTTCCCGCGTCCGCCGCCGCAAGCTCAAAGCTGTCGGCGATATTCCGAAACACCTCCCGCAGGTCGAAACGCGTTTTTTTCATCGCCTCCGCGCCCGATTGCAGGCGCGAGAGTTCGAGCAAATCGTCCACGAGCCGCGACAGGCGCATACTTTCACGCACGATGTTGTTGTAGAACAGCGTTTTCTTCTCGTCGCTTTTAGCCATTCCGTCGCGCAGGGTTTCGCCCATTGCGCGGATTGACGCAATCGGCGTCCGCAGCTCGTGCGACACGTTCGCCACGAAGTCGCGGCGCGTCTGTTCGAGCCGCCCAGATTCGTCGGCGAAGTGGTTCATCGCGCGTCCGAGTTCGCCGATTTCGCCCTTTTGCGTCTCGTCGGCGCGGACGGAAAATTCGCCGCGCGCCATTGCACGCGCCACGCCCTGCATCTGCCGAATCGGCACGACGAGCCGCCGCGCCGCGAGATAGCCGGGGACGAGCATAACCGCAAAGGAAATAAGCACGCTCATAATCAGCGTCTCGTTGAGTTCCTTTACGGGCCGCGTAAACAGCACTTTTCCGTTTTTGTCATATATATTGAGTTCGCCGTGCGGGTACGGGCCGCCCGGCGGCTGCATTTCGCGCCGCACGAACGGCTCGCCCGCGTCCCGCTCCGGCATTCCGAACGCCCGCTGCGTGACGAAAATGTATATCGCGGAGGTCAGCAGACCCGTGAGCAGCACCGCCGCGAGCAGAAGCAAAACGATTCTGCGCAGAAACACACTGTTTTTCATTCGCTCACCTCGAATTTGTAGCCGACGCCGTAGATGCTGCGGATCTGCCACCGCCCGTTTTCGGGCAGCTTTTGGCGTATGCGCTTGATTTGCGTGTCCACGACGCGCGTGTCGCCGTAGTAGTCGTAGCCCCAGACCTCGCGCAGCAGCTGCTCGCGGTTCCAGACGCGCCCCGGCGAGGAGCAGAGCTTGAACAGCAGTTCGACCTCTTTCGGCGTGCAGGGGATTAGCTCGCCGTCCGCGCGGACCTCGTAGCGGCTGATATTCACCTGCAAGCCGGGGAAATTCAGCAAATTTGACTTATCTGATTTTGGACTTTCGTTTACGCGGCGCAGAACCGCTTTGATTCGCGCGACGACCTCGCGCGGGGAAAACGGCTTGACGATGTAGTCGTCCGCGCCGAGTTCAAGTCCGAGAATGCGGTCAATCTCCTCGCCGCGCGCCGTGAGCATAATCAGCGGGACACTGCTCTCGCGGCGGATTTCGCGGCAGACGTCCGTGCCGCTCATTTTCGGCATCATCAGGTCAAGCACGATGAAGTCAGGCTGTTCGGAACGCCATTTTTCCAACGCCTCCGCGCCGTCATACGCGGAAACGCAGGCGAAGCCCTCCGCCTCAATATACTCGCGCAGGGTTTCGTGAATCATCGGCTGGTCGTCGCAGAGCAGGATTTTTCCGGACATAGCGCGCACCTCGGTTTCAGTGTTGTTGCGTCATTATAGCACATTTTCACACAAAAAACCATACGCCGGCGGCAACTGCCGCATTAGTTCATATTCGCGCCACAATTCACGGGAGAAGAAAATACAGTATGTTTCGGTTCACGGCGTTCGGGCTTTCTCTATGCTGTTATACCTTTTTCGACTGCCATTTGCCGCTGTTGAATCGTTTATACATCAGCGTCAGCCGCATAATCATATCAATGAGCGACGCGCCCCACGCGCCGAACAGCCCGAACCCGAAGGCGTAAATGGACAACGCCGCAAGCGTCGGGCGAATCCCGACGACGCAGATAATCATCACCAGCGCGACGTGCAGGTTGTCGCCCGCGCCGCGCAGACAGCCGGAGATGACGACGTTTGAGGTCTGAATCGGCTGGAACAGCGCGACCATAATGAGTATACTCGCGGCGAGCGGGAACGTGACCGCGTTCGCCGGATCGGACGGATTTAAGAATATGCCCGCGAGCGGCGACCGGAAAACCACGATCAGAGACGCGAGAATGAGGCTGACCGTCAGCGCGAGCCGCTGACTGCACTTGCCGTAGACAGTCGCGAGGTCGGGACGTTCCCGCCCAAGCATCTGCCCGACGAGCGAGGTCCCCGCAACGCCGATTCCGTCCCCGAAGTTATATGAGATGTTCAAAAACTGCATACCGACCTGGTGCGCCGCGAACGCTTCCGTGCCGAGGTTCGCGACGATAATCGCGTAGGCGAAAAAACCGATGCGAATGGAAATCTGCTCAATCATCGCGTTGCCGCCCACACGGACGATGGAGAGTACGGTGTCTTTTTTCAACCGCCAACTGTCGCGGAACGACAGCCGCAGGAACGCGCCGCCGGATTTCTTGCCGAAAAGCGACACCAGACACATAATAAACCCGACAGTAAAGCCGATTCCCGTCGCCCACGCGTCACCCGCAACGCCGAGATTCAGGCGGTAGATGAATATGTAATCGAATACGATATTTACGATGTTCGCGGTCAAATTGACGTACATTGTCATTTTTGTGTTGCCGATGCCGCGCTGTGCCGCGTTGATGCACATCGTCATCGCGTTGACGGGCAAAAAGTACACGAGTATGCGGAAATATTCGTTCGCCTGCACAATCGTGTCCGGCTGCGCCCCCGCGATTTTCATCAGCGGCCGCGAAAACGCGAGCGCGAACGTCAGAATGACAACGGACAGCGCGATAATCAGCTCCAACGAGTTGCGGAGCGTCTGATTCGCCTCCTCAGGCAGTTCCTGCCCTTTTCGCCGCGCGACAATCGCGGTGACGCCGATATTCATCGCGAAGAACAGCGACATCATCAGCATACGCGGCTGCCCCGCGAGTCCGACCGCGGCGATAGCCTCATAGCCGAGCGGAGCGATCATAATCACGTCCACGGAACCTATCAGCGACATAAATACCATTTCTATAACGGAAGGCACCGCAATCTTTGCAATATTGCGGTACGCTTCTTTTACGGGCGGTAAATCGCCTTTTCTTTTTTCCGGCGGAACCATACGGTCAACGGAATAAAATTTTCGTATCAGAGAGAACAATGCGTCATCTTCTTTTCTTAGTAATCGCCTTGGCAACTTCAACAATGGGGATAATACTGACGGAAAGCACGAGAGATACGGCGAGCAGCGGCAGGTCGAGCGGAACGAGCTTGAACACCACGTTCAGGCCGGGAATGTAGATAACCGCCATCGTCACAATCAAAGACAGCAGCAGCGAACCCACGAGCCACTTGTTCCCGAAGAATCCGAGACCGGGCGAAAACAGCGAGCTGTGCTGTGAGCGCAGGTTGAACGAGTGGAAGCCCTCGACGAGCGAGAGCGTCGCGAACGCCATTGTCACGGCGACGTCGGGGTTGTCCGGCGCGAATTTCCGCCCGATGAAGAACGACACGAGCGTGATTACGGCGATAAGCGCGCCCTGATACAGGACGTTAATGCCCAGCCCGTCGGCAAAAATACCGGCCTTGGAGTTGCGCGGTGCTTTTTGCATTATGCCGGCTTCGCCCTCCTCCATACCGAGTGCGATTGCGGGCAGACTGTCCGTAATCAGATTAATCATCAGTATGTGAATCGGCGCAAACAGATGCACGTTGACTATCGACGCTGCGAACAGCGACAGAACCTCGCTGAGGTTAGACGACAGCAGGAACTGGATTGTCTTTTGAATGTTATCGAATATTTTCCGGCCCTCCGCGACGGCTGAAACGATAGTCGCGAAGTTGTCGTCGGCGAGAATCATATCGGAGACGCCCTTGGAAACGTCGGTACCGGTGATGCCCATCCCGATGCCGATGTCGGCGGTTTTGAGCGCGGGCGCATCGTTGACCCCGTCGCCCGTCATCGCGCTGATGTTGCCGAGGGCTTGCCACGCCTTGACGATGCGGACCTTGTGTTCCGGCTGCACACGCGCGTAGACGGAATACTTAATGACCTCGGTGGCGAAATCCTCATCACTGATTTTTTCAAGCTCGGCACCCGTTATCGCTTCCGAATCGTCCTTGATTATGTCGATCTCTTTCGCAATCGCGACGGCGGTGTCCCTGTGGTCGCCCGTAATCATTATGGGGCGGATTCCCGCTTCGCGGCAGACCCTTATCGCGTCCTTAACCTCAGGACGTACGGGGTCAACCATTCCGACGACGCCGATGAACGTAAGCCCACGCTCAATGGCGTCCGGCTCAAAGCTCTCCGGCAGCGCGTCGTGTTCTCTGTACGCGCCGCCGAGGACGCGCAGAGCTTTCTCCGCCATCGTCTTGTTCAGCGCGAGAATATTGGCTCGCATCTCGTCTGTCAGCGGCACGGACGCGCCGTTTTGGTTGACGAAATGCGTGCATTTTTTCAGCAGTTCGTCCAAGGCACCCTTGGAAAACTGGACGAACCCGTCTTTGACGCGGTGAACCGTTGACATCATCTTGCGGACCGAATCGAACGGAGCCTCACCGACGCGCGGCATCGCCGCTTCAAGCTCGGTCTTGTTCAGGTTCAGCGTCAGCGCGTATTGCACAAGCGCGCTTTCGGTCGGCTCGCCGACGATGCTTCCGTCCGCGGAAATGGAGGAATCGTTGCACATTGCCATCGCGACGGCAAGCCTGTCCTCGCCGTCGGAACCCTGCGCCGACGCGCCGATGTGCGTCTCGACGACGGTCATTTTATTCTGCGTAAGTGTTCCGGTTTTGTCAGAGCATATGATTTGAGCGCAGCCGAGCGTTTCAACGGCTGTCAGCTTGCGGATAATCGCGTTTTTCTTAGCCATTTTAGAGACGCCGATCGACAGAACGATGGTCACGACGGCGGCAAGTCCCTCCGGAATCGCCGCGACGGCGAGACTGATTGCGAGCAGAAACAGCTCCAACGTGTGTCCGCCGCCGAAGCCGCCGTTTCTTATTATGCCGAACCCGAACATAAACGCGCAGATGCCGAGAACCGTAAAGCTCAAAATCCGACCGAGCTGGTCGAGCTTCATTTGCAGCGGAGTTTTGTTTTCCTTCGTTCCCGAAATGATGGCGGCAATTTTGCCCATCTCGGTATCCATACCGATGTCCGTGACGACGGCGGTGCCGCGCCCGTAGACGACGCTTGAACCCATATACGCCATATTCACCCTGTCACCGAGCGGAACATCGTCCGCGGTCTCAATCGCGGAAACGCGTTTTTCGGTCGGGACGGATTCACCCGTGAGAGAGGATTCCTCGATTTTCAGAGACGCGCACTCGACAATCCTCACGTCGGCGGGTACAAAATCTCCCGCTTCCAGCAGGACGATATCACCGCGCACAAGCTCCTCGGAGTGGACGCGCGCGACCTCGCCGCCGCGCCTGACCTTTGCCGTCGTGTACGACATCTTTTTCAGCGCGTCGATAGCCTGCTCCGCCTTATTCTCCTGAAAAATGCCGAGGAAAGAGTTGATGACAACCACGGCGAGAATTATAATGGTATCGCTGATTTCGCCGAGCGCACCGGAGACGATTGCCGCGATAATCAGGATAATAATCATCGGGTTGGCAATCTGTTCAAAGAGTTTCGCCGCAAAGGTTTTCGGCTTCGCCTCTTCAAGCCTGTTCAGATGTTCCGGATCGGTTGCCCGCTGAACGGCGTCCGCTGACAGTCCGTCAGTACTGCTGGAAAGCTCCGCCAAGACCGCGGCCGCGCTTTCGGAATAATACTTCATTCTAAAATCCCTTTCCGTTATCGGCTAAAAATGCAATGCCAAAAAAGCAAAAACTTACCCGGTTAAAATAGGTAAGCCTTTTAAGAATATGTCAGCTGTTTTTTATAACCAGTCCGTCCAGAAGCGCGGCGACATCCTCGCAGTTATCAATGACGTCCTCCATAGTTTCAAAAATCTCTTTCCACTTCATCAGCTCAATCGCGTCTTTTTCGTGCAAAAACATTTCCTTGATAATGGCGCGATACGTCACGTCGCCGGATTCCTCCACGCGATTGACCTTTACGATTAATTCCTTGATGTTTTTCGAGTTTTTGAAACGCGGAAACTCTGAAACGAGCGCGCTCAACGCCTGACACGCCTCGTAAATAAGCAGGGACATCGCCTTTGCCTCAGGCTTGACGACCTCAATGGACATCACGTCGAACATATTCGCCACGTCCTCAATGGAATCCGTAATGTCGTCCAGCGCGTTGGAAATCTGAACTATGTCCTCGCGGTCAATCGGAGTTACAAAAGAGCGGTTGAGTTCATTCATCAGCTCGTGCAGACACGTATCCGCCAGATGCTCGGTGGCGTGAATTTCCTCCGCCTTAGTATGGATGTCGGTATAATCTTCGAGCATAGCCGCAAGTTGCGCGGCGGATCTTTCGCACAGTTCCATCTGCTTTTCAAACTGCTCAAAATAATTGTAGCTTTTCTTTGCCATTATCTTACCCTCGCTATCTTAATCAGAATATATGAATAAACAATTTTGTCATCAAAAACGCGATGAGTCCGCAGCCGGGGAACGTCAGTATCCACGCGAGGACCATCTCCTTGACGATGCGCCAGTCAACCGAGCTGACGCGCCGCGCCGCGCCGACGCCCATTATCGCGGTGGTTTTTGTATGCGTTGTGGACACGGGAATGCCGAGCAGGGAGGACGCGAACAGACAGAACGCCGCGCTTAAATCGGCGGAGAATCCCTGATACCGTTCGAGCTTTACCATATCCATACCGACCGCTTTGATAATACGCATTCCGCCGACGGAGGTGCCGAGACCCATAACGAGAGAACACATAATCATAACCCAAAGGGGGATATCAAAACTGCCCGCAGAGTTCCGCCCCACTATGCCGTTATAGAACAGCGTAAGCATAAAAACGCCCATAAACTTCTGTCCGTCCTGCGCACCGTGCAGGAACGCGTTGGCCGCGGCGGAAAAGGCCTGTCCGACCGTGAAGAAGCGATTCGCCGAACTGCGGTTGATGTGCGCAAAGATTTTCTGCATCAGCTTCGCGACGCCGAAGCCGCCGCCGAAGCCGATAATCGAGGAAATCACAAGCCCGATGAGAACCTTGTTCCACTCGGACATATTGATTGCGCCCGTGCCGCCCATCGCCAGAGCGGAGCCGGTTATTCCGGCGATAAGCGAGTGACTTTCACTCGTCGGAATACCGAAATACCACGCGCCGACGGACCACGCGACAATAGAAAACAGCGCAGCAGCAAGGGCGATCTGTGCGACATTTTGACCGCCCTCAAAGCTGACCATATTACTTATTGTTTCGGCGACCTCGGCATTGACAAATGTCATCACCAGAACGCCGAAAAAGTTGAGAATGACCGCCATCGTAATGGCGGTTCGCGGGCGCAAAACCCGCGTGGATACGGCGGTAGCAATGGCGTTCGGCGCGTCCGTCCAACCGTTGACGAAGATCACGCCCAGCACCAAGACTCCCGTAATAATAAGAGCTATTGGCAATAAAATCACCTGATTTTTGCGCTGTATAATAATGGACTGTTTGACCACAAACGTATTATAATACATCGCGGTATTATTTGCAACTTATTTTTTTGCTCCGAATTACCGTTGTTGAGAAGAACCTTACAGCCACTCGCCGTAACGCCTGATATAAACTTTTTTTATGACCTGCGAGGCGATGCCGTAACCGACCAGAATCACGAGAAGCCACGGAATAAACGTGAGCGGCAGCCGCACCATATCAAGACCCACGGAGAGCGTGCTGAACCCGACGGCGAGCGTAATCGCCGCGACGACGAGCGTCGGAATCAGCAGCATAAGCGACGGTTTGCTCTGCACAAACGGGATTTTCGCCGTGCGAATCATATGGATGACGAGGACCTGCGACACGGTTCCGAACACGAACCAGCCGCACTGGAACAGCGACGCGAGATCCGCGCGGTTCGCTTTCATCGCCCACCACATCACGGCGAAGCAGAGAATATCGAATATCGAGCTGAGCGGTCCCATAAACGCCATAAAGGATTTAATCGAACCCGTTTCCCACCTGCGCGGCTTTTTCAGGTATTCCTTATCCACGCTGTCGAACGGAATGCCCATCTGCGAGAAATCGCAGAGCAGGTTCTGCGTCAGAATCTGCACGGGAAGCATAGGCAAAAACGGCAGGAAAATGCTCGCCGCCATTACGGAAATCATATTGCCGAAGTTTCCGCTCGCCGCCATTTTAATGTATTTTACGATGTTGCCGAATGTGCGGCGACCTTCGAGAACGCCCTCTTCAAGCACCATCAAATCCTTTTTGAGCAGGATAATGTCGGCGGTTTCTTTCGCGATATCCACCGCGCTGTCAACGGAAATCCCGACGTCCGCCTGGTGAAGCGGCGGCGCGTCGTTAATCCCGTCGCCCATATAGCCGACGGTGTGTCCCGCGGTCTGAAACGCCTTTACGACGCGCTCCTTTTGCGCGGGTGAGAGCTTCGCGAACAGGTCGCACTCCTCCACGGCACCGAGCAGCGTAGCGTCGTCCATCGCGTCAACGTCTTTTCCCGTGATTACCCGCGCGGTTTTCACACCGACCTTGCCGCAGACCTTGATTGCGACGCCCTCGCTGTCGCCCGTGAGGACGACGGTGCGGACGCCGTGTTCTTTCAGCGCGGCGATAGCCGTTCTCGCGCTCTCTTTCGGCGGGTCGAGGAACCCGACAAACCCGATAAGCACCATATCCCGCTCGTCCGCGACGCCGAACGCGCCGACCTCCGGCACCTCGTTTTTCTGCGCGACGGCGATCATTCGCAGACCGTCGGCGTTGAATTTCTCATAGGTCTGCATTGCGAGCCGCTTGTTCTCCTCGTCGAGCGGCAAAATCTGCCCGCCCATATCCACGTAGGACGAAATCGCAATCAGCTCCTCGACCGCGCCCTTGGTAATCAGCTGACGCTTGCCGTTTTTGTCCACCAACACGACGCTCATACGGCGGCGCGCGAAGTCAAAGGGTATCTCGTCCACGCGCGTGAACTCTTTCAGCGTGTCCTCCAACCCGTTCGCGACGGCGCGGTTGATAATCGCGAGGTCGATGAGGTTTTTCAGCCCCGTCTGAAAGTAGCTGTTGCGGTACGCGTGGCGCAGGATGCGGCTGTCGTCCTCGCCGTGCAGGTTCATATACTTTTCCAGCACGATTTTGTCCTCGGTGAGCGTCCCCGTCTTGTCTGTGCAGAGGATATCCATCTCGCCGAACGTCTGAATCGCGCCGAGCGTCTTGACGATTACGTTGTGCTTGGACATCGAAACCGCGCCCTTGGCGAGCGTCGAGGTCATAATCACGGGCAGCATTTCCGGCGTCAGCCCGACCGCGATTGAGATTGCGAA
>JAISJC010000137.1 GCA_031261745.1 Oscillospiraceae bacterium
CTCGCCTCCCCCGCCCACGTGCCGCGCCAAAAAGGTTCCGGCATCACGGAATTCCCCGTTATCGCCGGCAAGGTAATTAAACGCCGCGGTGACTGCGTCGCCGTCGTCGCCGCCGACACCGAGGAACACGCGCGCGCCGCCGCGAAAGCGGTCAAGCAGGAACTCGAACTCCTGCCGAGCTACCTGACGTTCCCGGAAGCCGTCGTCCCCGACGCGATTCAGCTCCACGAGACGCTGCCGAACTTCTATATGGAGCAGCCGCTGTTCAAGGGCGAGGTCTCCGACGAGACGTTTGATAACGCTGATTTCGTAGTCGAGGGCAGCTTCCACTCGCAGCACGAGCCGCATCTCCCGATTGAACCTGACACGATTCAGGGCTATATCGAAGCGGACGGAATGCACACACTGCAAGGCAAATTCCAGAGCATTGAGGAGACGCGCGTTGACGTTGCAATGGGTTGCGGCATTGACAAGGAGCAAATCCGTTTCATTATGAACACCGCCGGCGGCTCGTTCGGCTACTCGACAAGCCCGAATATCCCCGCGATCGTGATGACCGCGTTGCAGAACCTGCAACGTCCGGTGACGATTACGCTCCCGTATGACCAGTTTAACCACACGACCGGCAAACGCTCCGCGACGTTCTCGAACGGCCGTCTGGCCTGCGATAAGAACGGCAAAATCGTCGCAGCCGAGTACGACGTCGGCCTCGACCACGGCGCTTACGCCGTCGTCGCGGGTAATATCTTCAACAACCTGCTGAACGTCGCGTTCCACGGGCTGAATATCCCGAATATCCGCGCGCTCGGCCGCGGCGGCGCGACAAACCACGCCTTTAACACCGCTTACCGCGGTTTCGGCGCGCCGCAGATCTACACGACGAGCGAGGCTCTCGTCGATATGCTCGCGGAAAAGGCCGGCATCGACCCGTTTGAGTTCCGCTATATCAACCTGATGCAGCCCGGCGACACGACGATCAACTCCGTAACTCCGTACGACTACGACGCGTACACGCGTCTCTTAGACGCCGCAAAGCCCGCGTACAACCGCTATAAGGCGGAAGCGGAAGCCGCGAAAAAAGCGGGTAAAAATGTCGGCGTCGGCGTCTCGATGGGCGGATTCCTCTGCACGATCGGAATGTTTGACTCGGCGGAGGTCGCGCTTGAACTCAACGCGGACGGCACGATTACGCACTTCAACACGTGGGAGGACGTCGGTCAGGGCGGCGACATCGGAACGCTGACCCACACCGTCAAGGCTCTCGCGCCGCTCGGAATCAAGGCGGAGCAGGTTCGTCTCGTGATGAACGACTCCAAGGATTGCCCCGACACGGGTCTCGCCGCCGCCTCGCGCAGCCACTATATGGCGGGCAACGCGACGCTTGACGCAGCCGAAAAGCTGATGAACGCGATGCGTAAGCCCGACGGCACCTACCGCACCTACGCGGAAATGGCCGCCGAGGACATTGAGACGAAGTATATCGGTCACTACGACCAGTCGAATATCGGCCTGCCGCCCGGACTGGACCCGAACAACGGCCACGGCGAGAAGAACCCGACGTATATGTACTGCGTGAACATCGCGCTCGTCGAGGTGGACGTCGCGACGGGCAAGGTTCAGCCGCTGCGCTTCACCTGCGCCGCCGACGTCGGCACAATCGGCAACCGTCTCTCCGTCGAGGGTCAGGGCTACGGCGGTCTGTCGCACTCCATCGGCTTCGCGCTCTCCGAGGATTACGATGCGCAGAACAAACACGGCAATATGGCCGGCTGCGGCATCCCGTCGATTGACGTTATCCCCGACGATATCGAGCTGATTTTCGTCGAAACGCCGCGCCCCGCGGGTCCGCACGGCTCCGCCGGCTGCTCCGAGGTGTTCCAGTCGTCGAACCATATGGCGGTCATCAACGCGATTAACAACGCCTGCGGCGCGCGCGTCTATTCCCTGCCGGCGACGCCCGACAAGGTTAAGGACGCCTACGACAGAAAGCAAAAGGGAGAGGACCTCACCCCGCCGAAATACTGGCTCGGCAGCGACTTTGAGGAGGAACTCGAATATATCCAGGCAAACCCGATGTAACCTCACACCTGAACCCCCGACTGTTGTCGG
The DNA here is from genome assembly GCA_031261745.1 of Oscillospiraceae bacterium. Classification (GTDB taxonomy): domain Bacteria; phylum Bacillota; class Clostridia; order Oscillospirales; family Oscillospiraceae; genus JAIRRO01. The sequence continues at coordinate 2,110 of JAISJC010000137.1, forward strand.
GGGTTCTTTTTCGGCAAATATTTATTGTAACTCGATAAATTTATATTGACATTTGCCAAATACTGTGTTATTATCCGCAAAAAGGGGGTACATTTATGTCGTCAAAAGTTTTATGCGCGCTCGTCAGGTTTGCCGCCGTCGCGACGGCGATTTGCGGCGTTATTCTCTGCGCGTTCGTCTTTCCGTCGTGGTTCGGCGAACTATTGCCGCTGCTGTTTTTCTGGGTCGCCTCCCTGCCGTGCTTTGTGATACTGATTTACGTCTGGCTCGTATCGACGGCGATTGCGCGCGACGCGGTTTTCACGCTGAAAACCGCGCGGTGGATTCGCAACGCCGCCGTTCTGCTCCTCGCGGACGTCGGGTTTTTCATCACCGGCAACGTCGTCCTGCTCGCCCTGAAAATGAACAACGCCGAGGTGCTGCTGCCCGCGGTTCTCGCAAGTATTTTCGGCGTGTCGCTCGCCCTGCTCGCGGCGGTGCTGTCGCGTTACATCACAAAAGCGGCCGTGTTGCAGGAAGATATCGAGGGTACGATATGATTGTAATCAATGTTGACGTTATGCTCGCGCGGCGGAAAATGAGCGTCACGGAGCTGACGGAGCGCGTCGGACTGACAATGGCGAACGTGTCACTCATCAAGAACGGCAAGGTCAAGGCCGTAAAGCTCTCCACGCTTGAAAAGCTCTGCGAGGCGTTGGATTGCCAGCCCGGCGACATTTTGGAATACCGAAAAGACGAAAGGAGTCCGCAATGAATAAATCCTGCAAGCCCTTGGCAGCCATCGTCTATTTTCTCGGCTGCGCGATTGTGGCGTTATGCGTTTTTACGATAATTTTCGAGTCCGCCTTTCCGGAAAACTCCTGCGGTCTGCCGATTCTTTTCTACTTGGTCGTCGGAACGGCACCTATGCTCCTGGCGTCCGTCGCGTTTTACCACTCCGCCGGTCTGAACACGGGAGCGCACAAAAAACGCAATTTCGCGCTCGTTTTTCTGCCCGCCTTTGTGTGCGGCGCGAGCTTACTGTACTACGCCGGCGTTATCGTCTGGGCGGTAGTCCGCGCGGCTCTCAAAACGTGATAACGGAGGTTCGCAATGCAAAAATTTCTCAAACGCCTGTCCATCGCCGTCTACGTCCTCGGCTGCGCGGTCATAGTTTTTCTGATTCTGTACAGCTTTTTCGGCTCGCAGACGATAATTAATCCCAATCATATGCTGCCGACCTCGTACCGCGAAGCGGCGGCGTTTTGGCTTGGTTTCGGAACCCTGCCGATGCTTGCCGCGGCGCAGATGCTCCTGATATTCGCCTTAAATTATCCCGATTGCGGGAAAGAGCATATCCGGTTAATCACAAATATCCCGACATTTATCTGTTTATTATATATCCCTATTTACGGGCAATTAACGATGTCGGGCTTAATTTGAAATTTTCTTCTTGACATACGGCCCCAAATGTGTTTACACTATTCCGAATTGTATAATAATAAGTATGATTGATAAAGGAGCGTGTAATTTTGGAGCTGTCACAAATCGAACGCGCGGCGCGGAGGTTGGAGGGCGTAATACACAAAACGCCCGTGAATGTTTCACGGACCTTCTCCGTTATGGCGGGCGCGGATATTTACCTCAAATGCGAAAATTTGCAGAAAACAGGCTCGTTCAAGGTGCGCGGCGCGTACAACAAAATCGCGAGAATGACGGAGAGCGGTCCCCTGCCGCACCTCGTCGCCGCGAGCGCGGGGAACCACGCGCAGGGCGTCGCCTACGCCGCCGAGGTTGTCGGAGCTAAGGCGACTATCGTTATGCCGCGCTCCGCGCCGCTCGCGAAGGTTTCCGCGACGGAGGGCTACGGTCCGGAGATTGTCCTGCACGGCAGCGGCTACGACGAGGCCTACGAAAAGGCGCGGGCGATTTGCGACGAACAGGGCGCGACGTTCGTCCACGCGTATGAGGACGAGGACGTGATTGCGGGTCAAGGCACAATCGGGCTTGAAATACTCTCGTCAATGCCGACCGCGGACGCGATTATCGTCCCCGCCGGCGGTGGCGGGCTGCTCGCGGGGATTGCCGCGTGCGTCAAGCAGGTCAACCCGCGCATCAAGGTTTTCGGCGTTCAGGCGGACGGCGCAGACGCGATTGTCCGCTCCTTCCGCGAGAAACGGCACGTCGCCACCGAAACCGCCGCGACGATTGCCGACGGTATTGCCGTCCGCAACCCCGGCGAGATTACGACGGGCATAATCCGCGAATACGCGGACGATATGGTCACGGTTTCCGACGCGGAGCTTGCCGAGGCGATTTTGCTGCTATTGGAGCGCACGAAGCTCGTCGTTGAGCCGTCGGGCGCGGCGGCCGTCGCCGCGGTGATCAACCGCAAGCTGCCGGAGCTTGCGGGAAAACGCGTCGTCTGCGTCCTGTCGGGTGGCAATATTGACGTGAGCATCATTCACGAGGTTGTCGAGCAGGGACTCATCAGCCGCGGGCGGCTGAAACGCCACTAAAACTCGGGGCGGCCATTCGGCCGCCCCGTTAACCTATTTATATCATTCTGTATCGGAGTTTGTTGTGCAACACTCTTGCGACGGCGATGCGCGCTTTATTGCGCCCCGCGAGTCCGCATCTGACAATAGCCGCCGATGTACAGATGATAGCCGAGTATAATAGCGTTACGCTGATTAACGCTGCGCTGTAACTGATTTTTCCGAATTCCGGAGCCGTTTCCGCCTGTACCCTAAATATCGGGAACACGAACAGGCAAATGCCTACGAGCAGACCCGCGACCTGCGCCCCGCGCAGGAACTTGCTCATCTTAAAGCCGTTTGCCGCCGCAAACACACCGGAGATTACAAGCGTCATACCAAAGATAATAAACAATCTCACCGGCGTGAACTCGCCTATCGCATCGCTCACAATCGACAATATCAGCAATCCTGCGGAAATCACCGCCGTGGCAATCAGCTCCGTCACGCCCGACGCGCGCCGCTGCTCACGCCTGATAACACGCCCAAGCTTTTTCGGGTCCTCAAATATCGTCGTAATCTGCTTCGCGGCGAAATCCTCGTCCGCGCCGTTCGCGAGTTCCTCGTAATACAGCTTGTCCACCTGCGTGGCAAGCTCGTTGCTCAACCGCTTGTCCTCGATGCTCACGGAGTCGATATAATCGGATAACACCTTATTCATCTCGTTCCCTCCCCAGTTATTTTATATGTCTATTATACCAAGGGAACATTAAGATTTAGGTAGATTTACATTAAAATTGCATTAAAAACGTCGAATATGCTTAATCAGTATTTTCAGGCGGAAAAGTGCTTTGCCGAGCCGCGTTTTCCTCTCCGGCAGCAGTTGCAGCCCGCACAGCCGCGCGATTTCGTCCACTACGCCGTCAACGCTCAAATGCTCCGTGTCGATTTTCTCCTCGGTAATCACGGTGTCAAACGCTGTCACGCAGCGTTCTATTGAGCCGACGGCGAAGCTCTCGCGCCCTATAAAGCGCAGACTGCGTATTTTAAGCCGCCGCCGAATCTCCCCACGGCTCGCGTACAGTATAAAATGCCGCAGCGGAACGCCGTCGGCCGTCAGCCGCCCGACAATCTCCGCATAGTAATCGGGATTTACGAGCGTCATAGGCACAATCAGCGTTCCGCCGTATTGCTCCGAGAGCATTTTTAGCATTTTGTAATTCGTTTCTCTCCACAGCGGTATGTCCTGAAAATCCCCGCGCGAGAACACCTTCGGCGCGTTGCGCCGAATGAAGTATCCGATATTCTCAGGGTCGTACACAAATGAGTTTTCGAGCCTGCGGTTCAGCTCGAACGCCGCCGAGGTCTTGCCGGAGCCGAACGCCCCGTTGAGCCAGATTATCAATTAGTAGATGCCGAGTGTGTGTCCGCCGTCGATTGTGACGATTGTTCCCGTCACCTGGTCGCTCGCGGGCGACGCGAGATATACGGCAAGCGCACCTATTTCCAGCGGCGCGCCCATACGCCCCGACGGGATTGTCCGCGCGATGCCGTCAAGAGCCTCTTTCGGGAACATTTCAAACTGGTTCGTCAGCGTATAGCCGGGGGCAATCGCGTTGACCTGAATCCCGATTCCCGCAAGCTCCAACGCCATCGCGCGCGTAAACTGGTTCACGCCCGCTTTCGCGGTGCAGTACGCCGCCATAAATACGGTGCGGCTCGCCAAATCGCCCGCGTTGGAGCTGATATTGACGATTTTCCCGCCCTTATTAATCTCGCGCATATGCCGCCCGACGAGGTACGTCATACGGACGACGCCGTTCAAATCGAGGTCAATGCACTTGAAATACTCGGAGATATCCCCGTCCATATTGAGCAAATCGCCGTTCGGCATAAGCCCCGCGTTGTTTACGAGGATGTTAATCTCCTTGAAGTCCGCGATTGCCGCCGCAACGGATTCGGTGCAGCTCTTCATATCCGACATATCCGACTTGTAAAACTTCGCGGTCACGCCGTACTTCGACGCGAGTTCCGCGGCTGCCGCGGTGCCGGATTTCTCGTCGCGCGCGAAGATTGCGACGTTCGCGCCCGACTCGGCGAAAGCCGTTGCAATTCCATAGCCGATTCCGCGCGAGCCGCCTGTTACAATCGCGTTTTTGCCTTTGAGCGAAAAGGCGTCCTTGATGTCTGTGATTGGCATAATACTATCCTCCGGTTTTTTGTTTATTTTGGTAAAATGATTATAACACACAAATAATTCCCTTGCAAGGTAAAGTTTTCCGTCAAAGTTACGATATACCGTTTGTATAATCGAAAAGGATTTCGGTTAGGTACGCATATGCAAGGAGGCAATTTAATATGAAAATCACCCAGTCGCAGGTCAACCTGTCGGCGGCGTCCGTCGCCTACACGGAAATCAAGGAAAAAACGCTTTTCACCAAGGAAACGATTCAGCCGCAGACGCCGAAAACGCCCGCGGAGCAGTTCGATATTCTCGACCTTTCCCCGCAGTGCGTCGCGCCGTCCGGCGCGCCCAAGGCGACAAACAAATCGGAAGCCAAGGCTGCGATGCTGCGCAAGCTCATCGACGAGTTTTTGCGCGCGCTCGAAGGCGTCCACGGTCGCGCTAAATCTCACGCGCCGCGCAACAGGGGCGTCTCCCCCGCGCTGCAACGCTTTATGGACAGCACGAACGGCGGCAAAAACCCCGAAGCACTCGCGCCGACCGCGTATTTCAGGGACAATCCGCAGGGCGGCGCGCTGAAAGTTCAGGCGTATGTCTCGCGTGAGGTGAGCTACGAGGCCGCGATGAGCTTCAACGCGAGCGCGACCGTAAAAACCGCCGACGGACAGGAGATTAACGTAAATCTCGAACTGAATATGTCGCGCTCCTTTTACAGCAAATTCGAGGGCTACGTCGAACAGACGCTGACGGACCCGCTCGTAATCAACCTCAACGCCGCTTCGGCGAATATTACGGACACGAAATTCAGTTTTGACCTCGATTCCGACGGCACGGCGGACCAAATCTCGCGGCTCGCGGCGGGCTCCGGCTTCCTCGCGCTTGACCGCAACGGCGACGGCAAAATCAACGACGGCCGCGAGCTGTTCGGCACGCAGAGCGGCGACGGTTTCGCCGACCTCGCCGCGTTCGACGAGGACCACAACGGCTGGATTGACGAGAGCGACAGCGTTTTCGACAAGCTCCGCATCTGGCTGAACAACGCCGACGGCACGCAGAGCCTAATCGGTCTCGGTCAGGCCGGCGTCGGCGCGATATTCCTCGGCGCGGTCGCGTCGCCGTGGGCGTTGGGCTCGAATCCGACGCAGCCGGACGCGCGAATCGCGAGTACGGGCTTCTTCCTGCGCGAAAACGGCGGTTCCGGTACGATTCAGCACGTGGATTTACGAATTTAATGCAAAAATCAAGATTTTCCTCTTTACAAATCCCCTTTTCTGTGCTATAATCAATCGTTAATACCCGTTTGCCCCGGTTTGAGGATACAGCGGCATTACCCGCGCCGCGTCTTTCCCGCCTCATACTGCGACATTTGGAATTGTAAAAAGGAAAGGACGTAACAGCTATGATTACGAAAGACCAAAAGACCGCTGTCATCGATAGCAACCGCACCCACGAAACGGACACCGGCTCGCCGGAGGTTCAGATTGCAATCCTCACGGAGCGCATTTCCCAACTCACGGAGCATCTGAAAATCCACAAAAAGGACAACCACAGCCGCCTCGGTCTGCTGAAAATGGTCGGTCACCGCCGCAGTCTGCTCGACTACCTCGCGAAAAAGGACATTGAGCGTTACCGCGCCATTATCGCGAAACTCGGTATCCGCAAGTAACATCAGCAATTACGGGACTGTTTCGTGTATCGGAACAGTCCCGTCTTGTAATAATAACAGGAACCGCGAATTTCATAGCAGTTGAATATGTATTTGAATTTCAAATCTATATTCAAATGCTAAGAGGTTTGCGTTCCGAAATTTGAAAGGAACAGATAAATGATTATCAAACAAAGAACCTTCCCCGAAGCGAAGTCCTATTCCCTCGACCTCGCGGGCCGCACCCTCACCCTCGAAGTCGGCAAGCTCGCGGAGCTTGCAAATTCCGCCGTTTTGGCGAAGTACGGCGACACGACCGTTCTCGTCGCCGTCACCGCGTCGGCGCGCCCGAAGGACGGCATCGACTACTTCCCGCTCTCCGTGGACTTTGAGGAGAAGCTCTACGCCGTCGGCAAAATTCCGGGCGGCTTTCTCCGCCGCGAGGGTCGTCCGTCCGAGGCCGCAGTGCTTGCGGGCCGCGCGATTGACCGCCCGATGCGTCCCCTCTTCCCGTCCGACCTGCGCAACGACGTCGTAATCACCTGCACAATCCTGTCGGTTGACCACGACTGCTCACCCGAAATCGCGGCGAGCATCGGCGCGGCGGCCGCCGTTTCCATCTCCGACGTGCCGTTTAACGGTCCTATCGCCTCCGTCGCCCTCGGCTACGCGGACGGCAAATACCTGATCAACCCCACCTCGGCGGAGCGCGAAACCTCCGATATGTTCTGCACAATCGCCGGAACGCGTGAGAAAATCGTTATGATTGAGGCCGCCGCCAAGGAAGTCCCCGAAGATATTATGTACAACGGCATCATCGCCGCGCACGACGAAATCAAAAAGGTCATCGCCTTAATCGACCAAATGGTGAGCGAGATCGGCAAGCCGAAGTTCGAGTACGCGCACGCGTCGTTCAACGACGAGCTGTTCGCCAAAATCGTCGATAAGTACCTCCCCGACGTTCAGTACGCGATGGACACGGACGACAAGAACGTCCGCGAGGAGCGTTACAACGCCGTCGTCGCCAAGTGGATTGAGGAATACGGCGAGGCCTATCCCGAACTCACGGCGCAGCTTGAAGAGATCACCTATAAGATTCAGAAAAAAGTCGTCAAGGCGTGGCTGCTCCAAGGCAAGCGCGTTGACGGGCGTTCGTCAGACGAGATTCGCCCGCTTGCGGCCGAAGTCGGCGTTCTGCCGATTGTCCACGGCTCCGGACTGTTCACGCGCGGACAGACGCAGGTGCTGTCGATCGCGACGCTGGACACAATCGCCGCAATGCAAAAGCTCGACACAATCCACGAGGAGACCTCCAAGCGTTATATGCACCACTACAACTTCCCGTCGTTCTCCGTCGGCGAGGCGCGCGGTTCGCGCTCGACCTCCCGCCGCGAGTACGGCCACGGCGCACTCGCCGAAAAGGCCCTCGAACCCGTCCTGCCGACGCTTGAAGAGTTCCCGTACGCAATCCGCGTGGTTTCTGAGGTTCTCTCGTCCAACGGCTCGACGTCGCAGGGTTCAATCTGCGGCTCGACGCTCGCGCTTATGGACGCCGGCGTGCCGATTAAGGCTCCCGTCGCCGGCATCTCCTGCGGACTGATTTCCGACGGCGACGAATGGACGACGTTCATCGACATTCAGGGCGTCGAGGACTTCCACGGCGAAATGGACTTCAAGGTCGGCGGCACGAAAAAGGGCATCACCGCCATTCAGATGGACCTCAAAAACGACGGCCTGATTTACCCCGTCATTGAGAGCGCGCTGAAAATCACGCGCGAGGCACGCGTCCAGATTCTCGACGAGATTATGCTCCCCGTCATCGCGGAGCCGCGCAAGGAGCTTGCGCCTACCGCGCCGAAGATGATTTCGATGAAGATTCACCCCGACAAAATCCGCGAGGTCATCGGCTCCGGCGGCAAGGTCATTCAGAAAATCGTCGCCGACACCGGCGCGAAAATCGACATCGAGGACGACGGCAGCGTCTACATCTCCTCGCAGGACATCGAGGCTTGCCGTGCCGCGCGCAAAATCATCGAGAATATTGTGTTCGTCCCTGAGGTCGGCAAGCTCTATTACGGGCAGGTCGTCCGCATTCTGCCCATCGGCGCGTTCGTCGAGCTGGTTCCGGGCAAGGACGGAATGGTTCACATCTCAAAGCTTGAAAACCACCGCGTCGAGAAGGTCGAGGACGTGCTGAACGTCGGCGATTACAGCTGGGTCAAGGTTATGGAGATTGACGACCGCGGCCGCGTAAACCTCTCACGTAAGGACGCAATCAAGGACCGCATAGCGGCCGGACTTCCGACCGACAGAGCGGAATAGTGAGCAGGATGTATTCAAAGACAATGCCGCACGCCAATCCACTGGCGGCATTGTCTTTTATCATTTAACTACTTTTCCATCTTTAATTATTGCTTCCAAACGCATTTCATCATTATGAGTGACCCATATTTTGCCATTTTTAATTTTATATTTTTGCATTTCTCCAATAAATATTTTTCCGTCCTGCGTCAAACTTCGCGTGTATCCAACAGGTTTACCGTCACGGAATTCACCGGCAAATACCGAGTTATCGCTTGTTATCATAATTTCATACCCAGTTATTTGACGATCTTCCGCAGAGAACATTCCAATAATTCTATGTCCATCAGGAAATATCACTTCTCCTTGACCACTAAGATTCCCGTTCATAAAGACTCCAAGCTCTCGCATACCGTCTGGATATAATAATTCACCCGGACCATATGGTACACCGTTTTTTACGTAGCCAATGAAAATATTTCCATTATCAAAACGCGTGTATTTTAGTAAATTTTCATATGGCACATCTTCATCATTTGATAGTGCTTTATTATTTTTGACCCACCCCGCGCCTTTCGGCGCATCTTTTTTTAGGTTGGCAATGCTATCCTTAACCACCGACCCCAAATTGTGCGGAGTTTCCCAGTAGTCTACGAGTCTCTCTGCTTCTATGCGTTTCACAAATTTTTCCAGTAGTATTTTCGCCATAGGGTTGTTTTCTGTTTTCTTGCTGCTGATATTACTTGGGTCTTTCGGTAGAAATGCAACCGCGGGTTTGCCCTGCTCAATGGCGTACTCGTACTCCATTTGGGTGTAGCTTTTACCTGTGCTGGGGTCTATTGAGCCATAGCACCCCCCAATAACACAAATATAGAAGTCACAGCTGTCGATTTCTTTTTTTATCAAGTCCAAAGGTTTCTCGTTTGCCGCAGGGAACAATTCCATCCCTACAGGAAAGCAGTTAGACTTCAATAGGTCTTGCATAACAATAAACCTCTCCTCCTGTAAATCCTCAAATGTTGAGCTGACGAAAACCTTATATATTTTTGACATTATTCAACCACTCCTTGTGCTTTATTCGTTAGTTTACTATATATTTCCCTAAAATGCAACAACAAGAATTCTATATTGCTAAAATTGCTTTACTGTGATAAGATATATAAGTGAGGTAACAATATGTACGAAAAATTCACTCTCCCCAACGGGGTTCGCATAGTCACCGACAGAATGCCGACAGTGCGGTCCGCGTCGCTCGGCGTCTTTATCGGCGTCGGCTCGCGCCACGAAACGGCGGAGCAGTCGGGCGCGTCGCACTTTATTGAGCATCTCGCGTTCAAGGGTACGCCCGCCCGCTCGGCGGAGGAGCTGGCGCAGTTTATGGACTCGTCCGGCGGGCAGGTCAACGCCTACACCTCGAACGGCCTGACCTGCTTTCACGGCCGCGTCGTCGATACGCGCCTCGGCGAGCTTGCAGAGGTGCTGGGCGACATCACGCAGAATTCCAAGCTCGACGA
>JAISJC010000014.1 GCA_031261745.1 Oscillospiraceae bacterium
GTCGGCAAAACCTCCGCCGCGTCCTCGCCGTCAATCCACGTCAGCAGTTGATAGACGCTTTTGCCGTCGTCGCACACGCCGAAATCCACGGGGCGCGAGGCGGGAACGTCAAGCTCCGCAACGCGTTTGAGCATTTCAAATTCATTTTTCTTGCGCTCGTACTCCGCGACGTCCGCGACGCGTAGGAGCAGACGCTCGCCGCCGTCTGTTTCAATGTAATATTTCTTGTCGCTCGACCAGCCCTTGTTGAGCGGCTCGATTTTGGTAAAAGTCGCGTATTGCGGAATATCTTTCATAATAAATCTCCCCGCGATTAGATATGGTGCGTCTCGTTTACGGGCCTGACATTATATTCGCGGTCGCGCAGGAACGTGAGAATATACGGCAGGTTTTCCGAAGTATTTTCGCTGCACGCGAAGCGCAGCTCCGTCCGCGCGTTCGATTTCGTCGGAATATTCCGCACAACCGACTCGGCGGTTGCGGTATCCGTCACCGTACTCGTCGGCGCGAGGTAGATAACGTCCAGGTCACTCGCAAGTTCCTTGACCGCCGTCCGCGTATCCGACGGCGACGAGACCAGTGTCGCGAACGTGAAAGCCGCCTCAAACAGCAGGCTCTGCGCGTGCCTGAACTCGTCCGCATCCGCTGTTTCGAGCCAGATTCCGAGGGTGTGACCCTCGCCGGATATGCGCCGCGCAAGTTCCGGCGAGCGCACAATTTCGCCCGCCGTCATAAAGAATATCGCGGTCACATCCTGCGCTTCGAGTTCATCCAGAATCTTCTCCGTGAACCCCGCGCTCGTCGCGTAAAAGGAGAGATAAACAGTAATATCGCTGTACGTCGTCGGCGGAACATCGCCCGCGGGCGGCGCGCTCGGCGGCACGGAAGAATTCATATACGTGTCATATTGCTTCTGCATTTCGGACTTATAATACCCGACAAAGGTCACGTCGTTGAACACGGCACTCTCCGTCTTGATACGCAGAACCGAAACGGGATCGTTCGGCAATACGGCGTATGAGAGCTTGAAATACTCGCACAGGAAGTCCACCGGCAGAAAATACTGACCGTTAATCCGCTCCACGGCGGCACTTTCGTATATCACGCCGTCCTGATCCGTCGCCTCGCCGAGCGAGATAAAGAAATTCAGTCTCCGCTTACCGCTGTACGCAAACAGATTGTTTTTCGAGCCGGACAGCCCGAAGGTAATACCCGCGCTCTGAAACGCGCTCATATGCGCGTACAGCTTCGAGCCGAAGTACGCCGGCATCGTCAAATCGCGCAGCGGCATCAGCGTGTCGTCCACCGCCGTGAAAAACACGATTTGCGATGCGCTCGACGGAACCGCGAACAGTGAAGCGGCAATAACGGCAGCGACAAATACGGCAACAATACGTTTTTTCATTTCAACCTCCGGCGGGCGACTGATAATCGCCGCTATAATCAAGGTGATTATAGCACGTTTTTTCAACTATTTCAAATATTTTTCTGAAAAACTCAAATTTCCTCTTGCATTTATGAAATCTTTCTGTTATTATTAATTGTCTATTTAGAAAAACAAAGAAGGTGCAACAAATGGCTAAGTGTGAAATTTGCGATAAGGGTGTTTCTTTCGGTATACGTGTGAGCCACTCCCACAGACGCAGCAACCGTACGTGGAAACCGAACGTCAAACGTGTTTCGGCTATTGTAAACGGTTCCCCGCGTCACGTGTACGTATGCACGCGCTGCCTTCGCAGCGGCAAAGTTACCCGCGCGGTATAAGAACCGACAAACTTACGAAACAAACCGCGGCTTATGCCGCGGTTTGTTTGTAGGAGATGCAATGGATTTGATCAGCATAATCATCCCCGTTTACAATGTTGAGGCGTACCTCGCGCGCTGTCTTGACAGCGTGATTTGTCAATCCTACACAAATTTGCAGATTATCGTCGCGGACGACGGCTCAACGGACAATTCCGGCGCGATCGCCGACGAATTTGCCGCGCGTGACACGCGAATCACAGTGATTCATCAGCCAAACGCCGGCGTGTCGGCTGCGCGCAATGCCGCTCTCGCCGTCGCCGGCGGTGAGTTTATCGGCTTCGTTGACGGCGACGACTACATCGACCCTGATTATTTTGAGGTCCTGCACCGCGAGATTACAGGCGGCGATTATGACCTCGCCGTCGTCGGTTTTGAAACCGTTGCGTACGGCAGCGAAAATGCGAGGCAAGCGGGCGCGCGTTCCGCGCTCGGAAGCGTGATTGAACTGCCGCGCCGCGAGGTTTTCCGCCGGATGCGCGTGAACTCCATCGGCGGCTTCGTCTGGAACAAGCTCTTTCGCCGCAGTATCATCTCGGCGCACAATCTCATATTTGACACGCGCATAAAAATCGCCGAGGACCTCATTTTTCTCTGTCAGTACACCTGTTTCGTCGATACGGCGGTGTATAACACCTCGCCGCTGTATCACTACGTGACGCGGCAGGGGAGCATCGTTCACAAAACCGACCTGAATATCGAAATCCTCTCCACGCGCGCCCTCGTCACCGAACTTCAAACCGAAATATTTAAGGAGCAATGTCCCGAACATTTGCCGCTGATTGCGTGCGCACACGCGGCTTATTGCCTCGCGCTGCTCGCAATCGCGTACAAATCCCGCGGCGATCTCGCCCGCTCCCACGAATACAGCCGCGACGGCAAGCGAATCTTCCGTGAAATCCTGTCCGAGAAGATCGTCCCTTCAAGCAACAAGCTCAAACTGTTTATCAAGCTCTATCTGCCCGCTCTCCACACTTTCATCAGGAGGTACCGCAAATGAAAATTTCCATAATCGGCGTCGGCAATCTCGGCAAGTCTCTCTTATCGGGGCTCACTAACTCCGGCATCGCCGCATCAGACGTCACGGTTTTCACGCGGCCGGAGCGCGTCGGCGAGGTTTCCGCGTCCCTCGGCGTCGCCGCGACGGGCGATATTAACGACGCTTTTGACCGCGCGGACATTATTTTTCTCGTCGTAAAGGGCTACGTCTTTGCGGAGCTTGCTCCGCAACTTAAACAACCCGTCGCGGCGAATAAAACCGTCGTCAGCTTTATGGCCGGCGTGCCGTTCGGGACAATCTACGCACAAATCGGGAAGTGCAACCTCGTCCGCGTGATGCCGAGCCTCGCAATCGCCGTCAACGACGGCGTAATCGGCTATACGGAAGCCCCCGCGGAGGTCGAAAAGCTCCTGCACGGTCTCGGTTACGCGTTTGAGGTTCCGCCGGAGGACATTGAAAAGGTCACGGCGTTTTCAGGCTGTGGTCTCGGCTTCGCCGCTTACCTCATCGACGCGTTCAAGCTCGCGGGTGAGGCCCTCGGCTTTTCGGCGGAGCAGGCGGATAAAATCGCGGCGCAGACGTTTAAGAACGCAGTAGACCGCGGCGATTTTGCGGATACCGTAAAAAAAGTCGCGACGCGCGGCGGCGCGACCGAACAGGGCGTACTGCATATGAACGAGCATAAAACCTACGATATCATCGCGGGCGCGGTAAAGGCGGCATACGACAGGATGTCATAGGCATACACTTGCCTTATGATAGAATTTTCTCGCGATGTCACGCGCCGCTTCATTGAGCGGCACTCAATTCCCGACGGCACTGCGTACTACTGCGGCAACGGTTTCGGCGTTGAGCAGACGCTCGAACTGCTCTGCCGGCTCAACCGCTACGTCCTTGTGGATCTGCCGCGCCGGTGCGCGCCGCTTATCGCGCGTTTGCAGCGCGAGACGGGAGCTTCGGTAATTTCAGACCCGCCGCCGGAGCGCGTTTTTACCGCGGACCTCGCCATCCTCGAAGCGCAGCCGGAGGGGCGCGTTTTCTCAAAAAACTGCGTTGTTTATGACGTGCGGCAAAGATAACCTTGACAAACGCCGCACATTAAATATATAATCACAAAATCAATAGGCATTAAGGAGAGCAAATGTTATGGCAAGAGATGCAAAATACGATATGAGTCAGGCTCGGCTCGACGAACTCAAAGAGGAACTGCTGTACGTGCAGACCGTCCGCGAAAAGGAAGTTGCGGAGCAGCTGAAAGAAGCGCGCTCGTTCGGCGACCTCTCGGAGAACAGCGAGTACGAGGAAGCGAAAACCGAGCAGGGCAAACTTTACTCCCGCAAGGCTGAATTGCTTGACCTCATTGAGAACGCAAACCTCGTCGAAGCGACGACCGACACGACCAAGGTCGGAATGGGGAGCAAAATCACCGTTCAGGAGGTCGAGATTAAAAGCAAAAAGAAGATCCGCATCGGCGACCCCGAAACGTATCAAATCGTCGGCTCGCAGGAAGCGGAGCCGGGACGCAACCGCATCTCCGACGCCTCGCCGTTCGGCAAGGCTCTTGTCGGCCGCGCCGTCGGCGACAAGGTCGAGGTGGACGCGCCCGGCGGCAAAATCTTGTTTGAAATTTTGGAAATAGGACTCGTGGACTGATATGAGCGAAAATAACATCACAGAAAACACAGAACCGCAGGAGGAAAATCTTTCCGAAATCCTGCAAATCCGTCGGGACAAGCTCGCCGCGCTCGTTGACGCGGGGCAAAACCCGTTCGCGATTACGAAGTTTACGCGCACCGCGTATTCTGCGGACATTCACGCGAACTTCGAGACGCTTGAAAACACCGATGTCACCCTCGCGGGGCGCATAATGGCGCGCCGCGGAATGGGCAAGGCGATTTTCGCGGACCTCGCGGACGACAAGGGCAAAATCCAGATTTATATCCGCCGCGACGACGTGGGCGAGGAGACTTTCGACGCGTTCAAAAAAGGCGATATCGGCGACATTCTCGGCGTTTCCGGCTTTGTGTTCAAGACGAAAATGGGCGAAATCTCCGTCCACTGCAAGTCCGTGACGCTGCTGTCAAAGTCCCTGCGACCGTTGCCGGAGAAGTACCACGGTCTGACAGATTTGGAGACAAAGTACCGCCAACGCTATCTCGATTTGATTATGGATCCCGAAACACGCCGCACGTTTGAGGTGCGCAGCGCGTTTATCCGCCACATCCGCCGTTACCTCGACGAGCGCGGGTATATGGAGGTCGAAACGCCCGTCCTCAACACGATTATGGGCGGCGCGAACGCGCGTCCGTTTGTCACGCACCACAACACGCTCGACATCGACCTGTATATGCGTATCGCGACGGAATTGCACTTAAAACGCCTGATTGTCGGCGGTATTGAGCGCGTTTACGAAATCGGACGGCTGTTCCGCAACGAGGGAATGGACACGAAGCACAACCCCGAATTCACGACGATTGAGTTCTACGAGGCGTACGCCGACTACAACGATATGATGCGTATGTTCGAGGAAATCATCACGATATTCGCGCGCGATTACCTCGGCACCTACGAGATTGAGTGGCAGGGCGAGCATATTAACCTCACCCCCGGCTGGGCAAAGATGACGATGGCGGAGGCCGTCAAGCTCCACACGGGTCTGGACTTTTATTCCTTCACTTCCGCGGAGGACGCCGTGAAGGCCGCCGCGTCCATCGGCGTGAAAATGCCCGACGGCAAGGCTCCGAGTTGGGGCGACCTGCTGTATGAATGCTTCGACCAGCGCGTCGAGGAAAAGCTCATCCAGCCGGTTTTCATCACCGAACATCCTCTCGAAGTCTCGCCTTTCGCCAAGAAATGCCCGCACGATCCGCGCGTTACCGAGCGTTTTGAGGCGTTCATCTGCCATAGCGAGATGTCCAACGCGTTCTCCGAGCTGAACGATCCGCTTGACCAGCGCGAGCGGTTCCTCCGTCAGGTCGCCCTGCGCAACGCCGGCGACGCCGAGGCGGGAATGATGGACGAGGATTTCGTCGCCGCGCTCGAATACGGTATGCCCCCGACGGGCGGCATCGGCATCGGCATTGACCGCTGCGTTATGCTCCTCGCAGGCAAGTCGTCGATTCGCGACGTCCTGCTCTTCCCGACGATGAAACCGCTCGACTGAGGCGTTGGAAGTGATTACGAGCCGCGCAAACGCGGCTGTCAAGCACATAAAAAAGCTCGTAAACGAGCGCGAATACAGGTACGCCGTCGGCGAGTTCGTCTGTGACGGACTGCGCTGCCTGCGTGAGGCGGTGACGTGCGAAAGCGCGATTACCGCCGTTTTCGCACGTTCGGACAGTATCGCGGAGGAATTCCCGACGCTCCCCGTGACCCGCGTCTCGCCGGAGATTTTGCAGCACATTTCGCCGCTCAAAACCGCGCAGGAGGTCATCTTCACGTGCAAAATCGCGCCGCCGAAACCGATTGACGCATCCGCCCGCAACATCGTTCTCGACGGCATTCAGGACCCCGGCAACGTCGGTACGATTATCCGCTCCGCCGCCGCGTTTGGGATTGATTCGGTCATTCTCACGGGCGCGTGCGCGGATATATACAACCCGAAAACCGTCCGCGCCACAATGGGCGCGCTCTTCCGGCAGAACGCCGCCGCACTCACGTATGACGAACTGCGCGCGCTCAATCTGCCGCTCTTAGGCGCGGCTCTCGGCGGCGATAGCGCGGATATCCGCACAACGGACCTGTCCGCCGCGTCCGTCGCCGTAGGCTCCGAGGGCGCGGGACTGTCGGACGAGGTTCTCGCGATGTGCCGCAGCCGCATAATCATACCTATGGAACCCGAAACGGAATCACTGAACGCCGCCGTCGCGGCGAGCATCTTAATGTGGGAGATGTACCAATGTCAACATTAAAATATTACGTCTGGCTCGCATCACGCAAGGGCGTGGGAGCCGCGTCGGCGGGTCGCGCGCTGCGCCACTTCGGCAGCGCGGAGAACGTCTTTTTCGCGACCTCGAACGAGCTGAAAAAGATTCCCGAAATCCGTCCGGACGAGCATAAAGCTCTCAACGACAAAGATTTATCGGAGCCGAGCGACATTCTCGCCGAGTGCGCAAAGCTCGGTCACCGCGTCGTAACCATTCAGGACGCGGAATATCCGGAGCGTCTGCGGAACATCTACGACCCGCCGATTGTGCTTTACGTCAAGGGGCGGCTTCCGGCAATAGACGAGGAGGCGGTCATCGGCGTCGTCGGCACGCGCTCCTGCACGCCGTACGGCTTGAAGCAGGCGGAGGCCTGCGGCTACGAGCTGGCGCGGCGCGGTCTAATCGTCGCTACGGGTCTCGCAAAGGGCGTGGACAACGCGGCCGCGCTCGGCGCGCTGCGCGGCGGCGGAGCCGTAATCGGTCTGCTCGGCTGCGGTATTGACGTCATCTATCCGCCGAACGCCGCGCAGCTCTACGAGGACGTCGCCGCCGTCGGCGCGCTCATCTCAGAGTACCCGCCCGGAACGTCGGCAGTCGGCTCAAATTTCCCCGTGCGCAACCGCATACTGTCCGGCATCTCCGTCGGCGTGGCGGTTGTGGAGGCACCGCTGCGCTCCGGCGCGCTGATCACCGCGTCCCGCGCCCTTGAACAGGGGAGGGACGTGTTCGCAATGCCCGGCAATGTCGATTCCGACGCGTCCGCGGGCGCGAACGCGCTCTTACGCGACGGGGCGATTCCTATGACCACGGCGGCGGATATTGTCGCGGAGTACGCCGAACTCTTCCCGCTGAAAATCAAGAGCGGCGCGATGCGAAAGGTTCCGCTCGACAAAAAGCTCGAAAAACGGCTCATTGCAGCGGCTGCCGAGAAGCCTCAACAATCTTCGATAGAAAAAACCGTTGACAAGCCGCCCGTTAAAGATTATATTGTGACCGGAACAGAGAAGGTTGTTTACGACGCTCTGCGCTCGCTCCTCAACAAATCCGGCGAACCGCAGGCGCACCTCGACGACGTCATTGTCGCCTCCGCGCTCGACGCGGCGGACGCGATGGGCGCGATGACAATGCTCGAAATTGACGGCATTGTCGATTCGCACGGCGGCGGATATTACAGCCTTGCAGAATAAATTTTAAGGAAAAATATTATGGCTAAAACAAACCTTGTTATAATGGAATCGGCGACGAAAGCCAAAACCGTCGAACAATACCTCGGCGCAGACTATAAAGTCGTCGCGTCTACGGGGCATTTGCGCGACCTGCCGAAGAGCAAAATCGGCGTGAACATCGAGAAAAATTTCGAGCCGGATTACGTCCCGATCAAGGGCCGCGAGGACATAATTGCCACGCTCCGCTCCGCCGCGAAGAAGTCCGACAAAGTGTTCCTCGCGACCGACCCCGACCGCGAGGGCGAGGCGATTGCGTGGCACCTCAAAGAGCTTCTCGGCCTGTCCGACAAGGACACCTACCGCGTCACATTTAATGAAATCACGAAAAAAGTCGTGCTTGACGGTATGCAGAACCCGCGCAAAATCGACGAGGATTTAGTCAACGCGCAGCAGGCGCGGCGTATTCTCGACCGCATCGTCGGATACCAGATCTCGCCGCTGCTGTGGAAGAAAATCCGCCGCGGTTTGTCCGCCGGACGCGTCCAGTCCGTCACGACGCGGATTGTCGTCGACCGCGAGGAGGAAATCCGTGCGTTCAATTCAGAGGAATACTGGCTCCTCGACGCGGATTTGAAGCCTGAGGGAACGGGCAAAAACACCGGCAAATTCACGGCACGTTTCCACGGCATCGGTAAAAAAGAGACAAAAATCACGAGCGAGGAAATGGTCAACGGCATCATCTCCGCAGTCTCTGCGGAGCCTTTCGTCATCGACTCCGTGAAACGTCAGGACCGCAAACGCCGCCCGTCGCCGCCGTTCATCACGTCGAGCCTCCAGCAGGAGGCCTCACGCAAGCTCGGAATGACGCCGCGCCGCACAATGAGCATCGCGCAGCAGCTCTACGAGGGCGTGGACGTCAAAGGCGAGGGGACAATGGGCCTCATCACCTATATGCGTACCGACTCGCTCCGCCTGTCCGAGGAAGCCCTCGCCGATGCGGCGGCGTTCATCAAATCGCGCTACGGCAAGGATTATTACCCCGGCGAACCGACGCGCTTCAAGGCGAAAGCGGGCGCACAGGACGCGCACGAGGCGATTCGCCCGTCCCACGTCGAACTCGCGCCCGACGAGATACGCAACAGCCTGACGAAAGACCAATACAACCTGTATAAACTCATTTGGAGCCGCTTCCTCGCGTCGCAGATGTCCGAGGCGATTTACGACAGTATGACGATCGACGCCGTTTCGGCGGGCTATCTCTTCCGCGCGAAGAACGAGGCCGTCAAATTCCCCGGCTTTATGGCGTTGTATATCGAGGGGAGCGACACGGAGGAGGAGGTTAATTCCACGCCGCTTCCGGACCTGAAAGAGGGTTCCGCCGCCGCGCTGCTCGGCACGAAAAAGGAGCAGAAATTCACGCTCCCGCCCCCGCGCTACACGGAGGCGACGCTGATCAAGGCGATGGAGGACACCGGAATCGGCCGCCCGTCCACCTACGCCGCAACGGTTTCGACGATTACCGACCGCGAGTACGTCGTCAAAGAGGAGGCCGGCAAGCATCTGCGCCCCACGCCCCTCGGCGAGGTCGTGACCGGTCTGATGAAAGACCGCTTTGAGGACATTGTGGACGTAAAATTCACCGCGCGAATGGAGGAAACGCTCGATTCCGTAGAGCGCGGCGACGCCGAGTGGCACGACGTTTTGGCGAAGTTTTACGACGGCTTTTCAAAATCCCTCACGGACGCGGAAACCGCGTTGGAGGGCGAGCGCATCAAGGTTCCCGACGAGCTGTCCGACGAGGTTTGCGACGTCTGCGGCAAGCAAATGGTCATCAAATCCGGACGCTTCGGGCGTTTCCTCGCCTGCCCCGGCTACCCCGATTGCACGTTCACGAAGCCGATCGTCGTTGAAATGCCCGGAAAATGCCCGATCTGCGGCGGCCGCATTCTCAAACGCACGTCAAAAAACGGCTACACATACTACGGCTGCGAGAATATGAAGGAATGCGGCTTCCTCACGTGGGATGTTCCGGTTGTCGAAACCTGCCCGGAGTGCGGGCAGACGCTGTTTAAGAAGTCCGGACGCGGCTCCAAAAAACCTTTCTGCATCAATGAAAAATGCGCCGCCTTCGTACCTGAGGATAAGCGCGGCGGCTTCAAAAAGAAGGCTCCCGCCGAAGCGACGGAATCGCCCGCGGGGGACGCCGCCCCCGCAAAAAAGTCCGCCGCAAAGCGCAAACCCGCCGCTAAAAAAACGGCGGCAAAGAAACCGACAACCAAGAAAAAGGCGGCTAAAAAGTCGTGAGCGCAACCGTTATCGGCGCGGGCTTGGCGGGCTGCGAAGCCGCGTATCAGCTCGCGGAGCGCGGCGTTACCGTCGAACTCATCGAGATGAAGCCGCAAAAGCGCAGCCCTGCGCACACGTCGGATGCTTTCGCGGAGCTTGTCTGCTCAAACTCTCTGCGTTCCGACGAGCTGACGAACGCCGTCGGGCTGCTCAAAGAGGAAATGCGCCGCCTCGGCGGTCTGATAATCGCCTGCGCGGACGCGACGCGCGTTCCAGCTGGCGGCGCGCTCGCCGTGGACCGCGAGGCGTTCTCCGCCCTCGTGACGGAGCGCGTCACCGCGCACCCGAACATCACGATCACAAACCGCGAGGTCGCGGAAATCCCCGACGGCGACGTGATTATCGCGACGGGTCCGCTCACCTCTGACGCGCTCACGGACGCGCTGCGGCGGCTCCTGCCGGATTCCGAATTTCTGAGTTTTTACGACGCCGCCGCGCCGATAGTTACGGCGGAATCCATAGATATGACCTCCGCCTACCTCAAATCGCGCTACGACAAAGGCACCGCGGACTACATCAACTGTCCGCTCGATCACGCCGAGTATATCGCGTTCCGCGAAGCTCTCGCGGCCGCCGAGGAGGCGGAGATTCACGGCTTTGACGACGGGGGAGTGTTCGAGGGCTGTATGCCGATTGAGGTTATGGCGCGGCGCGGCGAGGACGCGATGCGCTTCGGCCCGTTAAAGCCCGTCGGACTTGACGACCCGCGCACAGGCCGGGAACCCTACGCCGTAATCCAGCTCCGCCGCGACAACGCCGCGGGAACGCTTTACAACCTCGTCGGTTTCCAGACGCACCTGAAATTCGGCGAGCAATCCCGCGTTTTCGGTATGATTCCCGCGCTCCGCAACGCCGAATTTGTCCGTTTCGGCAAGATGCACCGCAACACGTATCTCGACTCGCCGAAGCTCTTGGACCGCTATTACCGGCTCCGCGAGAACCCGCGAATCGCGTTCGCAGGTCAGATTACGGGCGTGGAGGGCTACGTCGAGTCCGCCGCATCCGGTCTGCTCTGCGGACTGGAAACGGCGCGCCGCTTGACGGGCGAAGCTCCGCTCGACTTTTCGGCGCAGACCGCAATCGGCGCGCTGGCTCTGTACGTTTCCGGCGGCTCCGTCGCGAATTTCCAGCCGATGAACGTCAATTTCGGCATCATCGAACCCCTCGGCCGCCGCGTAAAAGGCAAGCGCAACAAAAACCTCGAAATTTCCGAACGTTCGCTTAATCAGATTGGGGAATTACTATGAAAATAATCGTAGACGCAATGGGCGGCGACAACGCGCCGTATGAAATCGTCGCCGGAGCCTTGGCAGCGCAGCGTCAATTCGGCGTTGACCTCATTCTCGTCGGGCGCACGGAGGAAATTCTCCGCTCCGTCGAAAAGCTCGGTCTGTCCGCGCTCCCTCGCGGCGTTGAGATTCAGAACGCCGAGGAAACGATTGATATGCACGACGACCCGCTCGACGCAATCCGTCAGAAAAAGGATTCCTCAATGGTCGTCGCGCTGAACCTGCTCCGCGACGGCGCGGGCGACGCGGTTGTCTCCGCCGGCAGCACGGGCGCGCTCCTGTCGGGCGCGACGCTGATTGTAAAACGCGTCCGCGGAATCCGCCGCGCCGCGCTGGCCCCGTTCCTCCCGTCAACCTCCGGCGGCTTTCTCATCATCGACTGCGGCGCGAATGCCGAATGCACGCCCGAATACCTCCTGCAATTCGCGTATATGGGCGCGTATTACGTCGAGGACGCCCTCGGCGTGAAGAATCCGCGCGTCGCCCTGCTGAACAACGGCACGGAGGCCTCCAAGGGTACGCCACTGCAAATCGACGCCCACGCGCTCCTCACTCAGGCGGGTTCGTCGCTGAATTTCGTCGGCAATGTCGAGGGATCAGGGACACTCAACGGTCAGTGCGATATCGTCGTGTGCGACGGTTTTTCCGGCAATATTTTGCTGAAAACCATTGAGGGTACAGCGAAATTCATAATGGGCGAGTTCAAGACCGTGTTCACGAAGAACGCCCTCACAAAGGTCTCCGCGCTCATCGTAAAGGACGGTCTTGTGGAGCTGAAGCAGACGCTGAACCCCGACCGCGTCGGCGGCACGATTCTCCTCGGCATCGCGAAACCCGTCGTCAAAGCGCACGGCTCGTCCAAATCCGCCGCCGTCACCGCCGCCGTCGGACAGGCAATCCGCGCCGCCGAGACGAATATAGCGGACAAATTGCACGAAAATGTCGCTTTAATGAAACTTTCACAGGAAATTTCATAATTTAACTGTTGACAAACGGCCGCATAAACACTATTATCACCTTGTAGAGGTTGGATTCCTCGGCGACTCACGGATATTACAACAATTACAGAGGTGAAATATATGGTATTTGAACGCCTGAAAGCATTGATTGCGGAGCAGTTTTCCATCGGCGAGGACACAATTTTCTTAGACACTTCGTTTATTGACGACCTCGGCGCGGATTCGCTTGACGCGGTTGACCTCACAATGGCGATCTGTACGGAATTTGACGTTTCGGAAGCTGACGAGGAGAAGATTATGGACTTCGTAACCGTCGGCGACGTAGTGCGTTACATCAGCAACAACTATGATTAAGGTGGGGAAACCCACCTTAACGCGTTAAAAGAGGATTATATGGAACAGTTACAATCCAAAATCGGCTATGCGTTCAGGGATATCTCCCTGCTCGAAACCGCCCTCACGCACAGCTCTTACGCCAACGAACGCAAGGATGTGCCGTGTAACGAGCGGCTTGAATTCCTCGGTGACAGCATTCTCGGCAACGCTGTCGCGGAATTTCTGTACCGCAGCCGACCCGATATGCAGGAGGGGAAAATGACGCGCCTGCGCGCGGAATTAGTGTGCGAAAAAACGCTCGCCCTCGCCGCGGGCGAGATTGACCTCGGCGCGTATCTGCGGCTCGGACGCGGCGAAGCGTCCGGCGGGGGGCGCGGTCGCGCGTCGCTGCTTGCCGACGCGATGGAGGCCGTCATCGCCGCCGTATTCCTCGACGGGGGACGCCGCGCCGCCGAAAAACTCGTCCGCAAGTTCATACTCTCGCGTATTGACGACGCGGAGCGCGCGAATATCGACTACAAAACCGCCTTGCAGGAGCGTTGCCAGAAAACGCCCGGGCAGGTGATAAAGTACCTTCTTGCCGGCGAATCCGGTCCCGACCACCTCAAAGTGTTTGCCGTTGAGGTTTCGGTGGGCGGAACCGTCCTCGGTCGCGGCGAGGGCAGCAGCAAAAAATCCGCCGAGCAGGCTGCGGCGCGCGCCGCGCTCGAAAAACTCGGTTAATAAATTGTGTACAGCTTGCAATTCGGCACAAGATATGGTATAATAACCCAATTTCAACGAAAGGCAGATGAAGCCCTATCCAATTAAAGAACATAGAACTCACGGGCTTTAAGTCCTTTCCCGACAAGACACGCCTGTCGTTTGACAAGCCCGTCACGGTCATCGTCGGCCCCAACGGCTCCGGCAAGTCCAACATCGCCGACGCAATCAAATGGGTCACGGGCGAACAATCGACCAAGGCTCTGCGCGGCGGCAAAATGGAGGACGTCATCTTCGGCGGCACGGAAAAACGCACGCAGACCGGCTTCGCCGAGGTGTCCCTGATCCTCGACAACCTCGACGGCACGCTCGATATCGAGAACACGGAAATCGTCCTCACGCGCCGCTATTACCGCTCCGGCGAGAGCGAATATTACTTAAACCGCAAGCCCGCGCGCCTGCGCGACATACTGGAAATTCTGATGGACACCGGTCTCGGCCGCGAGGGTTACAGCGTCATCGGTCAGGGCAAAATCGCCGAAATTCTGTCCGTCCGCAGCACCGACAGGCGCGAGATTTTTGAGGAGGCTGTCGGCATTTCGCGCTACCGCCACCGCCGCGAGGAATCGGAGCGCAAGCTCAAAGCGGCGCAGGAAAACCTGTTGCGCATCAACGACAAAATCTCGGAACTCGAACTCACGCTCGCGCCCCTGCGCGAGCAATCAGAGACCGCGCGGAAATTCCTGATTTTACGCGACGAACTGCGCGCGCTCGAAGTCTCGCTCTGGGCGAAACAGCTCGAACGTCTGCGCGAGGAAATCGTCAAATCCGACATTGACCTCCTGTCCGCCGAGGCCGCAATCGCAAAGGCTTCCGCCGCCTCGGAGCGGCTCTACGCCGACATTGAGGAGCTTGAAGCGGACCGCCGCCGCACGGAAACGGACGCGGACGCAATTCGCGCCGACAGTGCCGCGCTCGAACGCTCCCTCGCGGAACTGAACACGGTCGCCGCCGAGCTGCGCGTGAAAATTGAGAACAATTCCACGCAAATCGAGAGCATAAATCTTGACCTCACGCGCCAGACGACGCGTGAGGAATCCGTCACCGCCCAAATCTCGGAGCGCGAAACGCGAATCGCCGAGTTATCCGCGTCGCGCGAATCAACTTTCGCCGCAATCGCGGAGCTTGAACGCGACCGCGAAACCCTGCTCGCGCAGGCGGAGGGGGAGGAGCGCGAAGCCCTGCTCATCGCGGAGCGCGAGCGCACCGCCGCGCTCTCCGCCGCCGATACGCGCGCGCGGATTACCGCGCTGTCCGTGTCCGCGCAGGATTTATACGACCGCGAAACCGCCGCCGCGTCGGACATTTACGCACTTGACGAGGCTATTGCCGCCGCGAAATCGGAACTACACGTAACCGATGAGGAAGCAAAAACAACCGCAAACGCCGCCGCAGAGCTTCAAAACGCGATGCGCGGCTATGAGCTGCGCGTGACCTCACGCCGCGAAAAAGCCGCCGACGCGGAGGCCCGCGCCTCCAAGCTCGCGGCAGAGCTGGACGCTGTTCAGACGCGCGAAAAGATGCTCACGGATATGGAGCGCGATTTTGAGGGGTACAACAAGTCCGTGCGTTTCGTAATGCAGGACGCGCAGCGCGGCGCGTTAAAAGGCATCTACGGCACGGCGGGCAGTTTGCTTCAAACCGACGATAAGTACGCCCTCGCAATCGAAACGGCCCTCGGCGGCAGCGTCCAGAGCGTCATAGTCGAGAGCGAGGAGGACGGCAAGGCCGCCATCAATATGCTCCGCCGCCGCGACGGCGGGCGCGCCACATTTCTCCCGATTTCCACCGTCCGCGGCAATATCCTCAACGAGCGCGGACTCGATAACGAGGCCGGTTTTGAGGGCATTGCCCTCGAATTGTGCAATTTTGACAGCAAATTCCGCGACGTTCTCGCGAGTCTGCTCGGCCGCGTCGCAATCGTCGATAATCTCGACAGCGCAATCGCCGTTTCGCGCAAATATTCCGCTAAATTCAAGGTCGTCACGCTCGACGGTCAGGTCATAAACGCCGGCGGCGCAATGACCGGCGGCTCGACGGCGCGCGGCTCCGGCATTATCTCCCGCGCCGGCGAATTGACGCGTCTGCGTGAGAAAATCGCCGCCCTCGGCGTCGACGCAAAAGCCGCGAAAAATGAGCGCGACGAGCGTGAGCGCGAGCGAGCCGCCGCAGAGTTTGAGTTGGAATCCGCGCGGGCCGAAAAGCTCGCGGCCGACGACGCCTCGATGCGCGCGCAGAACGAACTTGACGCCGCCGTCCGCTTAGTTTCGGAGCGCGAGAGCGCGCTCGCCGACCTGAAATCTCAGATTGAAGACTTGCGCGCCAAGTCAGCCGATAACACAAAAGACACCGAAAATCTCCGCGCGGAGCTGTCCGCGCTTGAAACTGAAATTGCGACGCTCAAAGTTGAAATCGCATCCCGTGAAACCGCGCTCGGCGCGGTCGAGGAACGCCGCGAAACGATTAACGCGCAAATCTCCGAAAAGCGCGCCGCCGTAGCCGCGTTTGACGCGGAAACCGACGCGGTTACGCAGTCCATTACGGAGCTGCGCGAGATTCGCGACGGCTTCCTCGGCTCCGCCGCGTCACAGCGCGAAACCGCAGAATCTCTCGCAACCCAAAACGCCGCGCTCCGCGCCGAACTCGACGCTGCGGAGACACGGAGCGCGGAACTGCGCGCAAAAATCGACGCGCAGACGGAGCAGAGCGCGGCAATCGTCACGCGCAAACTCGAACTCGAACAAAAACGCTCCGAGCTGGACCGCCGCAGCCGCGAGCAGTCCAAGGAGACGATGGATTTGGAGCGCGAACGCTCCCGCATCGAACAGCAGAAAACGAGCCGCGAGGCCGAGGAAAAGCGCATTATCGACCGCCTCTGGGACTCCTATGAGATGACGCGCGGCGACGCGGTGGCGCAGGCGCAGGAGCTGCCGGACACAAACGCGGCGAACCGCCGCGTCGGCGAGCTGCGCGGCGAGATTTCAAAGCTCGGCAACCCGAATATCGGCGCAATCGAAGAATTTGAGCGTGTGAACACGCGGTTTGAGTTCCTCTCGTCCCAGCGCGACGACGTGGAGAACGCAAAACGCGAATTGGACGCGATAATCGCGGATATTACGGCGGAAATGCAGCGCATATTCTCGGACGGGTTCTTGGAAATCAAGGAAAAATTCTCCGAGACTTTCGTCGAGCTTTTCGGCGGCGGCACGGCGACGCTTACGCTGGACGACCCCGACGACGTTCTCGGCTGCGGTATTGAAATCACGGCGCAGCCGCCCGGCAAAAAGCTCACGACTATCACGCTCCTCTCCGGCGGCGAACAGGCGTTCGCGGCAATCGCGCTGTACTTCGCGATACTGAAAATCCGCCCCGCGCCGTTCGTCGTCCTCGACGAGATTGAGGCCGCGCTCGACGACGCGAATGTCGTCCGTTTCGCCGATTATATGCGGAAAATGAGCGTGAAATCGCAGATGATTGTCATCTCTCACCGCCGTGGCACAATGGAAGAGGCCGACGTGCTTTACGGCGTGACGATGCAGGAGCGCGGCGTGTCGCGCATAATCACGCTTGACCTCGACGACGCGGAAAGGATTGTAAAATAATGGGTTTTTTCGATAAAATCAAGCAGGGCTTGTCCAAGACGACAAAGACCGCGACGGCGCGCCTTTCGGGAATGTTCGCGTCGTTCACGGGCGCGAACGACGAGTTTTATGAGGAGCTTGAAGAGACGCTGATTCTCGCCGACGTCGGCGTTGACGCCGCCGTCGAGGCGGTCGAGCGTCTGCGCGAGGTCACAAAACTCAACGGCTACCGCTCCGGCGAGGACATTAAAAACGCCCTCGCGGAGATTCTCACGGAGCAGATTTCCGTCGGCGACACGCAAATCGCCGCAACTAATCCGACGATTATCCTCGTCATCGGCGTGAACGGCGTCGGCAAAACTACCTCAATCGGCAAGCTCGCCGCGAAGTACAAATCCGAGGGCAAGCGCGTCCTGCTCGTCGCCGGGGACACGTTCCGCGCGGCGGCGGCGGAGCAGCTTTCCATCTGGGCAGAGCGAAGCGGCGTTGAGATTATCAAGCACGGCGAGGGCGCGGACCCCGCCGCCGTAATCTTCGACGGACTTAGTGCCGCAAAGGCTCGCGGCGTTGATGTGATTATCTGCGACACGGCGGGACGGCTCCACAACAAGTCCAATCTGATGAACGAGCTTGCGAAAATAAGCCGCGTAATCGACCGTGAAATGCCGGACGCCACGCGCGAAACCCTGCTCGTAATCGACGCGACGACCGGCCAAAACGGTCTTATCCAGGCGAAAGAGTTTAAGAACGCCGCCGGAATTACCGGCATCGTCCTCACAAAGCTCGACGGCACGGCCAAGGGCGGGATTGTCATCGCAATCGCGTCACAGCTCGGCGTCCCCGTGAAGCTCATCGGCGTGGGCGAGGGGATTGACGACCTGATTCCGTTCGACGCGCGCGAATTCGCGGAGGCGTTGCTGTCGTGAGTTATACAAAATTCGTCCTCGCGACGACGAACCGCGGCAAGCTGCGTGAGCTGCGCGAAATGCTGACCCCGCTCAGCCTCGAACTGATGTCACCCGACGATTTGGGCATTGAGCTTGACGTTGACGAATCGGGCGCGACGTTTGAGGATAACGCCCGACTGAAAGCCCGCGCCTACTGCGCGGCAACGGGTTTGCCCGCGATTGCGGACGATTCGGGGCTGTGCGTGGACGCGATGAACGGCGCGCCCGGCGTGTATTCCGCGCGGTTCGGCGGGTTGTGGATGAACCCGCACGAACACAACATCTACCTTCTCGGCAGGCTCGACGGCGTGACCGACCGCGCGGCGCACTTCGCGTGTGCAATCGTCTGCGCATTTCCCGACGGCTCCGAAATCACGGCGGCGGGGGAGTGCCGCGGCGAAATCGCAGCGCAGCCGCGCGGCGAATTTGGCTTCGGCTACGACCCGATTTTCGTCGTTTCCGCCCTCGACCGGACAATGGCGGAGCTGAACCCTGAGGAAAAGCACGCGATATCACACCGCGGCAACGCCCTGCGGGCGTTCATCGCAAAATTAACGGACTATAAGGAGCTATAATATGTTAAATTCACGTCAGCGCGCACAGCTGCGCGCGCTCGCAAACCCGCTCGAAACGATTTTACAGGTCGGCAAGGACGGCATTTCGGACAACACGGTTAAAACCGTCGCCGACGCGCTCCGAGTGCGCGAAATCATCAAGTGCCGCGTCCTTGAAACCGCGGGGCTGACCGCGAAGGAGGCCGCAGACGCGCTCTCGCAGGCGTGTCTCGCCGAGACGGTGCAGACAATCGGCTCACGCTTCGTGCTGTACAAGGAGAACCGCGAAATCGACAAGGAAAAGCGCATTCGCTTAGTGAAATAGGACTTTTATGGGGTATTTCATATGAAAATCGGCATTCTCGGCGGCTCGTTCAACCCACCGCACGCGGGTCATCTGGACGCGGCGCGGTCAAGCGCGCGCCAGCTTGAACTGGATAAACTGATCGTAATCCCGTCCGGCACCCCGCCGCACAAGGTGCTTCCGGAGGGCAGTCCGACCGCGCTTCAACGCCTTGAAATGACGCGCCTCGCGTTCCGCGACGTGCCGAACTGCGAAATCTCCGATATCGAGGTCCGCCGCACCGGCGAGAGTTACACGATTGATACGCTCCGCGAACTTTGCGGGGTCTATCCCGACGCGGAATTTTACCTGGTCGTCGGTACGGATATGTTCCTCACGCTGTCGAGGTGGAAGGACGCGAACGAGATTTTCCGCCGCGCAACCCCCGCCGTCACCCTGCGCCTGTTTCACTTGGAAGCGCAAATCGCCGCCGAAGCCGCCCGCCTTAAATCGCTCGGCGTCGCGGTGGAAATCATCCGCAACGACACGATTGAAACCTCTTCGTCGGAGCTGCGCGAGGAACTCATTTCACGAAATTGGACGCGGCATCTTGACTATTTGGTTTATTCGTATATAATAGAGAATGGTCTGTTCGGAGCGAAGCCGAATTTTGACTGGCTCCGACTTGAAGCATACAGGCTCCTCGACGACAAGCGTATCCGCCACGTCGCGGGGTGCGAGGGAGAGGCCGTCTGCCTTGCCCGCCGCTGGGGCGCAAGCCTTGACGAAGCGCGCGAGGGCGCGATTCTGCACGATATCACAAAGCGGCTCGACGCCGAAGCGCAGCTCGCGCTGTGCGACCGTTACGGCATCGCCCTCGACGAGCTATCGCGCTCAACGCCGAAAATCCTCCACGGACACACGGCGGCGGAGCTTGCCGCGGAGCGTTTTAACGTCTCCGATGCAGTAAAATCCGCTATAAAGTGGCATACTACGGGACACGCGGGTATGACGCTGCTCGAAAAAATCATCTACCTCGCGGACTATATGGAGCCGAACCGCGACTTTGACGGCGTGGAGAAACTGCGCGCGCTGGCGTACCGCGACATTGACGCCGCAATGCTTCTCGGCCTGCAAATGACCGTCGATGACCTGACGGAGCGCGGTCTGGCAATTGACACAAACACCCTCGGCGCAATGAACTCACTTAAATAAAGGACAACAAAAATGAAAATATCAGGTAAAACGGGAAAAAGCAAGCACCTCGCAAAACTGCCCATTTCGCAGCGCATTCTGCGCGTAATCATCTCAATCGTCGTCGTAATCGCCGCTCTCGGTATCGGCGGTTACGCGTACTTAAAAAGCGACGGCGGCGCGCCCCCCGTCACCCTGAGTCCCACGCGCCCGCACGCTCCGAACGGCACCGACGCAGAGGCTGTCACAACCGACGACGGTGCCGCGCCCGACGAGGATTTGGGCGTCAGCCGCATTGAGGGCAAGTACACGTTCGCCGTACTCGGCACCGACAAGGTCGGGCTGAACACCGACGTGATAATGGTCGCGACGCTCGACACGGTAAAGCACTCGCTCGACGTCGTGAATATCCCGCGTGACACGCTCGTCAATGTCTCGTGGAGCGTCAAAAAGGCCAACACGCTCTACGCCAACGCACCTAAGGACTCACGCGCGGAGGGCGCGGTGACGAAACTCGCCGACATTCTCGGTTACGAATCCGATTTCTATATCGTCGTGAGCCTCGACGCGTTCGCCGCGATTGTTGACGCTGTCGGCGGCGTGGATTTCGACGTGCCGCGCAATATGGACTACGACGACGCGGATAATTTCAGCGTCCACATCTCCAAGGGTCCGCACCACCTCAACGGCAAGGATGCTCTCGGCGTCGTCCGTTTCCGTCTCGGCGAAAACGGCTACGCCACCGGCGACATCGGACGCATTGAGACGCAGCAGAAATTCCTGATGACCGCCGCGGAGCAGATTCTCGCGAAGAAAAGCACAATTAAAGTCACGGACGTCGCCAAAATCTTCCTCAAACACGTCAAGACAAATCTCTCGCTCGACAACCTCAAATGGTTCGCGCAGGAGCTGTTCAAGCTCGACAAGGAGAACATCAGCTTCACGACGCTCCCCGCGAACACCAATGACCGCGTGAACGGCTCCTCCTACGTCACTATTTACATTGAGGACTGGCTGAAACTCATCAACGAAAAGCTCAATCCGTTCTCCGTGCCGATAACGCTGAAAAACGTCAGCATCTACACCAGGGACGCAAAGGGCAATATCTACGTCACAGACGGACATTACGAGGGCAACGAGAGCTGGGGCAAGGGCGGCTCTTCAAGCTCCACCACCACGCCTAAACCGACGGTGACGCCGACGCCCGTACCGTCCGAAACGCCGCCGGAGCCGACGGACGGCGACGCGTCTCCGCTCCCGACGGACGGCACAGGCGGAACGACCACAACCCCGACGCCGAACTATCCGGAGGTGACAGAGGCACCGACCACGACGCCGGCGGAGGAAACGCCGGATTTGTGGCTCCCTATTACAACGCCCGACGACCCGACGCCGGTCCCCACGCAGCCCGAAGATTTTGCTCCGGCGTTACCGGAAGTTTAACGAATAAAGGAAAATAATATGCCGACAACACAACTGACCCCCGCCGAAATGGCCGAAATCGCCGTCCGCGCGCTCGATTCCAAGAAAGCGCAGGACATCAAGGTTCTCAAAACGCGCGACCTCACCGTGCTTGCGGACTACTTCATCATCTGCACCGCAACCAGCACGACACAGATTAAAACCCTCGCCGACGAAGCCGAAAAAGCGTTGCGCGACAGGGGAGAGGACATTCCGCGCACAGAGGGCTACCGCTCTGGCGGCTGGGTTCTCGTGGACTTCGGAGCCGTCGTGATACACCTGTTCCTCAAAGATTTGCGCGAGTTCTATAACCTCGAACGCCTATGGGGTGACGCCGAAACTGTTGACATCAAGGAGTGGGTTACGGAATGAAATACGATTTCACGCAAATAGAAAAAAAGTGGCAGAAGATTTGGGAGGAAACCAAACCGTTCGCCGCGTCCAACGGCTCGGATAAGCCGAAATTCTTCGGTTTGGTGGAGTTTCCGTACCCGTCGGGCGACGGGCTTCACGTCGGGCATCCGCGCCCGTACACGGCGATGGATATCGTCGCGCGCAAACGTCGCAAACAGGGCTATAACGTCCTGTTTCCAATAGGTTTTGACTCATTCGGACTGCCGACGGAGAACTTCGCAATCAAAAATAAAATCCACCCGACAGTCGTCACGGAACGGAATATCGCGACGTTCACAAGCCAGCTGAAAATGCTCGGTTACAGCTTCGACTGGGACCGCGTGATTGACACGTCGTCACCCGAATATTACAAGTGGACGCAATGGATTTTCATCAAAATGTTCGAGCGCGGACTGGCGTACAAGGCGAGTATGCCCGTGAACTGGTGTACCTCGTGCAAGTGCGTCCTCGCGAACGAGGAAGTCGTAAACGGCGTGTGCGAGCGTTGCGGCAGCGAGGTTGTCCGCCGCGAAAAGAGCCAGTGGATGCTGAAAATCACCGACTACGCCGACAGGCTTCTCGACGACCTCGACACCGTTGATTTCATTGAGCGCGGGCGGATTCAAACGCGCAACTGGATCGGACGCAGCTACGGCGCGGAGGTCGATTTCGCAACGACTTCGGGGGATTCCCTGCGCGTTTTCACGACGCGCCCCGACACGCTTTTCGGCGCGACATATATGGTCATCTCGCCGGAACACGCCGCGATAAAATCGTGGGAGAGCAAGCTGACGAACCTCGCGGAGGTTCGCGAATATCAGACGGCGGCGGCGCGCAAATCCGACTTTGAGCGCACGGAAATGGCGAAGGACAAAACCGGCGTCCGCCTTGCGGGAGTAGCCGCAATCAATCCCGTGACGGGCGGCGAAATTCCGATTTTCATCTCCGATTACGTCCTCGCGACCTACGGAACGGGCGCGATTATGGCCGTTCCGGGTCACGACACGCGCGACTGGGAGTTTGCGAAGAAATTCGGTCTGCCGATAATCGAGGTCGTCGCCGGCGGCGACATTGAAAAAGAGGCGTTTACCGATTGCGAAGCGGGCGTTATGGTCAATTCCGGCTTCCTCAACGGACTGGCCGTCGAACAGGCGAAAATCAAGATAACGCAGTGGCTCACGGAGCAAAAGCTCGGCGAGCAAAAGGTCAATTTCAAGCTGCGCGACTGGGTTTTCTCGCGCCAGCGTTACTGGGGCGAACCTATTCCTATGGTCCATTGTGAGCATTGCGGCTACGTTCCCGTGCCGGAGAGCGAGCTGCCGCTGCGCCTGCCCGACGTTGAGAACTACGAAACGACGGACGAGGGCGAATCGCCGCTCGCGGCGATGACGGAGTGGATTGCGACGACCTGCCCGCATTGCGGCGGTCCCGCGAAGCGCGAAACGGACACAATGCCGAACTGGGCGGGGTCAAACTGGTACTACCTGCGGTACACTGACCCGAAGAACGCGGACGCACTCGCGTCGCGCGGCGCGCTCGACTACTGGACGCCCGTGGACTGGTACAACGGCGGAATGGAGCATACGACGCTGCACTTTTTGTACTCGCGGTTCTGCCACAAATTTCTGTACGATATCGGCGTGGTGCCGACGGCGGAGCAGTACGCGAAACGCACCTCGAACGGTATGATTCTCGCCGAGGACGGGCAAAAAATGTCCAAATCGCGCGGAAACGTCATCAATCCGAACGACATTGTGGACGAATTCGGCGCGGACACGCTGCGCCTTTACATTATGTTCATCGGCGACTTTGAAAAGACCGCCCCCTGGTCGTCCAACGCCGTCAAGGGCTGCAAGCGTTTCCTCGACCGCGTGTGGAACCTCGCCGAAAAGCCCTTGCAGGGCAAGGAGAATGAGTATTCCGCGGCGCACGAAAA